>CACEOY010000001.1 GCA_902561155.1 uncultured Pelagibacteraceae bacterium
GCATAATTGTTGTCATAAATATTATACTTGCAATTATTTTAGTTGTCGTAGTCTTGTTGCAAAGATCAGAAGGTGGTGCTTTGGGGTTAGGTGTTTCACAAGATAATTTCACGTCTGCAAGATCGGTTGGTACTTTCTTAACAAAATTAACAGCTATAATTGCCTCATTATTTATAATTTGCAGTATTGTTTTGGTTGCAATTAATAGAGATGAAATTCGTAAGACCCAATCAGTTTTAGAACTTGAAGAAAGCCAAGACACAGGTTTGCCTCAAATACCAGAGTCTAATAAATAAAAAACTTTTTTTTTATAATATTATCGGATATAACATACTTCCATGGCGCGATACATTTTCGTTACTGGCGGCGTGGTTTCATCTTTAGGAAAAGGATTGTCATCTGCTTCACTAGCTTATTTAATACAATCAAGGGGGTATAAAGTAAGAATTAGAAAATTAGATCCTTATTTAAATGTAGACCCAGGGACAATGAGTCCATTTCAACATGGAGAGGTTTATGTAACAGATGATGGTGCCGAAACTGATTTAGACCTGGGTCATTACGAGAGATTTTCTGGCATATCCGCAAAAAGATCCGATAATATTACAACAGGAAAAATTTATAATGATGTTCTTAAAAGAGAGCGTCAAGGTAAATATTTAGGTAAAACTGTTCAAGTCATTCCGCATATTACAAACAGAATAAAAGAGTTTATTAAAAATGATGTTGCAAAAGAGGATTTTGTAATTTGTGAAATTGGCGGAACAGTCGGTGATATTGAAAGCCTTCCATTCTTAGAGGCTATTAGGCAGTTTTCTAATGAAGTAGGGAGGAAAAGTACCTTATTTATTCATTTAACTTTAGTCCCATATATGAAGGCTTCAGATGAAATAAAAACCAAACCAACTCAACACTCTGTTAAAGAATTAAGGAGTATTGGTATCCAACCTGATATTATAATCTGCAGATCTGAGAGATCTATTCCATTAGATCAAAGAAAGAAAATTTCTTTATTTTGCAATGTTGCAATTGAAGATGTAATAGAAACAGTTGACGTTAAAACTATTTATGAAGCACCCATAAGTTTTAATAAGGAAAAATTAGATGAGAGAGTTTTAAAATTTTTTAAGATTAAATCAAAAAGCAAAGTCAATTTAAAACCATGGAAAAAAATTACAAATCTTGTTTTAAACACAAAAAATATTGTTCATATTGCAATTATAGGAAAATATGTTGAATTAAAAGACGCTTATAAATCTTTGGATGAAGCCTTAACCCATGGAGGTATTGATAATAATTTAAAAGTTAATTTAATAAGAATTGAATCAGACAAACTTAAACCAAGTGAAATAAAAAATAAATTGAAAGATGCATCAGGAATACTCATACCGGGCGGTTTTGGTAAAAGGGGCACTGAAGGAAAAATAGCAGCCATTAATTTTGCAAGAAAAAATAATATTCCATTTCTAGGTATATGTTTTGGAATGCAAATGGCAGTAATTGAATTTGCTAGAAACAAGTTAAATATTAAAAACGCAACTTCTAGCGAATTTGGTCCCTCCAAAGCTTCAGTCGTTGGCTTGATGAGTGAATGGACAAAAGATGGAAAATTAATAAAAGGGACTGACAAAAATTTGGGTGGGACTATGCGTTTAGGTAGTTATGAAGCTAGACTTAAAAAAGACACAAAGGTAAGCAAAATATATAATTCCTTAAAAATAAATGAAAGACATCGTCACAGATATGAAGTTAATATTAATTATAAAGAGAAATTTGAGGATAAAGGTATGATTTTTTCAGGTCTATCTCCAGATAATAAATTACCAGAAATTGTCGAATTAAACGATCACCCCTGGTTTATAGGGGTTCAGTTTCATCCTGAATTTAAATCTAGACCTTTAACTCCGCATCCATTATTCTCTTCTTTTATAAAGGCTGCAAAAAATTATTCAAAAAAATGACAAATCAAAAAGTAAAATGTAATAATTTTGAAATAGGAAATGATAAACCTTTCACTTTAATAGCTGGCCCATGCCAGCTTGAAAGCGAGACACACGCAATGAAAATTTCTACCGAATTAAAAAATATTACAAGTGCTTTAGGTATAAATTTAATTTATAAAACATCTTTTGATAAAGCCAACAGAACAAGTCTTAAAGGAAAAAGAGGTTTAGGATTAGATAAATCGTTACCTATTTTTGACAAACTAAGAAAAGAGGTGGGTGTACCAGTTTTAACTGATGTCCATACAGCTGAACAATGTTCATTAGTAGCAAATCATGTAGATGTTTTACAAATTCCAGCATTTTTATGCAGACAAACTGATCTGTTAATAGCCGCAGCAAAAACAGGAAAAATAATTAATGTTAAAAAAGGACAATTTTTAGCTCCTTGGGATATGGCAAATGTTATAAAAAAAATAGAAGACTCAGGGAACAAAAACATACTAATAACTGAGAGAGGAGCTAGTTTTGGATATAATACACTTGTTTCAGATATGAGAGCTTTGCCAATAATGTCAAAATTTGGTTTTCCAATAATTTTTGATGCAACTCACTCAGTTCAACAACCAGGGGGCATGGGTGAAAAAAGTGGAGGCCAAAGAGAATTTGTTCCTCATTTAGCCCGGGCTGCAATAGCAGTTGGAGTTGGTGCAATATTTATAGAAACTCATGAAGATCCAGATAACGCTCCTTCAGACGGACCTAATATGGTTCCACTTAATGAATTAAAAGGTTTATTAAAAAAATTAACTGAAATCGATAAGTTAGTTAAATAAAATGTCAAAAATAAAAAGTGTAAAAGGCAGACAAGTCTTTGATAGCAGAGGCAACCCTACAGTTGAGGCCGAGATAATTTTACAAGACGGTACAATTGGTAACTCAATAGTGCCATCTGGGGCTTCTACAGGTCGCTATGAAGCTCATGAGCTTAGAGATAAAAATAAAGATTATTTTGATAAAAGTGTTTTTAGTGCTGTAAAAAACATAAATAATAAAATTTCTAAAGTATTACAAAATAAAGATTCAACTAATCAAAGTGAGATTGATAAAATTTTAATAAGTTTAGATGGCACAGAAAACAAGTCAAACCTAGGAGCAAATTCTATTTTAGCAGTTTCAATTGCAAATTTAAAAGCTGCCGCAAAATTTTCAAAAAAAGAAATTTATGAATATATTAAAAATGAAAATAAATCTTTTTGTATGCCTTATCCTTTAATGAATATTATTAATGGAGGTGCTCATGCTAATAATTCACTTGAAATTCAAGAGTTTATGATTAGACCAGATGGCGCAAAGAATTTCGCAGAATGTATGCAAATGTCTTTCTTGGTTATTCAAAATTTAAAAAAAGATCTAGAAAGAAAAAAAATTTCTACAAGTGTAGGCGACGAAGGTGGATTTGCACCATCCCTTCGATCTGATGAAGAGGCTATAGAAGTAATTATAAATTCAATTTCCACATCAGGATTTGATCCAGGCAAGGATGTATCAATTTGTTTAGATGTAGCAGCAAATGAGCTTAAGGTTCCAAAAAATGTTCAATATTTTTTAGATCTTGTAAAAAAATATCCAATAAAATCTATTGAAGATCCTTTTTCAGAAGACGATTGGGAAAATTGGAAAAATTTAACTCAGAAAATTAAAGCCCAAATTGTCGGAGATGATTTATTTGTTACGAACAAAAAAAGGCTAGAAAAAGGAATTAAAGAAAAATCTGCTAACACTATTTTAATAAAACCAAATCAGATAGGAACTATAAGTGAAACACTTGAAACAATAAAACTTGCCAAAGATAACAATTTTAAAACAATAATTTCTCATAGATCTGGCGACTCAGAAGATACTTTTATTGCTGATTTAGCAGTTGCGACTAATTCTTCTCAAATAAAAACAGGTTCTTTAGCTAGATCAGAGAGGGTTGCTAAATATAATAGGCTTTTAAGAATAGAAGAGAGGCTTGGAAATCAGCCAAAAATGGCTAAAATTTAAATATGAGACTTTTTAACTTTTTAACAAAAAAGAAATTACTGCTATTAAATATTCTATTAACTTTATACATTGCAACAAATATGATTGGTGGTGAAAGAGGTTTAATTTCTTATTATGAGAAAGAAAAAAAACATAAGAATTTAGTTGAAAAAAAAAATATACTATCTGAAAAATTAAATGAATTTGAAAAAAAAAATAAACTTTTATCAACCAACCTAAATCTTGATTACGTAGAAACACTATATAGAGAGAAATTAAAATTTGGAAAAAAAGAAGAAATAATTATTAAACTAAAATGATAGATAGAAACAAAAGACATCCGGAAAAAGTTAATAAACCTTTCAATCCAATTAAAAGAAAGCCAGAATGGATTAGATCGAAGATTGTAGACTCTCAAGTTTTTTTTCAAACCAAACAAGTTGTTAATCAAAATAATTTAGTAACTGTTTGCCAAGAAGCTAATTGTCCTAATATTACGGAATGTTGGAGCAAAAAACATGCCACTTTTATGATTATGGGAGATACTTGTACTAGAGCTTGCGCTTTCTGTGATGTAAAAACTGGAAAGCCAAAAGCTCTTGATATTTTTGAACCTTTAAAAATTGCAAAAGCTGTAAAAAATTTAAATTTAAAACATGTTGTAATTACATCTGTCGATAGGGACGACCTAGAAGACGGCGGATCAGAACATTTTTTTAAAGTCGTTGAAGCCACTCGAGAAATGAATCCCCATACATCAATTGAAGTTTTAACTCCAGATTTTTTAAGAAAGGGAGATTCATATAAAAAAATTTTAGAAGCTGGTCTTGATGTCTTTAATCACAATATCGAAACTGTTCCAAGACTTTACACTACGGTTAGACCAGGAGCTAGATATTTTGCTTCATTAGAATTACTTAAGAATGCAAAAAAATTTAACAAAAAAGTTTTTACAAAATCTGGAATTATGGTTGGTTTAGGAGAAAATAAAGAGGAGGTTATTCAAGTTATGGATGATTTAAGATCTGCCGAAGTGGATTTTATTACTATAGGTCAATACTTACAGCCCTCACCGAAACATCATCCTTTGTCTAAATATTATACTCCACAAGAATTTAAAGAGTTTGAAAGGATAGCAAAAACAAAAGGTTTTTTATTAGTCTCTTCGTCACCTTTAACTAGATCCTCATATCATGCTGATGAAGATTTTAAAAAACTTCAAGACACAAGAAATAGACAGCTTGAATGTCATCCGCATCTATAAAAAAAATTATACCCTGTAAAAAAAATCAATTAATTGAAATGGTTCTTGATATTGAAAAGTATCCTGAGTTTGTGCCTTGGTGTTTAAGTGGCAAAGTCCATACAAAAAAAGAGAGTAGTGATTTAGTCGAAATTAAAGCTGATTTAAAAGTTGGCAAAAGCATAATAAATGAGACTTATACAAGCTTAGTCCATTACTATAAGGAAAAAGATAAAATTTTAGTTACAAATATTGATGGACCTCTTACTCATTTAAAAAATGAGTGGAAGTTTAAAGAAGTTAATAATTCTACACAACTTGAATTTGATATTGATTTTGAATTAAAAAATAACTTGTTAAATGCTATAATGAAAAGATCCTTCAATTTTGGTTTGAGTAAAATCGCAGACGCTTTTGAAAAAAGAGCTTTAGAACTATATAAGTAATGATTGGTACTATATCTCTCATAATAATCTTCGTAGTTTTTTGGTGGTATTTAGTAGAGTATATTAAATATTTCAATACTGGAGATCCAAACGAGACAGATACAAATTATTGGAAATTTTCCTACGATTTTAAATCAAATAAAAAAGAGGATTTTAGCCCTGATAAACCTAAAATTCTTAGAAGAAGAAGATTTAGAAATAGATTAGTTTTTTTACTTTACATTGACGTGATAGCAATCTTCTTCTTAGTAAATATTTTGACAGCTCAAATATTAGAGAAAATTATGAATTAGTTCTAAGGCTTTATTTACATAAACCTTTAAATTTTTTTTCTATTTAAAACCTCTTTGTTTATTCTTGTTGCTCAATAGTTTTACTTTTCATCTTATAGATATAATTGTCAATCCAGAATTCAGGTATCCTATTTAAAATTCAGTAGATAAAGAAACGAGAGCGTTTTTATTAGAGGCGTTCTCAAATGATTGATCTAAATTTAATTTTAGATCAAATCCATTTAATTTTTTAGCTACATTTAAACCAGCAGACAAATCCTCAGATCCGCCAAGTGACATAGCATATTCTGTTTCTCGTTTTGACTTAAAGTTAAGCGAAAGATTTACTGAATCAGTATGATTTGAGGAACTTCTTTGTGTTCTATTGTAATTACTAAAAATATTTAGATTGTTTTTAAAAGAATAGTCAAAACCTATTTTTGAGGTAAATACATGATTTGAATTATCATTTTGATTATAAGAATAAGTAGTACTTGTATCGGAAATGTAACTTAATTTTGCTGTCGATATTTCTGTAAAATCATACCCATACTCTAATGATCCAAAAGGTTTGATTTTACTATTATTGAAATTGGTCAATCCATCAAACTTTACGCCTAAAGAAGCTATCCCCGTTTCTATTTCTTGGCTAGAAAACCTCAATGCATTAGTACCTTCTTCTGAAAAGCTATCTAAAAATGTATAACCAAAATCTATTTTAGCTGAGGGGGTTAGAGTATAATTGTTTTTTTTAATTGGTTTATTTAAATTTACTGATCCAAATAATTGTTTATCATTTCTATTTCCCGAAAGAACATTGCTTCCATTAACTCTTGTTAGATCATTTTTAATTAATCCAATGCCAAAAAGACTCTCAAAATAATTATTGTTCTCTAGTGGCCTAGTTCTATAAATTGAGAAGTTATAATTTAAGCTGTCAGATCCGGTGCCGTTTTTTCCAACTTCTATATCGCTATAACCTACTTGAAAAGCAAATCCTTTTATGTCGTTATCATTTATTTTTTTATCAAAACCAATAGTAAAATTATTTGATAATATATCTTTTTTAGTATTGTCATCCAATAATTTACTCAGACTAATTGTTCCCTCATTCCACATCGACCAGCCATCGGGCAGCTTATTTTTTGACAAAGACTCATTTAGTTTTTTTGAGACAGGTGATGCATCATACATAGATGCAAACATAGGATTCCCAAAATCTAAATTAATATTTTGATTAGATAAATTTTCATTAGAACTATTATATCTGAGATAACTTAATCGATTTGAAATTGAATTAATAGAATGAGTAATGACATTGTTTGATAATTTAGTACTAGTTTTTATAGATCCAACAACATCACTGTCAGATGTTGGATCAGAATTTGATGAAGACGAACTAGAAGAACTACAAGAAGTATCTAATACATTGAATGCACAACTAAGAGAATATTCGGTTATATCATCTCCATTATTACCAACAATATACATTTTAGTTCCATCATTATTGAAAGCTACGTATTGCGAATGGCTTTCTTGATCCGCTATACTAAAACTACCTTCTAATGTAACCGTAGATTCAAATGAGTAAGCTGTTGATAAAGAATATTGAAAAACTTTATCAAATTGTAAATCATTCATGAATAATTTTGTACCGTCATCGTTAAAAGACATTCCTTCAGTAATGTTTGTCTCACTACTCATTGAAAAACTCGTCACTAGTGTTAATGACCCTACATCGTACGCAGATCCTAAATCGTATTCATGAACAGCATCAGAAACTCTTCCAGTTATATAAATTTTCGTACCATCATCATTAAATAAAATGACTTCAGGATTTCCTTCTTGAGTAGTAATAGAAACACTAGATTTAACAAATGTTACTGTTGACGATAAATCAAAACCTGTACTTAGACTATACTGATGTATTTTATCAGAGGCAGAACCTGTAATAAACATTTTAGTCCCATCAGGATTAAAAGCTACAGCATTAAGGGCAGTTTCTTTTGCTGATACACTGTAATTAGCTGTAATCGAGGCCGTTGAAACATCATATGCTGTTGACAATGCGTATTCAAAAACTTTTTTGACATTATAGCCAACAATAAACATTTTTGTTCCATCATTATTAAAAACTAATTGACCAGGCGCTTCAGTCTGTCCTGATAAATCAAAAGTATCAACAAAAACAGGCACCGCAGCATTAACTGATGATGTGTAAGAAGCAAAAATTAGTATATTAATTTTAAATATAATAATTAATTTCTTTAAAAAATTTTTAATTTTTTTTTTCATAGTAAATTTATATGATAAAAACTTATAGACCCGATCTGAGCTTTTTTCAATTTTTAGAGTAAACTCAGGGTTGTAAAATTAAATGTTACTAATAATTTTTGATAGTAAATTGAGAGATTTTTTTACGGTTTGTTTTTGAATATAAGCCCTACCTTTATTTTTAAAATTACATTTATTTACAATAACTTTTTTTCCAACTCTTATTCCAATGTAAACTAAACCAACTGGTTTTTGTTTAGATCCACCTTTAGGACCAGCGATACCAGTTACAGAAATACAAAGTTTACTTTTACTAATTTTACCTAAATTGTTAACCATAGACAAACAGCATTGAACACTAACAGCACCATACTTTTGAATAATTTTTTTAGGTACTTTTAAAATACTTATTTTAGCTTGATTGGAGTAGGTAATTAAACCTAATGAAAATACCTTAGAAGCACCACTAACAGAAGTAATTGAACCTGAAAGCAGTCCACCAGTACAAGACTCAGCCACAGCTAATTTAAGCTTTTTCTTTTTTAGAATTGAAACTATTTTTTTATTTAAACTCATGTAAAAAACCTTGACTTGATAATCATAAAAACAATTAAAGTTAAAACAACATATAAACCTGCAATAACATCATCGATAATTACACCAAAACTATTCTTGTAATTTTTGTCGAAAATATTTATTGGAAATGGTTTTTTAATGTCGAAAAACCTGAATAATAAAAAAATATAAATGTAAAAAAATACTGCCTCTTGAGAGTTTTTTTCAGAACCATGAGCTATTTCAAATAAATAAATCGGAATAGACTGGCCTATAACCTCATCTATAACAACCTCTTTAGGATCTTTGTTTTCATTTTCTTTTATATACTCAGCTACAGCATAAAAAGAATAAAAAAAAATTAAAAATAGGAATAATAAAATTAAATTATTAGAAATATTTAAAATGTGAAATAAACTAAAAAGTAGAACAGTTGTAATTAGAGAAGTAATTGTTCCAGGAGCAAATCTTACTGTTCCTATTCCAAAAAAAGTAACAAATAAATAATTAAAAGTTTTAATCATATTTTACTACTGACGTTATAACTTCACATGCTATTGCTTTTTCTTTTCCGATAACACCTAATTTTTCAGTGGTTTTACCTTTAATGTTTATTTGGTCTTTTGAAATTTTCAAAAGCTTAGCGATATTTTTAATCATTTTATTTTTTAAATTTTTTATTTTAGGTGTTTGAGTAATTATATTTATATCTATGTTATTTACGAAATAACCCTTAATTTTTATTTGATCCAAAACTTTTTTTAATAAGATAGTTGATCTTATATTTTTAAATTTTTTATTTTTATCTGAAAACATTTGTCCAATATCACCCATTTGACACGCACCTAAAATAGCGTCGGTAATAGCGTGAAGAACAGGATCTCCATCCGAATGACCAAGTGTACCTAGTTTTGATTTAATTTTTAGTCCAGCCAAATAAAGTTTTCTATTAGGAGTCAGCCTATGAACATCAAAGCCAATTCCAACATTTTGTTTTGATTTGAAAACATTTCTTAAATTTTCAAAATCTGACCAATCTGTTATTTTAAAGTTATTTTTTTCACCTTCTATAAATTTTACTTTATTAAGATCCATATAGAGAGAAATATCATCGTCTTTATATTTAGCAGAATTAGCTTTGTGCAAGTGATATATTTCATTTAGTTTAAAAGCTTGTGGTGTCTGAGTTAAAAATAAATTATCTCTATTTTTTCCTAAAATATACTCATTTAAACTCGAATCAATTTTTTGCTTTACTGCATCATTTATATTTATCTTTGGGATAACAGCTTTAAAACTTTTCATTTTAGAAATTATTGTATTAATTAATTTTACTGAAAAATTAGGTCGCGCTACATCATGTATCAAAACTTTTGTGATACCTTTATTTTTAATTAAATATTTCAATGCGTTAAAAGTAGATTGTTGTCTATTTTTACCACCCAAAACCAATTTAATATTTCGTAGTTTTAGCGATTTGATTTTTTTAGTATCTTTTTTATTATAGACAAGAACTATCTTTTTAATTGCTTTAATTTTTCTTGCTTTATCAATGTTTATCTCAATTAATGATTTACCGGCAATTTTTTGATATGGTTTGCCCACATTAGACCTAAATCTATGACTATTACCTCCAGCAAGAATGATTAAACAGAAACTCATTGTATAAACTTATATTATATTTATATAAATAATTAACTATATGTTTAAGATAATTAAAAATTTTAATTGGATTATTTTATCCTCTTTTACTTGTATTTTTCTTGGAATTTTAACATTCCTCACTTTTATCAATGAGGGATTTATATCTCTCACTGAGAAAAATATACTTTTGCTACTCTCTATTGATATAATTCTATTATTAGTTTTCTTTAGTCTTATATTTAAGAATTTTTTCAGATTTTATACTGCTGGAAAAAAAAATAAATCTGGATCACAAACAAATTTAAAATACGTATCTCTCTTCTCTATATTTACATTAATACCATCGCTTATAGTAGCTATTTTTTCACTTTTTATATTTAACTTTGGTTTACAGAAATATTTTGATGACCAAATTACACAGGCAGTAAATAATTCTAATGATGTCGCAAAAAATTATTTAGAAGAGAGTAAAAAAAATATTAAATCTGATATCATTTTAATGAGTGTAGGATTAAATAGGGCTTCAAATTTTTATTATTCAAATCCTAATCAGTTCGTAAGAGTAGTAAATGCTGAAAAAATTTTAAGAAAAATAGATGATATTTATTTAATTGATAGTGCAGGAAATATTTTGCTTTCAGAAACTGGTGTTTCTACCAATGAATTTGTATTGCCAGGTGAAGAAACTCTAGATGAAGCTTTGAAAGGTGGCCCAGTTGTTATCTCTGGAAATTTAGAAAATAAAACTTCTGCAATGATTAAATTGAATTCTTTAATAGATACCTTTCTTTATATTTCAAGAAATATTGACCCAGAAATTTTAAAATATCTTAATGAAACAGAGAAAGCAGTCGATTTTTATTATTCAGTAGAAAACAGTCAAACTGGTATTAAAATTACCTTTGCCATTATTTATATAATAGTAGTAACTTTGTTATTATTTATATCGACCGCAGTTGCTATATCATTTGCCAGAAGACTTACTAAACCAATAATTAATCTAATCAGTGCTTCAGAAAACATAAGCAAAGGTGAACTTGACGCAAAAGTTCCAAATATTGAAGCAGATGACGAAATAAAAAAACTAAATTTAAACTTTAACAACATGATAACAAGATTAAAAAGGCAGCAAGATAAGCTTTTAGCAACCGAAAGATATGAGGCTTGGGAAACAGTCGCAAGAAAACTTGCACATGAGATTAAAAATCCGCTTACACCTATTCAATTATCTTTAGATCGACTTAAAGAAAAATATTCTACAAAAATTGGAGACGGTAAGTCCGAATTTAATGAGTACTTACAAACTATAAATCGTCAAATAAAAGATATCGAAAAACTTGTTAATGAATTTTCGAATTTTGCAAGAATGCCACGACCTGTGGTTAAAAAAATTAATTTAAATGAAGTAATAATACGTTCAATAAATTTTTTAAAAATATCTCTTAAAAGTAAAATTTCATTTAATAAAAATAATAAATCTAATTTTATTATGGGGGATGAAGATCAACTTTATAGAGTATTTATTAACATCATTAAAAATGCAGATGAGTCAATTGAAGAAATTTTGAATAAAAAGCCTAAATATGAGGGTAAAATTGAGATAGATATTTTCACTAATAAAGATTATATAATCTCTATTATAAAAGATAATGGTGAAGGAATTTCAGATACAAAAAAAGTAATGACGCCTTATTTTACTACCAAAAAAAAAGGAACAGGTTTAGGATTGCCTATAGTTAACAAAATTATTAATGAACACTCAGGAGAATTTGTAATAAAAAAAGATAAAGGCACAACCATTGAAATATGGCTGCCTAGTATTTAACTTATGAACAAAGAGGTTTTAGTCATAGATGATAATCCTGATATTAGATATTTAATCTGTAATATCTTAAAAGAAAAACATTTTAGTGTAAGATCAGCCGCAAATTATGATCAGGCAGTTCTCGAAATAAATAAGAAAGTTCCAGATTTAGCAATCATAGATATTAAATTAGATAGAGCCGATAAAGATGGAATTGATTTGTTAAAAATGCTTATTAAAAAAAAAAACTCTATTCCTATTATAATGATCTCTGGACATGCAACCGTCCAAATAGCGCTTGAGTCTATAAGATTAGGTGCATATGAATTCATTGAAAAGGGAGCTTCTTTTTCAACAGATAAATTATTAAATTACGTCAATAGAGCATTAGAAACAGCTAATCTAAAAGAAGAAAAGGATATCATTGAAAATAAATTGTTTCATTCCTTTGACTTGATTGGTCGTAGTCCGTCTATAGTAAAAGTTAAAAAAATAATTGAAAAACTGTCAAATGCTGAAAGTAGAGTTTTAATTTCGGGACCCACTGGTTCGGGAAAAGAGTTAGTGGCTAGGAAAATTCACAAACTTTCATTACGAAACAAAAAACCTTTTGTAGTTATTAATGCCGCCTCTTTAAAAGAAAAGACTTATGAAAGAGAATTGTTCGGTCAGGAGTTTGGAGATGGAACAATATCTTTTGGGGTTTTAGACAGAGCTAACAAGGGGACTTTATTAATAGACGAAGTTACCGAGATACCTATAGAGACCCAAGCAAATATCTTAAGAGTTTTAATTGATCAAAAATTTAAAAGAATTAATGGAAAAAAAGATGTACATGTTAACATTAGAATTATTTCTTCAACCTCAAGAAATTTAACTGCAGAAGTTGCATCAGGCAAATTTAGGGAAGACTTATTTCATAGATTAAACGTAGTTCCAATTGAATTAAGTCCTCTCTCATCAAGAACTGAAGATATTCCAGATTTAATAAATTACTTTAAAAGAAAAATATCGGAAATAAATGGAGTTCAAGAAATTGATATTGATACCAAGAATGATCAACTTTACACTTATAATTGGCCTGGAAATGTGAGAGAATTAAGAAATTTAATGGAGAGAATTACAATAGTTTCAGCAAATGAAACCAAAGAGAATATAGATAAATCTATAAGCGACATATTAAATAATAAAGGATCAGCTGATAATATTACCTCTTATAAGGATACTTTTACATCCCCACTTAAAGAAGCTAGAGAACACTTTGAGAAAGAATACCTAACAATACAACTAAAAAAAAATCATGGAAATATTTCAAAAACAGCTGATTTTATCGGGATGGAGCGATCAGCATTACACAGAAAACTAAAACAGCTCGGGATAAAAGGTATTAACTAATAATGAACATTATTATATGTGGTGCCGGTAAAGTCGGCTTTTCAATAAGTAAACAGCTATCTTCTCAAGGTCATTCCGTTACAGTAATTGACCAATCATCGGAAGATATAAAAAAAATAAATGATACTCAGGATGCCAAGGGAATTGTTGGTAGAGCTACCTTGCCTACCGTTTTAGAAAACGCTGGAGCCGAAAATACTGACATGATAATTGCTGTTACAAGAAATGATGAAACTAATATGGTTGTGTGTCAATTAGCGAGTTCATTATTTAACATTCAAAAAAAAATTGCGAGAATAAGAACAAAAGATTTTTTGGAGGGAAAATGGAATAAGCTTTATAATAAATCGAATATTCCAATTGACGTTATAATTTCACCAGAAAGAGAAGTCGCAAAATCTTTATTTAGAAGACTAGAAGCTCCAGGAGCTTTAGACAATGTTCCATTTGCAGGCAACAAAGTAAAAATGCTTGAAATAGCGATAGAGAAATCATGTCCAATTATAAATATGCAGCTTAAAAAATTAACTGAAAAATTTCCAAATTTTAAAGCAAATATTGTTGGTTTAGTAAGGAAAGAAAAATTTAAATTTTTAAAAAAAGATGACAAGATTATGGAGGGAGACAATGTTTATGTTGTAGTAAATAGTGATCAATTAAATGAAATTCTGAAAGCCTTTGGGCATGAAGAAAAAACTTCAAAAAAAATTTTAATTATTGGTGGCGGAAATATTGGTTTTCATTTAGCAAAAATGTTAGAAGAAAACTTTGAGGGTGCAAGAATAAAAATCATTGAAAAAAACAAAGCTAGAGCTGAGGAGATCGCTTCAGAACTAACATCATCGATAGTTATTAACGGAGACGCATTAGACGAAGAAATATTAAAAGAAGCCAATCTAGAAGAGTCGGAAACAGTGCTTGCGTTAACAAATGATGATGAAAATAATATTATGGCATGCGTTCTTGCGGAAAAAGCAGGTCAAACAAAAAGAACAATAGCAATAGTAAATAAATCTAATTATAGCTTATTGCAAAGTTCTCTAAATATAGATGATTTAGTAGATCCAAGAATGACTACTGTTTCAAGAATAATGGAACATGTCCATAGAGGAACAATTGCGACAGTATATTCTCTTTTGGACGGAGACTACGAATTTGTAGAAGCAAAAGTTTTAGAAAAATCTGAGCTTTTAAATAAAAAAATTAAAGATAGCAACTTGCCTGAAAATACAAGAGTAGGAGCTGTAGTTAGAGGCAAACAAGTAATTATACCTAGAGGTGATTTTGTTTTCGAAAAAGACGATCTAGTAGTACTTTTATCTAGCAGGGATCAATTAAAGGAAATAGAGAGTATTTTTAGTATTATTTAATTTTTTTTTCCCAATCTACTGCAGTCTTGAGTATGTATTTAATATTATCAAACTTAGGTTTCCAACCAAAGAATTTAATAAATTTTTCTGGGTTAGCAATTATTTGTCTACTATCTCCATCTCTTCTAGGACCTACTTCAAAATTAATCTTTTTATCTAATATTTGATTGAAATTTTCTATAACCTCTTTGACGGAATAACCTTTTCCATACCCGCAATTAAAAGTTTCTGATTTTCCATTTTTAATAAGATGCTTTGCAGAAATTAAGTGTATGTCAGCTAAATCAGATACATGAATAAAATCTCTTATTGGCGTCCCATCAAAGGTGTCATAGTTATTTCCATTAATTAACATTTTCTCTCTTTTTCCAACTGCAACTTCACAAGCTATTTTAATTAAGTGAGAAGAATGTTTTGAAATTAGTCCACTACGTAATTTTTCATCGGAACCAGCTACATTGAAGTATCTTAAAATAATATATTTTAAATCAATTTCTTCAGATTTTTTTTTGATAAATTCTTCAAGTTTTAATTTCGAGGTTGCATAAGGATTTAAAGGATTTAGTGGGTCACTTTCTAAAACCTTTTCTTTTTTTGGATTACCATACACAGAAGCAGTTGATGAAAAAATTATTTTATTTAGTCCATTTTTGAAACAGACATTAAGAAAAATTTTGCCTTTTTCAAAATTAAATTCGTGATATTTTTTTGGCTGCTTTACAGACTCATCAACTCTAATCAATCCAGCAAAATGCATCACTAAATCAAATTTTTCTTTTATAATTAAATCTTCTATTTTTTTTTCGTCGGCGATATCAGACACAACTAATTTTGCCTTTTTTGGAATTAAATTTTTGTTACCTGTTATTAGACTATCAATTACTATCACATCATAACCTTTGTCTAATAATAAGTTACAAACATGGCTACCTATATACCCAGCTCCGCCAGTAACTAGAATCTTCATTTGATTTTTTTCTTTATTTGTTCAAATTTTCTTAATGCTGCAGAAATAGTCATATCCATATCGTAATATGCATAGTCTGCTAATCTTCCACCAAAATCAAATTTTTTAATTTTACTAGCCTCAAATTTATATTTTCTATGTTTAATTCTATTAGCCTCATCATTTATAGGATAGTAAGGTTCTTTATCATTTTTCACTGAGTATTCTTTAATAACTAATGTTTGATTTGAATTAAAAGGTTTTCTTTCAGGATGTAAATGTTTAGGCTCATGCACTCTTGTAAACTTATTTTTAAGATCTGGGTAATTAATTACCGAATTGCCTTGAAAATCTCTAGTTTTTTTAAATTCTTTTTTAAAGGATAATGATCTCCATTCAAGCTTTCCAAATTTATAATCCAATAATGAGTCAAGAGGTCCTGTATAAATCGTTAAATATTTAGGCTTAATCTTGTACTTTAAGTTATACTTTTCTTTAAGTTTTATTCTTATGTTCTTGTTTTTTGTTAAATTAATAAAAATACTTTTATACCCGTTCTCTGGTATACCCTGATATTGTGTTTGTTGGTAATAATCTTCATTGTAACTGTATCTTATTGGCAATCTATTAAAAATACTTTGAGGCAAATATTTAGGTTTTTTACCCCATTGTTTTTGAGTATATCCTTTTATAAAGGCATTATAAAGTTCCTTACCAATCTGTGAAATAGCTTTATCTTCAAAATTTTTATATTTGTAATTTTTAAATTTTTTAGTTTTATTATAGATAAATTTTTCTGCCTCTTCAGGACTAAAATTCTTTTTAAAAAAAGAATTTATTGTCTCAAGATTAATTGGCATTTGATAAACTTTATTTTTATGATTACTCAGTACTTGGTGTCTATAGTTATTAAACGTAGTAAATTTATTAATGTAATCCCAAACTTTTTGATTAGCTGTGTGAAATATGTGAGTACCATATTTATGATACTCAATATTTGTTTTTTTATCTACTTCGCTAAAAGAATTTCCTCCGATATGATTTCTTCTCTCAATAATTAAAACTTTTTTATTAGAGACATTTGCCAGCCTTTCAGCTAATACGGCACCAAAAAATCCTGATCCTACTATTAAAATGTCTGGTTTATAAAATTTACTCATTTTTATTTCTTTTTATTGAAGATAAAATTATACCATTTCTTTTAATTTGGTGAACATTCTCCGTCCCATACTCGTCATAACAATTAGTAATTTTATTATTTTTTTCAGATAATAAGGTCCTATTAGTCATTATTACATATGTGGCATCAATTTTATTAGTAAATTCAGATCTTCTATACTTTTGTTTCATATACATTTTTGCTATTTCAGGGTTCACTCCACAAGAATAAAATGTAACCCTACCATCACCTAAATTTGAACTCAATATAAGTTCTTTTAAACTGGTTGACCAATAATCATTCTCAAATTTTTTATATCTAAATTCTTGATCACCTGAAAAATAATTTAGAAAAGTATAGTGATAAGGGGTTATTGTTAAAAAATTCAAAATGTGAAAAGCAAATAAAGCAGATAAAGTAATTTTAATAAGATTGTAAAAAGAATTTTTGTTTATAAAAATTATATACGTGGTTATTGAAGGAATAATAACCAAGTAAGGAGCGCTCCATAAAAAAAGTCTAACTCCATCGTAAATAGGATAGGGGATCAGAAAGAGTACTAAACTAGGGTAAATTATCAAAAAAAAAGTTATTAATATTATTATTTTAAAATCTTTGAATTTAGATTTTAAAATTTTTAGATTCAGGAATAAAATTGGAATAGTTAAGATATATAAAATAATCAAAAATTCTGGTAATTTATAAAAATAATTTATTAATAAATAATTATAAGGTATTTCGTTAGAATTTAAGTAATTTCCATTTAATAAATTAAATGGCCAACCAACATTAATGGATAATGTTTTAATAAAAAACTCAAAGGGTAATTTGATTATATTGCCATGTGCGTCAACCCAAAATATAATAAGGACAAAGTAAAATAAAAAAATGAACAAAATAAAATCAGCTAATAAAATTTTTAAACTTTTTTTTTTAAAAAAAAATACTACAATCAAAAAAATCAAGATTATTGGAACTAAAGATCCTAAAAATAATAATTGCACCCCTGTACCTAATGCTGACAAGAGCGATATCTTAAGAATTAATACAAGTTTTTTTTTTAATTTATAATCAAAAAATGTGTATTTAAAGATGTAATAAATTATCCAAACATGTGCAAAAGCTAAAATAATATCTTTAAAATTGATTGCGAAGTGACCATAAAAAAAAGGAATAAGAAAAAGAAAAATTGATGAAATTTTTGCAATAGATTTATTGAATAAAATTTTATTAAGTTTGTATAAACCAACTATAGTCATTAAGCCAAAAAAAGAATTTAATACGTGATATACTTCTAAATTAAATTTCTGTGGAAACATTTGATTGATAAAACTCAATACAGTCCAGTATAAAGTTGAATAACGGTATTTTGAAAAAAATGGTTCATCTATTTGACCAAATGATAAAAGATATTTTAAATTAATTTCTCCAATTTTTTGATGATAGCTTTCATCCCATGACATCCCAATATTATAAGAACAATACAAGGTATAAATAATAAATATTATTTTTATTTTTGTTTCTTGTTGAAGTAGAAGTGTAAAGTATTTTTTCAATGTAAATTTTATTTTAACTCAGATGAAATTTTTTCGATAAATTGCTTAATCAATATTGCATCCTCATTAGACAAAATTCGCTTTTTTTCTAATCCACTTTTAAGTTCAGATCTCACTTTATCTTTAATCATCTCAGCAGTCTCTTTATCTAGACTTGAAAGTTTATTCAAAACATCTAATTTGTCTGATAGAAATACATTATAAAAAACATTAATAATTAATATGATAGAAAATGTAATTGCAATTAACTTAATAAAAAAAACTTTTAAATTAGTTTCAGACTTCATTCTATTTTCGCTATTTTTTATAATTTTTAAATATTTATGGTAAACAACCAAACTATAGATATAATAATTCCAAACTTTAATAAAGCTAAATATCTTAGCCAGTGTTTAAATTCTATAATTGACCAAACTTATAAAAATTGGAAAGTTTATTTGATAGACGATAATTCAAATGATAATTCAAAAGAAATACTATCGAAATATCGAAATATTGAAAATATAAAAATATTTAATTTTAAAGAAAATAAAGGCCCTGCATATTGCAGAAATTTTGGTATACAAAAATCAAATTCAAAGTTAATTGCCTTCATGGACTCTGATGATTTCTGGCCCAAAGATAAACTTGAAAAACAAATATCAAAAATGCTGAGTATAAATTGCAATTTTACCTATACCGATTATTGTTTTTTTTATAACGATGACATTAATAAAAAAAAAATGACAAATTTGTCCTTAAAATATAATTATGATAGTTTTTTAAAACATTCTTCAATGAGTACGTCCTCAATTATAATAAGACGAGAAATTTTAAATAATATATTTTTTCAAAAGGTAAATCACGAAGATTATTTGTTTAAATGTGATCTTTTAAAAAAAGGGGAGGTAGCTTACAAGATTGAAGAAACTTTTGTTTTTTACAGAATAAATAAAAATAATAGATCTTCTAATAAGATCAAAAATGTAATTAGTTTATGGCAAATAAATAAAAATAAAAATAATTTAAGCTTTTTTACTAATTTAAAATCTATATTCTTCATAGGCCTTAACTCTTTTAAGAAATATGGGTGGAAATAAAAAAATAACTATTCAAAAAAAGACTAAAGTCTTTGTAATGGCCCCATCTAACACATTTACTGGAGGACCAGAATTACTTCATCAAATAGCAGCAGATATAAAAAAAACTTTTAAAGTTAATGTTAGAATGTTCTATTTACCCATCTTAGAAAATAATCCCGTTCATAGTAATTTTAAAAAATATAAATTGGATTATTCCAATTTTATAGATGATGATGAAAAAAATATATTAATAATTCCAGAGCATTATCAGTTTCTTGAACATTCATTAAAATACAAAAAAATTAAAAAGATATTGTGGTGGTTAAGCGTTGATAATTATTTTGGTTATAAGTTTAGATATAATTATAACAAATTTTTAAGATCAATTATTAAAATACCATTTAACATTTTCAGAATTTTAAATAAAGTTACCTATTATAACTTTGGAATATTTACTTACCATGATTACTTAAAATTTTTATATAGTTTTTGTAATTTACGAAAATTTAAAGAATTAAAACAAATAGATTTACATTTGGCACAATCAAAATATGCCTACAATTATTTAAAAGTGTATTTTCATAATTTAAAATTTCTTTCTGATTATCAAAGAGATGAAATTTTAAAAAATTCAAAAAAACTAAAAAAAACTAAAAAAAATTTAATATGTTACTCAAGTAAAAGCAGTGAATTTATAGAAAGTATAAAAAAAAATTGTAATTTTAAAATGATTAAACTATCAGGACTCAATACTAAACAAATAATAAATATATATAATAAGACAAAAGTTTATTTAGATTTTGGCTATCATCCTGGTAAAGATAGAATGCCAAGAGAAGCAGCTTTATTTAATAATTGTATTATTACAAATAAAAAAGGCAGTGCGAAAAATAAATTAGATATACCGATTAATGATAAATATAAGTTTGAAGAAAAAAAAATCAATTTAGAAAAAATATCAAAAACTATATTGAAAATATTTAAGAATTATCAAAATGAGCTAAAATATTTTAAAAAATATAAAAAAACCATTTTAAATGAAAAAAAAAATTTTCATAAAGATCTTAAAAAGATTTTTATGAAAAAATAAGTTGCGGTGCCCTCACACGGACTCGAACCGCGAACCTATTGATTACAAATCAATTGCTCTACCAATTGAGCTATGAGGGCATTAAAACACTTTAAATATACTAAAAAGTAAATACAATCAATTTTAATTATTCACATCAATTTTACTTATATGATGACAAACTATTGCAACTGAATTAGCTATATTTAAACTTTCCATTCGTTTATTTATTTTAATTTTAAATATAAAATCAGAATTAGCCACTGTATTTTTATTTAATCCAAAACCCTCAGATCCAAATAGTAGGACGTTTCTTCCCGTCCATTTATTTTCAATAAAATCTTTATTTGATTTAGAGTCAAAAGCACTTATCCAAAAACCTTTTGTTTTTAAAAATCTTAATGTGGTGTTTATATTTGATACTTTAAAAATATTTAAATGCTCCATTCCCCCGCTTGCACTTTTAAATAACAATTTACTTTTAGAGGGAAAAGACCGATCTTTAACAATTAAACCATCTAAATTGAAACTTGTTGCACATCTTATAATTGAACCTATATTTCTTGGATCAGTAACCTCTTCTAATGCCAAAAAATTTAGATTTTTACTATCTTTTTTTTGTAAGAACTCTTTAATGCTATCTTCATCAAAATTTTCAATTTCGGCAACAATATTTTGGTGTGAAATATCTTCCTTTCCACATAAATTATCTATTTCTCTCTTGGATTTATAAAAAACATGAACTTTTTTTATCAAGTTAATATTTTGATTTTCTCTATTTAATTTTTTTAAAGCATCCTCAGTAATAAATAGTCGATGAACCTTTCTTCTTGGGTTTTTTAAGGCTTCTGTCACCGCATGTCTTCCTACTATTAAAAAAGTGGACTTTTTCATAAAAATATTCGTTTTTTTTCAAATAATTAGCATATTTTAAAGCAAAATGATTTATTGCATTTATTGTACAATTGCTTATAAAACGCTTGTTGTTGAATGCTTTTTAAGTTAGTGGGTATCCCTATAGAAAAATTGGAGGGGTACCAAAGCGGTCAAATGGGGCGGGCTGTAAACCCGTTGACTTCGGTCTTCGAAAGTTCGAATCTTTCCCCCTCCACCATGCTTAAAAGCGTTTAATAATAATAAAGAGCGTGTTAAGTTTGGATTTTGCGGGTGTAGTTCAATGGTAGAACGCTAGCCTTCCAAGCTGGATGTAAGGGTTCGATTCCCTTTACCCGCTCCAAAAACAAAATTAAAAAAGAGGAAAAAAAAATGTCGAAGGAAAAGTTTAATAGAAGTAAACCGCATTGTAACATAGGTACAATCGGACACGTAGACCACGGTAAAACTACTTTAACTGCTGCAATTACAAAAGTGCTTGCAGAGGCAGGTGGTGCAAAGTTTGTAGCTTATGATCAAATTGACAAAGCTCCTGAAGAAAAAGAGAGAGGTATCACAATTTCAACAGCTCACGTAGAATACGAAACATCTAAAAGACACTACGCTCACGTTGATTGTCCCGGTCACGCTGACTATGTAAAAAATATGATTACTGGTGCTGCTCAAATGGATGGAGCTATTTTAGTAGTGAACGCCGCCGATGGACCAATGCCGCAAACTAGAGAGCATATTCTATTAGCTCGTCAAGTTGGAGTTCCTGCGATAGTAGTATTTTTAAATAAGATCGATACTGTCAAAGATAAAGAGTTGGTAGATTTAGTAGAAGAAGAAATACGAGAACTTTTAACTTCATACAAATTCCCAGGAGATAAAATTCCTATAATTAAAGGTTCAGCTCTTAATGCTGTTGAAGGCAAAGATGAGGCAACAGGAAAAAACGCTATTATGGAATTGATGAAAGCAGTAGATGAAACAATCCCACAACCTGATAGACCAAAAGATAAACCTTTTTTAATGCCAGTTGAAGATGTTTTCTCGATCTCTGGTAGAGGTACTGTAGTTACAGGTAGAGTTGAGCAAGGTGTAATTAAAGTTGGGGAGGAGATTGAAATAATAGGTATCACGGATACAAAAAAATCTGTTTGTACTGGTGTTGAAATGTTTAGAAAACTTTTAGATAGCGGTGAAGCAGGTGATAATATTGGTGCTTTGCTTAGAGGTGTAGAGAGAGATGACGTTCAAAGAGGACAAGTACTTGCTAAGCCAGGCTCAGTAACTCCACATACAGAATTTGAATGCCAAGCATACATTCTTAAAAAAGAGGAAGGTGGAAGACATACTCCTTTTTTTACAAAGTATAGGCCTCAGTTTTATTTTAGAACAACCGACGTTACTGGAGAAGTTACCCTTCCTTCAGGAACAGAGATGGTTATGCCTGGAGATGACGGAAAATTTAGTGTCAAATTAATTACTCCGATTGCTATGAGCCAAAACTTAAACTTTGCCATAAGAGAAGGTGGAAAAACAGTAGGAGCTGGCGTAGTAACGAAGATAATTAAATAGGAGCGTAGCTCAATTGGTAGAGCGCCGGTCTCCAAAACCGGAGGCTGTGGGTTCGAGTCCCTCCGCTCCTGCCAATAAAAAATTATTATGAGAAATCCATTAAAATTTATACAAGAGGTAAAGCAAGAGGCTTTTAGAATATCCTGGCCTACAAAAAAAGATACTATGACAGGTGCCTTAATGGTGTTTGGCTTAGCTTCAATAGCTGCTATTTTCTTTTTACTTCTAGATCAAATTTTAAGATTTTTATTAAATATAATTTTAAACTTAAGCTTTTAATGAACTGGTATATTGTACAGGCATATTCTGGCTTTGAAAAAAAAGTTGTTGAAAGCATTAAAGAAGAGCTTAAACGTCACAAACTAGAGAGCAGTTTAGATCAACTTTTAATTCCTACTCACCAAGTTACTGAAGTAAAAAAAGGAAAAAGAACAAAAAAAGAGAAAAAATATTTTCCTGGATATGTTTTGATTAAAATTGAGTTAACTAAACAAATCTATCATCTGATTAAAAATTTACAAAAAGTAAGTGGTTTTTTAGGGTCTTCAGACAAGCCTACTCCAATTTCAGACAATGAAATTAAAAGAATTTTGGGTCAAGTTTCTGAAAGTGCGATTAATCAAAAAACAGGCATAAGTTTTGAAATTGGTGAAAAAGTAAAAGTTTGTGACGGACCTTTTGCCTCTTTTACAGGTTTGATTGAACAAATAGATGAAGAAAAGTCTAGACTAAAGGTGTCAGTTTCGATATTTGGTAGAGCAACTCCGGTAGATTTAGAATTTAACCAGGTAGAAAAAAATTAGATATGGCAAAAGAAATTACAGGTTACGTTAAATTACAAATCAAAGGTGGTCAAGCAAATCCAGCTCCACCAGTTGGCCCAGCTCTTGGCCAACGAGGAATAAATATAATGGAATTTTGTAAAGCTTTTAATGAAAAAACAAAAGCTTTCATGGGAAAACCAGTTCCTGTTGTAATTACAGTTTATAAAGATAAAAAATTTGATTTTATTATTAAATCCCCACCTGCTTCACATTTCATAAGAGAAGCAGCGAAGTTAAAGAGTGGATCAAAAGAACCAGGAAGAGTTATTGCTGGCTCAATAACAATGAAACAAGCTGAAACAATAGCCAAAGAAAAAATGAAAGATTTAAATGCGTTTGATTTAAAAGAAGCAACAAAAATAATTTGTGGATCAGCAAGATCAATGGGTATTGAGGTCAAGGAATGAGAAAAAGATCAAAAAGATATAAACTAATAGAAAAGAAAAAAGTTAGAGAAAAACTAACTTTTGATAAGTCTTTAGATTTAGTTAAAGAGACCTGTACTACTAAAATGGACGAGTCAATTGATTTATCAATTAAAATTAATACCAAACAATCAAAGGGTGGCGATTTTAATTTAAGAACAGTCGTAAAGTTACCTCACGGAAATGGTAAAAAATTTAAAATCGCAGTTTTATGTGAACAAGATAAAGTGGAAGATGCAAAAAAAATTGGCGCAGATATCGCTGGCTCTCAAGATTTATTAGATAAAATATCAAGTGGCGAATTAAATTTTGATAAATTAATTTGTACACCTGGGATGATGAGTAAAATAGGTAAATTAGGAAAAATTCTTGGGCCTAAAGGACTTATGCCCAATCCTAAACTTGGAACTGTATCTAATGATCTGAAAAAATCTATAACAGATATAAAAACAGGTTTGGTTGAAATTAAAAATGATAAAGATGGTAATTTAGCTCTATCTATAGGAAGAAAAAATTTTTCAAAAGACAAATTACAAGAGAATTACAAATTTTTTATTGATTTTTTAAAAAAAGAAAAACCAGAAAATATTAAAGGTGAATTTGTCAAAAATATCTTTTTAACCTCAACAATGGGCATATCCTACAAATTAGGGAGCAAGAATTAGTTATGATGAGCAAAGAAAACAAAAAAACTTATATTGAGGAAATGAAAAAAAATTTTTCTTCAAATAATTCTGTGATGATTGCTCAATATCAAGGGTTAAATGTAAACGAACTTGATGAACTTAGAAAGCAATTAAGAGAAAAAGGTATAATGTTTAAAATTACAAAAAATCGAATTACAAAAATTGCTATTAAAGAAACACCAGTTAAAGATTTGGAAAAATATTTTTCTGGTCCTACAGCGGCCGCACTTTCATCTGATCCTATAACTACTGCTAAAATTTTAACTAAATTTGCTAAATCCCATGAGAAATTAAAAATTATAGCAGGCTTTATGGATGGTAAGGTTTTAGATCAAAAAGAGGTGGCTATTATCGCCACATTACCTTCTTTAGAAGAGGCGAGGGCTAAAATTGTAGGTATTTTGTCATCACCAGCTCAAAAATTAGTGAGTATTTTACTTGCACCAGGCTCAAAAATTGCTAATTTAGCGCGCGCGAAGAGTTTAAAAAAATAATTACAAGGATCATTATGTCAGACTTAAATAAAATTATAGAAGACTTATCAAAGCTTACAGTTGTTGAGGCTGCAGAGCTTTCAAAGCAATTAGAGGAGAAATGGGGAGTAACAGCAGCAGCTCCAGTCGCAGTAGCAGCAGCACCTGGTGCAGCACCTGCAGGTGAGGAAAAATCTGAGTTCTCTTTATTTTTAGCAGCTACAGGCGATAAAAAAATTAACGTAATTAAAGAAGTTAGAGCTATAACTGGCTTAGGATTAAAGGAAGCAAAAGATTTAGTAGAAGGAGCACCTAAAGAAATTAAAGCAGGCGTTCCTAAAAAAGAAGCCGACGAATTTAAGAAAAAACTTGAAGCAGCCGGTGCTAAAGTAGAATTAAAGTAAATTAAAATTTAAGATTAAATTATTACGAATTTAATTTCGTAATAAAAAATTATTTAATGGAATTATCTTTTACTCAAAAGAAAAGTATAAGAAAAAGTTTTGGTAAGCTGAAAGAAGGCTTATCAATACCCAATTTAATCGAAGTTCAAAAAAACTCTTACCAAGAATTTTTATCATCGAAAGCTCTAAATGAGCAAATGGATATCCTTTCTAAAGGTATAGATAAAGTCTTTAAAAGTATATTTCCAATTGATGATAACTCAGACAAATCTACTCTTGAATATATTTCATACAAATTAGAGAGACCAAAATTTGACGTTTTAGAGTGTAAACAAAGAAGTCTCACGTACTCAGCTTCCTTGAAAGCTAATTTAAGATTAGTGGTTTATGATATCGACGCTGAAAATAATACAAAACAAATTTTATCTGCAAAGGAACAAGAAGTATTTATAGGAGAACTCCCTTTGATGACTCCGAGTGGCACTTTCGTTGTTAATGGAGTTGAAAGAGTCGTAGTAAATCAAATGCACAGAAGTCCCGGAGTATTTTTTGATCATGATAAAGGAAAAACACACTCAAGCGGTAAATTATTATTTAATTGTAGAATAATACCAGGCAGAGGATCTTGGCTTGACTTTGAATTTGATCCTAAAGATATTTTATATTTTAGAATTGATAGAAAAAAGAAGTTACCAATTACTACAATATTATTTGCCTTAGGCTTAACAAAAGAGAAAATTATAAAAAATTTTTATTCGACAAGTAAGTATAATTATGATGAAAAAAACAATAAATGGGTGACAACTTTTGATATTCACAACTATAAGAGACCAGTTAAACTAACTTTTGATTTAGTTGATGCAAAAAATAACAAAAAAGTTTTATCAAAGGGTGAAAAATTAAATTTTATTATTGCTAAAAAATTAGAAGAGAAGAATTTAAAAGAAATATTTGTCACTAATGATGAATTAATCGGTAAATACACATCAAAAGATTTGGTCGATCAAAATAAAAATATTTTTCTCCCATCAGGATCAGATTTAAATGAGGAGTCAATTGACAAAATCAAAAGTGAAAATTTAAAAAATTTGGAATTAGTTAACATAGACCCAATTAATAAAGGGCCTTATTTACTCGAAACCTTAAAAATTGATAAAAATTTGAATAAAACTGATGCTTTAAACGATATTTATAAAGTATTAAGACCAGGCGAAGCGCCAACAGTAGAAATTGCTGAGGATGTTTTCAAAAATTTATACTTTAATAAAGATAGATATGATCTATCAGAAGTAGGTAGAGTAAAATTAAATTCAAAACTAAACTTGGAAAGAGATGTAAAAGATAACACTCTTAATTCAACGGATATTATTGCAATTATAAAATTCATGCTCGATCTAAGAGATGGCAAAGGTGAAGTAGATGACATTGATCACTTAGGAAATAGAAGGGTAAGATCGGTTGGTGAACTAGTTGAAAATCAATTTAGAATTGGTCTTCTTAGAATGGAGAGAACAGTCAAAGAAAAAATGTCTACTTTTTTAGAAATAGAGTCAGCAATGCCCCAAGATTTAATAAATGCCAAACCTATTACAACCTCTTTAAAAGATTTTTTCGCTACATCACAACTCTCACAATTCATGGATCAAACAAATCCATTATCTGAAATTACTCACAAAAGAAGAGTTTCTGCATTAGGTCCAGGAGGGCTAACTAGAGAAAGAGCAGGTTTTGAAGTAAGAGATGTTCATCCTACTCACTATGGAAGAATATGCCCAATTGAGACACCAGAAGGACCTAATATTGGTCTTATAAATAGTTTAGCTACATATTGTAGAGTAAACAAATTTGGATACATAGAGAGTCCTTACAAAAAAGTTTCTAAAGGAAAAGTCACGAACGAAATAAAATATTTGTCAGCAATTGAGGAGGAAAAATATACTATAGCTCAGGCTAATTCTTCTTTAAGCAAAGACGGATCCTTCGAAGAAGAGCTTGTAGCTTGTAGAAAAAATTTAAATTTTCAGCTATCGAATAAAGACAACATAGATTATATAGATGTATCTCCCAAACAATTAGTATCTGTGGCTGCTGCTTTGATACCATTTCTTGAGAATGATGATGCTAATAGAGCATTAATGGGATCTAATATGATGAGGCAAGCTGTACCTTTATTAAAACCTGAGTCGCCTTTAGTTGGCACAGGAATAGAGTCTGATGTTGCTTTAGACTCGGGTGTCACAATCGTTGCAAAAAGAAGCGGTGTCGTTGATAAAATTGATGGAAAAAGAATTGTTGTTAAAGCAACAGAAGTTAAAGATTTATCACAATCAGCTGTGGATATTTATAATCTCTCGAAATTTAAAAGATCAAATCAAAATACTTGCATAAATCAAAAACCTCTAGTCAAAGTTGGAGATGAGATAAAAAAAGGAGATATTATTGCAGACGGACCAGCTACAAAACTTGGTGAATTAGCCCTGGGAAAAAATGTTACAGTAGCCTTTATGCCTTGGCAGGGTTACAATTTTGAAGATTCAATTTTAATATCAGAAAGATGTGTAACAGATGATGTATTTACATCAATTCATATTGAAGAATACGAGTCTATGGCTCGTGATACAAAGCTTGGAGCTGAAGAAATAACAAGAGATATTCCTAACGTTAGTGAGGAGAGCTTAAGAAATCTTGATGAGTCCGGAATCGTTTATGTTGGAGCAGAGGTAAAACCTAGCGATATTTTAGTTGGAAAAGTTACTCCAAAAAGTGAAACCTCTTCGAGTCCTGAGGAAAAACTTTTAAGATCAATTTTTGGTGAAAAAGCTACTGACGTTAGAGACTCTTCTTTAAAATTACCATCTGGTAGTGCAGGTGTTGTTATTGATGTAAGGGTGTTTAACAGACATGGGATAGAAAAAGATGAAAGATCCATAGCTATTGAAAGATCTGAAATTGAATTAGTTCAAGAAGATAGAAAAGTTGAGGAAGAAATTTTAAATAGAAACATCAAATCACGAGCAATAGATTTACTTAAAAATCAATCAATTAGTAAAAATTATAAGGAACTTAAAGCTGGTCTTACTTTAAATGATAATGACTTAAATAATTTAGGTCTTAAAGATTTATGGAAAATTTCATTTAAAGACGAAAAAATTAATGAAAATATAATTAAATTAAAAAATCAATATGAAAACGCTTTAGAAGATATAAACTTAAGATTTGATGACAAGGTAAATAAAATCCAGCAAGGTGATGATTTATTACCTACTGTTATGAAAGTTGTTAAAGTGTTTGTTGCCGTTAAAAGAAGATTGATGCCAGGAGATAAAATGGCAGGAAGACATGGCAACAAAGGAGTAGTAAGCAAAATAGTTCCTGTTGAAGATATGCCATACATGGAAAATGGGAAACCAGTTGATATTGTTTTAAATCCTTTAGGTGTACCTAGTAGAATGAATGTCGGTCAGATACTAGAAACTCATCTTGGATGGTCTTGTTCTGAATTAGGAGATCAAATTAAATCATATTTAAAAGATTTTGAAAATGAATTTGAACAGTTAAAAAGCAAACTTAAAGATATTTATGGTAAAGAATATTTTGATGATGTTATTTCAAAATTATCAAAAAAAGAGATATTTGAATTAGTTCAAAATATATCAAATGGGATTCCAATAGGCACACCTGTTTTTGACGGAGCTTCAACTAAAGATATTACCAAAATGTTAGATTTAGCCAAGCTCCCACCTAGCGGACAAACAAATTTATGGGATGGCCGAACAGGCGAGCGATTTGATAGACCGGTTACTGTTGGAACAATTTATATGTTGAAGTTAAATCACCTTGTGGAGGATAAAATACATGCACGATCAACAGGTCCTTATAGTTTGGTTACGCAACAACCATTAGGTGGCAAAGCTCAATTAGGAGGACAAAGATTCGGTGAGATGGAAGTTTGGGCCCTAGAAGCTTATGGAGCATCATACTCACTTCAAGAAATTTTAACAGTAAAATCAGATGATGTTGCAGGCAGAACCAAGGTTTATGAAACTATAGTAAAAGGAAATAACAATTTTGAGTCAGGAGTGCCCGAGTCCTTTAACGTTTTGATTAAAGAAATTAGAGCATTGGGACTAAATATTGAACTGAATTAAATGTATGGAAAAAAATTTAACAAAAAATACAGATAACCGAAATATTTCATCTGAAAATAATTTCGGAAGTATAAAAATTACTTTAGCAAGCCCTGACAAAATTAAATCTTGGTCTTTTGGTGAAATAAAAAAACCTGAAACAATAAACTATAGAACTTTTAGACCAGAAAAAGATGGTCTTTTTTGTTCAAGAATTTTCGGTCCAGTTAAAGATTATGAATGTCTTTGTGGGAAATATAAGAGAATGAAATTTAGAGGAATTATTTGTGAAAAATGTGGTGTAGAAGTTACAAAATCCAATGTAAGACGAGAAAGGATGGGCCATATAGATTTAGCTTGTCCTGTAGCTCATATATGGTTTTTAAAATCTTTACCAAGCAGAATATCTTTAGCTATAGATATGAAGCTCAAAGAAGTCGAGAAAGTTTTATATTTTGAAAGTTTTATAGTAATAGAGCCCGGTCTTACTAAATTAAAAAAAGGGCAATTATTAAATGAAGAAGAGCTTATTAAAGCACAGGATGAGTTTGGTGAAGATGCTTTTAGTGCTGGAATAGGAGCTGAAGCAGTTAGAGAAATCCTTATTAACCTTGACCTTAAATCTGAACAAAAAAAACTTAGAGAGTCTTTAAAAGAGGTTAAGTCTAAAGTTACAGAAGAAAGAACAATAAAAAGATTAAAATTAATAGAATCTTTTATTAATTCAGGAAATAAACCTGAGTGGATGATTTTAACAACTGTTCCTGTAATTCCACCTGAACTGAGACCTCTTGTTCCATTAGATGGTGGGAGATTTGCAACATCCGATTTAAATGACTTATATAGACGTGTAATTAATAGAAACAACAGACTAAAAAGGCTTTTAGATCTTAAAGCTCCTGACATTATTGTTAGAAATGAAAAAAGGATGTTACAAGAATCAGTTGATGCTCTTTTTGACAACGGAAGAAGAGGAAGGGTTATAACTGGAACTGGTAAAAGACCTTTAAAATCTCTTGCAGAGATGTTGAAAGGTAAACAAGGAAGATTTAGACAAAATTTATTAGGAAAAAGAGTTGATTACTCTGGAAGATCAGTAATTGTCGTGGGGCCAGAACTTAAACTGCATCAGTGTGGATTACCAAAAAAAATGGCTTTGGAACTCTTCAAGCCTTTTTTGTATGCTAGATTAGATAAACTGGGTTTAGCTACCACAATTAAACAGGCCAAAAGGTTGGTTGAAAAAGAAAAAAGTGAGGTGTGGGATGCTTTAGAACATATTATAAGAGAACATCCAGTTTTATTAAATAGAGCGCCAACTTTACATAGACTGGGAGTACAAGCATTCGAAGCTAAACTAATCGAGGGGAATGCTATAGAACTTCACCCATTAGTTTGCGCAGCTTTTAATGCTGATTTCGATGGCGACCAAATGGCCGTACACATTCCATTAAGTCTTGAGGCACAATTAGAAGCAAGAGTTCTTATGATGTCAACAAATAATATATTAAGCCCATCAAATGGGAAGCCAATCATAGTGCCCAGCCAAGATATAGTACTTGGTATTTATTATTTATCTCAAGCTTCCAAATCAGAAAAACCAAAGGGAATATTTTCTAATATTGACGAAATTGAACAAGCTTTAGAAAATAAATCAATAAGTCTTCATACTAAAATAATTTCAATATTTGAAACTGTCGATCAAAATAATAAAGTAATTAGGCAAAAATATACCAGTACAGCTGGAAGATTTTTATTGGCAAATTTATTACCAAAAAACCCTAATATAAAGTTTACTTTAGTAGATAGATTATTAACAAAAAAAAATGTTTCTGAAGTAATAGATACTATTTTTAGATTTTGCGGACAAAAAGAAACAGTTATTTTTTGCGATAAAATAAAAACTCTGGGATTTAAACACGCTTTTAAAGCAGGAATTTCATTTGGAAAAGATGATTTAATAATACCTAAAACAAAAGAAAATTTAATTAATGAAACAAAAAAGAAAATAGAGGATTATGAGAAGCAATACTCAGACGGATTAATAACAAGAGGAGAAAAATACAATAAAGTAGTAGATATATGGTCTAAATGTACTGATACAGTAGCCAATGAAATGATGAAAGAAATCTCCTCTGCAGAAAAGGTTTATGAGAATGATAGAATTGAAACTAATTCAGTTTATATGATGGCAGACTCTGGTGCTCGGGGTTCTCAAGCTCAAATGAAGCAGCTAGCTGGAATGAGAGGATTAATTGCGAAACCATCGGGAGAAATAATAGAAACCCCAATTATATCAAACTTTAAAGAGGGCTTATCAGTTTTAGAATATTTTAATTCGACCCATGGTGCAAGAAAAGGATTGGCAGATACCGCTTTAAAAACTGCTAACTCTGGTTATTTAACTAGAAGATTATGCGACGTAGCACAAGATGTTCAAATCACAAAAAAAGATTGTGATTGTAAAACTCGATCATCAGTCACTATCTCAGAGATTATAGAAGGTGGAAATATTTTAGTAAGTTTATCTGAGCGAATTTTAGGAAGAGTTATTGCAGAAAATATTAAAAATCCAGTAACTGGTGAAGTTATTATCAAAAAAGAAAAACTAATTGATGAATTTGACTGTGAAAAGATAGATGCCGCAGGAGTGAAATCTGTAAACGTTTATTCAGTAATAACATGCGGTTCCACTAAAGGTGTTTGCGCTATGAGTTACGGAAGAGATCTTGCTAGAGGAAAATTAGTAAGTGTTGGTGAAGCAATTGGAATGATAGCAGCACAATCAATTGGAGAGCCAGGTACTCAACTTACAATGAGAACTTTCCACGTAGGAGGCACAGCTCAAATTAAAGAAGAGTCTCAAATAATATCACAAACTAAAGGAAAACTTAAAATTATAAATAAAAATCTTATTGAGGATTCTAAAAAAAACATGATTGTAATGGGAAGAAATACACAACTAAGTATAGAAGATGAAAATAATAGACAGCTTGCCATTTACAAAGTTAATTATGGATCAAAACTTTATTTTAAGGACGGAGATAATATTGAAAAAGGTAAAAAAATTGCTGAGTGGGATCCATACACATTACCAGTAATTGCTGAAACTTCTGGAATTGTAAATTATATGGATTTAGTGGAAGGCACTTCAATAACTGAAACATTAGATGATGCAACGGGTATATCATCTAAATCAGTGACTGATTGGAAATCAGTAAGCAAAAATTCAGAATTGAAACCTAGACTTACTTTAAGATCTGACAAAGGAGAAATTATCAAAAAAGCAGATGGTAATGAAGCCAGATATTATTTAGTTCCTGACACTATTTTATCAGTTAAAGATGGACAAAAAATATCAGCCGGCGATGTGCTAGCAAGACTTCCAAAAGAAACTTCAAAAACAAAAGATATTACAGGTGGTTTGCCACGTGTGGCAGAACTTTTTGAAGCTAGAAGACCTAAGGATAGTGCTATCATAGCAGAAAATGATGGGGTTATAGAATTTGGTAAAGAAGTAAGAGGAAAACAAAAAATATCTATAGTTTCCACAAAAGGTGAAACATCAAATTATTTAATACCAAAAGGAAAACATGTTAATTTTAATCAAGGTGAAAAAATTAAAAAAGGCGAGTATTTACTTGATGGTAGTCCTGCTCCGCATGATATTTTAAGAATATTGGGAGTTGAAAAACTAACTGAGTATTTTGTAAGTGAAGTTCAAGAGGTTTATAGATTACAAGGGGTTGTTATCAATGATAAACATATAGAAACTATAGTTAGACAAATGCTTAAAAAGGTAGAGGTCAAAGATCCTGGAGACTCCGAATTATTACTTGGAGAAATTATAGACTTTAACGATATCAAAACAATAAATGAAAAATTATCAAATGATAAGAAAAAACAGGTATCATTTGAAAGAGTTTTATTAGGTATCACAAAAGCATCTCTACAAACAAATTCTTTTATATCAGCAGCATCTTTTCAAGAAACTACAAGAGTATTAACAGATGCTTCAATTAAAGGAAAAATTGATAATCTTGAAGGTTTAAAAGAAAACGTTATTGTAGGAAGGTTAGTTCCTGCGGGAACAGGATTAACAAAAATGGGATGGGACAAGGAAGCTCAAAAAGAAGACAAGCTTAGATTGGAAGAATTAAAAAAAGAAGAGCAAGAAAACGCCTCTGCGGCCGAATAAATCGTTATTTTAACTCATTATATAGCCAAAAATCGTTGACTTTTCTAACTTCGATGCTAGTTTAGCGCAATTTTGAAAGTTAGAAGTAAGGTCGAATTTAACCTTAAACACTAACAATGATCTAAAAGGCTATCCTTTCTTTTGCTTCAAAATACAAATTATGCCGACTATAAACCAGTTAATTAAAAAAGGTAGAGTTAAACCTTTGATCAGGAACAAAGTTCCAGCTTTACAAAAACAACCATTAAAAAGGGGTGTTTGTGTAAAAGTCTATACGACTACTCCAAAAAAACCTAATTCAGCATTAAGAAAAGTTGCAAGAGTAAGACTTTCTAACGGATTTGAAGTTACAGCATATATTCCTGGTGAAGGACATAATTTACAAGAACACTCTGTCGTTATGATAAGAGGAGGAAGGGTAAAAGATTTACCTGGAGTGAGATATCATATTCTGAGAGGAAATCTTGATACCCAAGGTGTAGCTAATAGAAAAAAAAGACGTTCGCTATACGGAACTAAAAAACCTAAATAATACCATGTCAAGAAAAAGAAAAGCACCAGTTAGAAAGATATATCCTGATCCAAAATATAGATCAGTAATAATTTCAAAATTTATAAATTCTATTATGTATGATGGTAAAAGATCAACAGCAGAAAAAATTTTGTACGATGCATTAGACAAAATCAAACAAAAAGGGAAAGAAGATCCAATTAAAGTATTTAATAGTGCCATCAGTAACGTCAAACCAAACTTAGAAGTAAGATCTAGACGAGTTGGAGGTGCTACTTACCAAGTACCTGTAGAAGTTAAGGCTAATAGAGGACAGGCATTGGCTTTAAGATGGATAATAGATGCTACAAGAAAAAGGAAAAATAAAACAATGTCAGAAAAATTATACTATGAAATACTCGATGCATCACAGAACAAAGGTTCAGCAATTAAAAAGAGAGAGGACACACATAAAATGGCGGAGTCTAATAAAGCGTTCGCTCACTTCAGGTGGTAAAAAATGTCAAAAAAATATTCTTTAGATAAATATCGAAATATAGGAATCATGGCGCATATCGATGCAGGTAAAACTACAACGACCGAAAGAATTTTATATTATACTGGAAAAAGTCATAAAATAGGAGAAGTACATGATGGTGCTGCCACTATGGATTGGATGGAACAAGAACAAGAACGAGGAATAACAATAACTTCTGCCGCAACTACCTGTTTTTGGAGAGATCACAGGATTAATATTATAGATACACCAGGACACGTTGATTTTACTATTGAGGTAGAAAGATCTTTGAAAGTTCTTGATGGAGCAGTAGCAGTATTTGATGGAGTTGCAGGTGTAGAACCTCAATCAGAAACAGTCTGGAGACAAGCCGATAAATATAAAGTTCCAAGAATATGTTTTGTAAATAAACTAGATAGAACCGGAGCTGATTTTTTCAGATGTGTAGATATGATTAAAGACCGACTTGGAGCAAAACCTCTAGTACTTCAAATTCCTGTAGGTATGGAAGCAGATCTAAAAGGAATTGTAGATTTAGTAAAAATGAAAGCAATTATCTGGCAAAATGAGGATTTAGGTGCAAAATTTGATTTAGTAGATATACCAGAAGATCTTAAAGAAAAAGCATCTCAATATAGAAAAGAATTAGTTGAGACTGCCGTGGAGGAAGATGAAAAATTAATGGAAGATTATTTGAATGGAAAAGAACCTTCAGAACAAGACCTTGTTAAATGTATAAGGAAGGGTACTCTTGAATTTAATTTTGTACCAATTACAACAGGTTCCGCTTTTAAAAATAAAGGCGTTCAACCTTTATTAGATGCAGTTATAGATTATTTACCAAGTCCTCAAGACCTAAAATCGATCGAAGGTACTAAACTTGGCTCTGACGAGAAAGTTCAAATGAAATTTGCTGATAATGAACCTTTTTCTGGCTTAGCTTTTAAAGTCGCTAACGACCCTTTCGTAGGGTCTTTAACATTTGTGAGAATTTATTCAGGAACATTAAAATCTGGAACATCAGTTTATAATTCCTCAAAAGAAAAATCTGAGAGAGTTGGAAGAATGCTTTTAATGCATGCTAACAGCAGAGAGGATATTAAAGAGGCTACAGCTGGAGATATAGTTGCCTTAGCTGGTTTAAAATACACTATTACTGGACACACTTTATGTGAAGAAGACAAACCGGTGTTACTTGAACCAATGGAATTTCCTGACCCAGTAATAGAAATTGCAGTTGAACCAAAAACTAAAGCCGATCAGGAGAAAATGGGAGAAGCTTTAGGTAGATTAGCTAAAGAAGATCCTTCATTTAGAGTAACATCAGATGAAGAGTCAGGACAAACAATAATTAAAGGGATGGGAGAGCTTCACTTGGATATAATTGTTGATAGAATGAAAAGAGAATTCAAAGTAGAGGCAAATATTGGAGCTCCTCAAGTAGCTTATAGGGAAACGATACTTGGCTCATCAGAAGTTACTTATATTCATAAAAAGCAAAGTGGCGGCGCAGGCCAATTTGCAAAAGTCACTTTACTAGTTGAGCCTTTAGAACCAGGTAAAGGAAGAGAGGTTGAAAATAAAATTAAAGGTGGAGCGATCCCTAAAGAATTTATTCCTGGAGTAGAAAAAGGAGTCGAAAGTGTAGCTGATAGTGGAATTTTAGCTGGTTTTCCAATGATAGATTACAAAGTCACAATTTTAGATGGATTACACCATGATGTTGATTCAAGCGTTTTAGCTTTTGAAATTGCCAGCAGAATGTGTTTTAGAGACGCTTGTACTAAAGCACAGTTAAAATTATTAGAACCTATAATGAAAGTTGAAGTGGTAACACCTGAAGATTTTATGGGTGATGTAATTGGAGATCTTAATAGTCGAAGAGGTCAAGTTGGTTCAACAGAACCTAGGGGTAACGCAACTGCTATACAAGCTGCCGTACCTCTTGCAAACATGTTTGGATACATAAACAATTTGAGATCCTCAACACAAGGAAGAGCACAATACACAATGCAATTTAGTCATTACGATAAGGTGCCACAAAACGTTCAGGATGAGGTAACAAAAAAATTAGCATAACATGGAAAATCAAAATATCAGAATACATTTAAAAGCTTACGATAATAAAATCCTAGATCTTTCTACGGAAGAAATTGTGAACACAGCTAAAAGAACAGGAGCTCAAGTAAAGGGTCCTATACCTTTGCCAACAAGAATTGAAAGGTATACAGTCTTGAGATCTCCTCATATAGACAAAAAAAGTAGAGAGCAATTTGAGTCTAGAACTCACAAAAGATTAATAGACATAATTGAACCAACACCTCAAACTGTAGAAGCACTTATGAAATTAGATTTAGCTTCGGGTGTAGACATAGAAATAAAAATATAATTATGAGCATTGGATTAATAGGAACTAAATTAGGCATGACCAGAGAATTTATACAATCTGGTCAATCTGTACCTGTTACTGTCATAAAAATAGAAACCGGGCGTGTGATTGATATTATTGAAAGTGATAAAAGAGGATACTCAGCAGTGAAAATAGGTTATTACAAAACAAAAAACTCTAAACTAACAAAGCAAATGAGAGGTTTTTTTACAAAAAAAAATACTGAACCTAAAAGAATTTTAAAAGAATACAGAGTAGATAATACTGAAAATTACAAAGCTGGAAACGAATTAGGTTTGGAACTTCTAAAAGACAAGAAGTTTGTCGATGTAAAATCAAAAACTATTGGTAAAGGATTTGCAGGTGCTATGAAGAGATGGAATTTTGGTGGATTGAGAGCTTCTCATGGTGTCTCAGTATCACATAGAGCACATGGTTCCACTGGTCAAAATCAAGATCCTGGAAAGGTATTTAAAGGGAAAAAGATGGCAGGCCATATGGGAGACAAATTTAGAACGATGTTAAATCTTGAAATAATAAAATCAGATCCAGAAAATAATTTACTTTATCTAAAAGGCTCTATTCCTGGAGGAAAAAACTCAACAGTTTATTTAAGGGAGTCGATAAAAGATGTGAGAAGAAAAACAACATTAGAAAAGTATAATGAAAAAATTAAAAAATCTGAAGCAGCGAAAGGCAAAAAGAAATAAATGAAAGTTAAATTATTAAACTTAGAAAATGCCAAATCTGATACTATTGAAATTTCAGATAAAATTTTTAAAAATAAAATTAATTATAAATTAATTAAATCGGTTGTTGATTGGCAGCTTAACCATTTAAAACCAAGAACGGCTAAAACTAAGCAAAAAAATGAAATTAAAGGATCTACAAAAAAAATAGTACCACAAAAAGGAAGTGGAGGAGCTCGTCACGCTAGTAGAAAAGCCCCTATTTTTGTAGGTGGTGGAGTTGCACACGGTCCTAAAGGGGCGGTATATAAAATTAAAAAAATTAACAAAAAAGTGAGAAAATTGGCTCTTGCACATACTTTGTCTAAAAAAAATTTCGACAAGAACTTATTTGTTTTAACTGATGTTAAAAAAGAAATAAAGAAAACAAAAGAATTTAATGATTTTTTGAAAAAAAATAATCTTTTAAACGTTATTATTATTTCAGATTTAGAAACATTGAAAAATATTAACAAATCTGCAAGAAATATCAAAGATCTTAAAATTATTAATGATGCTGGAGCAAACATTTATGACATGATGAAATACAAAAATGTTTTGTTAACTCAAAGTTCAGTCAAAAATCTAGAAAAAAGGATATTAAATGAAAAAAATTAATTATCTAGACTCTATTATCCGTCCAATTATCACTGAAAAAGCGACTATTCTTTCAGAACAAAATAAAACTGTTTTCAAGGTGCATAAAACAGCAAATAAAAAGAATATAAAAAAAAATATAGAAAAATTATTTAAAGTTAATGTAATAAAAGTAAATATTGTAAATTTAAAATCTAAAATCAAATTTAAACAAGGCAAGTTAGCTAAAAAAAGTGGTTATAAAAAAGCTATAGTGACACTTAAAAAAGGCCAAAGTATTGACTTGACGACTGGAATTTAATTATGAGCTTAAAAACATTTAAACCATATACTAAATCCAATAGAGGGACCGTAATAGTAGATAAAAGTAGTCTATGGAAAGGTTCTCCCTACAAACCTTTAACAAAAGGTCAAAAATCCTCTGGTGGTAGAAATAATTATGGAAGAATAACTTCTAGGCATAGAGGCGGCGGCGTTAAACACAAGTACAGAATTATAGATTTTCTCAGAAATAAAAAAAACGTACCAGCAACTATTGAGCGTATTGAGTACGATCCAAATAGAACATCGTATATTGCATTAGTAAAATATGACGATGATATAAAAAACTATATTTTATGTCCACAAGGACTAAAAGCAGGGGATAAAATTGTTTCTGGTGATAATGTTGATATTAAAACTGGAAACTGTCTTAAATTAAAAGACATTCCACCAGGAACTATAATTCATAACGTAGAATTAATTCCTGGAAATGGAGGAAAACTAGCGAGGTCAGCTGGTTCATCAGTAACTTTATCAGGCATAGATGATGATTACGCAATTTTAAAACTTTCTTCAGGAGAAACACGAAAAGTAAGCATCAATTGCAATGCAACTATAGGATCTGTTTCAAATCCAGATCAAAAAAATATTAAAATTGGAAAAGCCGGAAGAAACAGATGGAGAGGAAAGAGGCCTCAATCTAGAGGAGTTGCAATGAACCCTGTTGATCATCCTCATGGAGGTGGTGAAGGTAAAACTTCAGGAGGCAGAAGTCCAGTTTCGCCTTGGGGTCAGTCGGCAAAAGGATTAAAAACAAGAAAACCAAAAAGAAGCGATAAATTTATAATAACTAGAAGGAAAAAAAGAAAATAATTATGACCAGAGCTGTTTGGAAAGGACCATTTGTACATCCGAGTTTATTAAAGAAGATTGATAAACTTAAAAATAACCCTACAAAAAAACCAATTAAAACATGGTCTAGAAATTCTACAATAATCCCTGATTTTGTTGGACATAGTTTCATGATACATAATGGAAAATCATTTATACCAATAACTATTTCAGAGGAAATGGTAGGTCATAAGCTTGGAGAATTTGCCCCAACAAGAACATTTAAAGGGCACACACCGGCAGATAAAAAGGCAGCAGCAGAAAAAGCAGCGGCAGCACCGGCAGCAACTGGAGCAAAAGATGCAAAAAAATAGTAACATTGTTAAAGCGGTTAATAAAAATGTGAGGTCAAGCCCAAGAAAAATCTCTTTAGTTTTAGATCATATTAGAGGTAAAAAAGTTGATGCAGTTCTTAGAGATTTAGATTTTATTAGAAAAAAAATATCTTTGGATGTGAGCAAAACTGTAAAATCAGCAATTGCTAATGCTGAAAATAATAACCAATTCGATATCGATAATCTTTATGTGAAAGAGGCATATGTAGGTAAATCCTTGGTTATGAAAAGATTTAGACCTAGAGCAAAAGGAAGAGCGAGTCCGATAAAAAAACCATTCAGTCGAATTACAATAATCTTAAGTGAAAAAAAGGAGATAAAAAATGGGCCAAAAAATTAATCCTATAGGTTTAAGACTTGGAATAAATCGAAGTTGGGACTCAACTTGGTTTGCAAAGAAAAAGGATTTCGGAAAATATTTAATAGAAGATTTTAAAATGCGAGAATATATTAAAAAAAACATAACTAATTCTGGTGTTTCAGAAATCATAATAGAAAGGTCTTCAAAAAAATGTACTGTTTCAATTCATACTTCTAGACCAGGCTTTGTTATAGGAAAAAAAGGTTCTGATATTGAAAAAATAAAAAAAAATTTAATGAAAATTACTGATAGCGAAGTGAATGTAAACATAAAAGAAATAAAAAAACCAGAGTTAAATGCTAATTTAGTAGCTGAAAATATTGCTCAACAGTTGGTAAAAAGAATTGCTTACAGAAGAGCAATGAAGAGAGCAATGCAATCTGCTATGAGGTTAAACGCAAAAGGTATTAAAGTTATGGTAAGTGGACGTCTTGCTGGAAATGAGATTGCTCGTACTGAATGGTTAAGAGATGGGAGTATTCCCTCACATACTTTAAGGGCAAATATAGACTATGGTTTTGCAGAAGCTTTAACAACTTATGGAATTATAGGTATTAAAGTTTGGATTTTTAAAGGTGCATTGTTTGATAAAGATATAGAAAAAGAAAAAATAGAAAGAGTAAAAAATGTTACAACCAACAAGAACTAAATACAGAAAAGCTTTTAAAGGTCGAATTAAAGGAAAGGCAAGTCGTGCAGTGACTTTAAACTACGGGCAATTTGGACTAAAAGCTATGCAGCCTGAAAGAGTAATTGGGAAACAAATTGAAGCTGCTAGGGTTGCTCTAACTAGATATATGAAAAGAACCGGAAAAGTTTGGACAAGAGTGTTTCCAAATATACCAGTTTCAAAGAAACCAACAGAGGTGAGAATGGGTAAAGGAAAAGGTTCACCAGAATACTATGCTTGTAGAGTAAAACCTGGACGAATTATTTTTGAGATTGATGGCGTTTCCGAAGAAGTTGCGAGAGAAGCATTGTATAAGGCATCAGCTAAGTTACCAATAAAGACTAAATTTATAAGTAGATAAAATGGCAACAAAAAAAAAAGAAGATAAAAAATTAACAAAAGATCAAGCTTTAAAAAAACTTGATGTCTTGAAAAAAGATTTGTTAAACATAAGATTTAAAAGAATAAACAATCAAGTTGAAAATCCTGCGCAATACGGTGAAATAAAAAAAAGTATAGCTAGATTGTATACAACCATAAAAGGTTCAAAATGACAAAAAAGATACTTAAAGGCGTAATAACAAGCTCAAAAAATAACAAAACTGTAGTTGTAGAAGTGACTAGAAAGTTTGCTCATCCTTTTTATGGAAAAGTAATAAAAAGATCAAAAAAATACCATGCTCATGATGAAAAAAACAAATTTAAAGAGGGAGAAACAATTCAAATTATTGAGTGTAATCCAATTTCAAAGAAAAAAAGGTGGAAGGTTATTGAAAAATGATACAGGTACAAACAGAGTTAAATGTAGCTGATAATACAGGAGCAAAAAGAGTAGAGTGCATAAAAGTTCTAGGTGGATCTAAAAGAAGATATGCTTCTGTTGGCGATATTATAGTAATAAGTGTGAAAGATGCCATTCCAAAAGGTAAGGTAAAAAAAGGAGCAGTTCATAAAGCAGTAGTCGTGAGGACAAAAAAAGAGATATTTAGAAATGATGGATCAAAAATTCAATTTGATACAAACGCCGTTGTTTTAACAGATGAAAAGGGTGAGCCAATTGGAACGAGAATATTTGGGCCCGTTACTAGAGAATTAAGGGTAAGAGGACATACTAAAATTATATCATTAGCGCCGGAGGTTTTATAAATGTTAAGTTTAAAAAAGGGATCACAAGTAAAAGTTATTTCTGGCAAAGATAAAGGTAAAACTGGTGAAATCCTAGAAATTAACAGAAACTTAAATAGAGTAAAAATTAAATCTATTAATATGATAAAAAAACATCTTAAGCCCACAAAAGAAAACAAAGGTGGAATTATTACAAAAGAAAATTTTATACATATATCAAATATAAAAAACGTTGATAAACAAGTTTCTAAATCTAAAACTAAAAAAGTAACTAAAAAATAATGACACCAAGATTAAAAACATTGTACGAAAAAGATATAATTAAAAATTTGATGACTAAACTAAATTATAAAAATAAACATCAAGCACCAAAACTCGTAAAAATCGTTTTAAATATGGGTTTAGGAGAAGATGCTTCAGATGGAAAAAAAATTAAAACTAGTTTAGATGATTTAAGTTTAATAACAGGTCAGAAGCCAGTTATCACAAAATTTAAAAAATCCATAGCAAACTTTAAAACTAGAAAAGGTCAGAGCGCAGGCGCTAAAGTTACGCTTAGATCAAATAAAATGTACGAGTTTGTTGATAGACTTATAAACATTGCATTACCAAGAATAAAAGATTTTAGAGGATTAAAAGCAGATGGAATTGATAACTCTGGAAACTATAGTTTTGGTATAAAGGAACACATTGTATTTCCAGAAGTTAACTTTGATAAAGTCGATAAGATAAGAGGATTAGATATTACTATAGTTACATCTAACACTACAAAAAAAGGAACTCTTGAACTTTTAAAAGAATTCAATTTTCCAATAACAGAAAAAAAAGCGAGGTAAAATGGCAAAAAAAAGTGCAGTACAAAAAAATTTAAAGAGAATAAAAATGGTAAATAAATTTGAAAAAAAAAGAATGAAGTTAAAAAAAATAATAATGAATAAAAAGTTAGAATTAGCTGAGAGATTTGCTGCTCAACTAAAATTGGATAAATTACCTAAGAACTCGTCAAGAGTAAGAATTAGGAATCGATGCGGTATATCAGGAAGACCACATGGATATTATAGAAAATTAAAAATTTCCAGGATAGCCCTAAGAGATATGGCATCAGCTGGAAAAATTCCTGGCATAATTAAATCAAGCTGGTAGGAGGAAAATGACTTTAGTTGACCCAATAGGTGATATGTTTACAAGAATCAGAAACGGACAAATGAGAAATTTAAACTCAGTAAATATACCTGCATCAAAGTTTAGATCTAAAATATTAGAAATTTTAAAAACAGAAGGGTATATAACAAACTTCTTTTTAGAAAGTAGCGAAAATAACAAAAAAGTTATTAAAGTAAACTTAAAATATTACGAGGGAACGCCCGTGATTAAAGAAATAAAGCGAATATCAAAACCAGGAAGAAGAGTGTATTCAAGAGCAAATAGTATCCCTAAAATTCAAAATGGACTAGGTATGGCAATTATATCAACCTCACAAGGTGTGATGTCAGATATTGAAGCTAGGAAAAATAATATTGGTGGAGAAATAATTTGTAAGGTATTTTAATGTCAAAAATTGGAAAAAAAAATATTTTATTACCAAAAGACACATCTATAAAAATAGAAGGTGATAAAATTACAGTTACCGGTCCTAAAGGAAACAAATCTTTTTTTATTAATGAAAAAATATTTTCTTCAAAGGTAAATGAGAAAAATGAATTTCAAATCAACCCTACAAACAAAACAATAGATCATAAGACACTGTTATTGTGGGGAACTTATAGAAGTCTTATAAATAATGCTGTTGTTGGCGTTTCATCGGGACATGAAAAAATACTTGAATTAAACGGTGTGGGCTTTAGAGCTAATTTGAAAGGCGAAACTTTAAATTTACAGATAGGTTTTAGTCATGATGTGAATTTCAAATTTCCTAAGGATGTGAAAATTCAAGTGGAAAAGCAAACTGTTATAAAAATCAATGGTGTAGATAAAGAGCTCGTATCGAAAATAGCTTCAGATATTAAATCTTTAAAGCCTGTAGAACCTTATAAAGGAAAAGGCATAAAAGAAAGAAATCAGTATGTTTTAAGAAAAGAAGGAAAGAAAAAATAAATGAAAAAAGTTAACTCAAAAATAAAAAGAAAGATAAGAAATAGAAAAAAATTAAGAGATGTTAATTCTAACAAACTAAGAATCACTGTTTTTAAATCGACTAAAAATATTTCAGCTCAAATTATTGACGATAAAATAAGTAAAACTTTGGTTTCAGCATCGTCAACAGAAAAAGAGATTAAAAAAAATAAAACAAAAAAAATGGATTTATCTAATATTTTAGGAGAGTTACTTGCAAAAAGAGCAAAAGAAAAAAAGATAAGCAGTGTTTATTTTGATAGAGGGGGTTACAAATATCATGGACGTATAAAGGCATTTGCAGACTCTCTAAGAAAGAATGGTTTGAAATTATAATGAGTGAAATTGAATACAAAGAAAAACTAGTAGCAATAAATAGAATTACTAAAGTTGTGAAGGGTGGACGAAGATTTGGATTTGCTGCTTTGGTTGTTGTTGGAAACCAAAAAGGATCTATAGGCATCGGTCAAGGAAAATCAAAACAAGTTCCTGACGCTATAAAAAAAGCCACTGAAGTTGCTAAAAGAAACCAAGTCAAAATACCTTTAAAAGATGGAAGAACTTTACATCATGATGTCAAAGGTAAGAATGGTTCGGGAAAAGTATTTATGAGATCTGCTCCAGCAGGAACAGGTATAATTGCTGGTGGAGCGATCAGATCAGTTTGTGAAGTTTTAGGTATTCAAGATGTAGTTGCGAAATCATTAGGCTCTGCGAATCCACATAACGTTTTAAAAGCATGTGTAAATGGTCTTAGATCTCAAATTTCACCTAAACTTCTATCCTCAATTAGAGGAAAAAAAATATCTGAAATTATTTCAAAAAGGGAACAAAAAAAATGAAATTAAATAATTTAATTAAAACAAATAAAAAAAAGATTAGACCTGGTAGAGGTATCGGATCAGGAAAAGGAAAAACATCTGGTAGAGGCCATAAAGGTCAAAAAGCCAGATCAGGGGTTGCTATAAAAAGTTTTGAAGGTGGTCAAATGCCTTTATTCAGAAGATTACCTAAACGAGGTTTTAAATCTTTTAAAAAATCAAATACAGCAATATTAAACTTATCAAATCTACAAAGTTTTTTTGATCAAAAAAAAATTACATTAAGTAATAATTTAGATTTAAAGACGTTACAAAGTAAAAATATTATTGCGAAAAAATATGAGAAACTCAAAATATTAGGTCAGGGTGAAATTAAAAATAAAATTAACTTATCAGTTAATTTTGTTTCAAAACAAGCCAAAGAAAAAATTGAAAAAATTGGTGGTAAATTAACTCTTATTAAAAACTAAAATTATGTCTAGTGAAAATTTAAACCCTGGTGCTTTTAGTCATGCAACAGATTTAAAAAATAGAATTTTTTTTACAATTTTTTTATTAATTATTTATAGATTAGGTACTTATGTTCCACTAGCGGGCATTGATCCAGACGCTTTAAAAGAAATTATGGCATCTAGCCAAAAAGGTCTTCTCGGAATGTTTAATATGTTTTCTGGAGGTGCAGTAACTAGAATGGCCATATTTGCTCTTGGTATTATGCCATATATATCTTCATCAATAATAGTTCAGTTATTAACTGGAACTTCAGATTATTTTAAAAACTTAAAAGAACAAGGGGAAATTGGAAGAAAAAAAATAACTCAGATTACAAGATACGGAACCGTAATGATTGCTGGTTTACAAGGTTATGGTGTTGCTGTAGGAATTGAAAATGCAGGAAATTTAGTTTTAGAACCTGGAGTGTTTTTTAGAGTTACTACCACTATATCTTTAGTAGCAGGAACAACTTTTTTAATGTGGTTAGGAGAACAGATCACTCTTAGGGGGATTGGAAATGGTATATCATTAATAATATTTTCAGGCATTGTTGCTGAAATACCAAGAGCTCTTGCATCAACATTTGAACTTGGAAGAACAGGCGCATTATCAGCAGTAATGATAGTAGGAATATTTATTTTAGTAATTATAACAGTTTTGTTTATTGTTTTCTTTGAAAGAGCAGTGAGAAAAATTTTAATTAATTATCCAAAAAGGCAAATGGGTAACAAAATTTATGGTGGTGAGTCTTCACATTTGCCATTAAAAATTAATACAGCGGGTGTAATACCAGCTATATTCGCGTCGGCTTTACTCCTGTTACCTATAACGATGAGTAATTTTGGTTTTGCAGAGTCAGATTTTTTTATTAATATTTCATCTCTCTTCACTCAAGGCCAACCTTTGTACATGGCTTTATATGCTTTCGGAATTATATTTTTTTCATTTTTCTACACTTCAATTGTATTCAATCCAAAAGAAACTGCAGAAAATTTAAGAAAATATGGAGGGTACATTCCTGGAATAAGACCAGGTGAAAGAACTGCGGAATATATAGAAACAATTTTAACAAGATTAACTACAATTGGCGCGATGTATTTAACAATTGTATGTTTGATGCCAGAATTTTTAATAGCAAGATATCCAATTCCATTTTATTTAGGTGGAACATCAATTTTAATTGTAGTTGTGGTAGCGATGGATACAGTAACACAAGTTCAAACTAGATTAATGAGCTCACAATACGAGTCTTTAATAAAAAAAGCAAAATTCGGGAAGTAATAAAATGAACTTAGTTATTTTTGGACCACCTGGCGCAGGTAAAGGAACCCAATCAAAGTTTATTGTAGAAAAGTTTAATATGTTTCAGCTTTCTACTGGAGAATTTTTAAGGAAAGAAATTTCAGATAATACAAAATTAGGAAAAAAAATTTCATCAGTTATAAATTCTGGTCAGCTAGTTTCTGATATAATTGTTTCTGATCTTATAGAAAAAACTATTTCAGATAGTAAGTACCAAAACAAAATTGTCTTTGATGGTTACCCAAGGAATTTAAATCAAGCAAAAAATTTAGATAATTTATTAGAGAAATATAAGCAAAAAATAGATATTGTTTTAAAATTATCAGTAAGCTTAGAAACAATTAAGAAAAGAATTTCAGAAAGACGCGGTTTAGAGAAAAGGTCTGATGATAACGAGAAAATAGCAATAAGAAGATTTGAAACTTATGAAAAATCAACTGAACCTGTAATTGAATATTATAAAAAATTGAATTTATTAAAAGTGGTGGACGGAGAAAGACCTATTAATCAAATAAATGATGAAATTAGCGCTATTATTTCCGCTATATAGGGTTGACATTAATCAATAACGTCATTAAATACGCACATAGAATTAAACCCTTTATAATATGGCTCGTATAGCAGGAATAAACATTCCACAAAATAAAGTTGTTAGTATAGCATTAACATATATTCACGGTATAGGATTATATTCATCGAAAAAAATTTGTAAGGAACTAAACATCTCTGAGACAACAAGAGTTAATCAGCTATCTGAAGAACAAGTTTTAAAAATAAGAGAATATATTGATAGCAAACATAAAGTCGAGGGAGATTTGAGAAGAGATATATCTGTAAACATTAAAAGATTAGTTGATCTTGCAACTTATAGAGGTAGTAGACATAAAAAAAAACTGCCACTCAGAGGTCAAAGAACTCACTGTAATGCAAGAACAAGAAAAGGTAAGGCAATAGCAATAGCAGGAAAAAAATTAACTCCACTTAAAAAGTAATTATGAATAAAAAAGTTGAAGAAAAAAAAGATATAGAAAACAAAGAAGTTAAAAAAAAAGAAACTCAATTTAAAAAAAAGAAAAAAATTAAAAGAAACGTTACTTCAGGCATAGCTTTTGTAAATTCTACTTTTAATAATACAATAATATCTATTGCTGATGAAACAGGAAACGTGATTTCTTGGTCTTCTGCAGGTTCAAAAGGATTTAAAGGCTCCAGAAAATCAACACCTTATGCAGCACAAGTCGCAGCTGATGATGCAGGCGCTAAAGCCTATGAAATGGGTTTAAGAACATTAACTGTTCAAGTCAAAGGCCCTGGTTCTGGAAGAGAAACAGCACTTAGGTCATTACAATCTAGAGGATTTAAAATTATTTCAATTAAAGATACAACACCAATGCCACACAACGGGACAAGACCACCAAAAAAAAGGAGAGTTTAATGCAATCAAGCACTAATATCATTGATAAAAATTGGAAAGACTTAATTAAACCAAATAAGTTAAATATAACGAGCAGTGACGACAAGTCTTTTGCAAAAGTTGTAGCCGAACCTTTAGAAAAAGGTTTCGGTCAAACAATAGGAAATTCTTTAAGAAGAATTTTATTGTCATCAATCCAAGGGGCTGCAGTTACTGCAATACAAATTGATGGAGTACTACACGAATTTTCATCTATAAAGGGTGTGAGAGAAGATGTAACTGATATCGTATTAAATGTTAAAAACTTAGCAATTAAATGCAATTCAACAAGTTCAAAAAAAATTATTTTAGATATTAAGGGTCCTAAAGAAGTTAAGGCTAAAGATATAACATTAGGTCCAGAAGTAGAAATTTTAAATCCAGAACAAACAATATGTAACGTTGATGAGAAAACAAATTTTCATATGGAATTATTTGTGAATTCTGGAAAAGGCTACGTACCCGCTCCAAAAAACAGATCAGAGGATAGCCCTTTAGGATTGATATCAATAGACTCTTTATTTAGCCCGGTAAAAAAAGTATCATTCTCAATAGAAAATACAAGAGCTGGAAGTGCACTTGACTACGATAAATTAGTCATGAACGTAGAAACTAATGGAACAGTTGCTGCAGAAGACGCAATAGCTTATTCAGCAAGAATATTTCAAGATCAGCTTTCAATGTTTGTTAATTTTGAAGATCCAAAAGAAATTGTGAAAGAGGTAAAATCTTCAGAACCAGAATTTAATAAAAATTTATTAAAAAGAGTCGAAGAACTTGAATTGTCTGTTAGATCAATGAATTGTTTAAAAAACGATAATATTATTTATATAGGAGATTTAGTTCAAAAAACTGAACCAGAGATGTTAAGAACACCAAACTTTGGCAGAAAATCACTTAATGAAATTAAAGAAGTTTTAAATACTATGTCTTTATATCTAGGAATGGAAATACCTAACTGGCCGCCAGACAATATAGCTGAGATGTCAAAAAAACTTGAGGAAAATAGTTATTAATGAGACATAATTTAGGATATAGAAAACTTAATAAAACTTCAGAGCACAGAAAGGCTTTATTTAAAAATATGCTTAATTCATTAATTAAATACGAGCAAATAATAACTACTTTACCAAAAGCAAAAGAGCTTAAACCACAAATAGACAAAGTAATTACAATTGGCAAAAAAAATGACCTCAATAATAAGAAAAAACTTTTTTCAAAATTACAAAATCAATCTTCTGTATTAAAAGTATTCAATGAATTGTCAAAGAGATATAGTAAAAGAGACGGTGGTTATTCTAGAGTTTTAAAAGCAGGGTTTAGAACTGGAGATGACGCGCCTATGGCCGTAATAGAATTAGTTGATCGAAACGTAGAGGCTAAAAAAGTTGACAAACCAAAAAAAGTTGAAAAAAAAGATAAGAAGTCTTCAGAAACACCAAAAGTTGCAAATAAATAAAGCATATCTCATATGCCAGATAAGTTTATTGTAAGTAAAAATTATAATAAGTCTCGATTTGATAAATGGTTTAAAGAGGAAATTATCAATCTTCCTAACGCTTTAATTCAAAAACTTCTAAGAAAAAATAAAATTAAAGTAAATAAAAAAAAAATTAAAACATCTTTTAGACTAAGTGAAGGAGATGAGGTTTCTATATTTAATTTATCAAATTATAAACCTACAAATTTTAAGAAAAAAATTCATTATTTACCAACACCAAAGGAAAAAAGAGGATTAGATAAAATTATAATACACGATAATGTTGATTATATAGTTATCAATAAACCTAGGGGCATCGCTGTTCAGTCAGGTACAAATAATTTAAAAAATATTTTAGATATTCTTAAAAAAACAAAGTATTTTAATTACTCAAAACCTTACATTGTTCATAGATTAGATAAAGAAACATCAGGTATATTTATAATAGCTAAAAACAAGCAGGCTGCCCAATTTTTTACTTCATTATTTAGAATAAGAAAAATTCATAAAACTTATTTAGCAATTGTTAAAGGAAATTTTCCAAAAAAAATAAAAAAAATGGAAGATTTTCTAGAGTATTTTGAGGATAATAAAAAAATAAAGCTTAAAGCAATTACCTTTTTGAAAGTTTTAAAAACTAATAGCAAGTACTCACTATTAGAATTAAATCCAAAAACGGGTAGAAAGCATCAATTAAGAAAACAACTTTTTATGAGGGGCTACCCTATAATTGGAGATCAAAAATACTATTTAAATAAAAATAGATATTTTAAAGATCAATGCATGCTTTTACATGCCTATAAAATTAAGTTTATTAAAGATAATGAAAAATTTAATTATCAGGCTCAACCAGATATTAATTTTAAAAAAAAATTAGATTTATATTTTAGATAAATTTCTTAAAAATATTTTTTTTATATTTTTTTCAAGATTTTTGACTTTTTGAAAACCTAAATCTTTAAATGAAGTAACCATTTTATTGTTTAGCCCACATGGGACAATTTTTTTATAATAAGATAAATCGTTATTTATATTAATAGAACATCCATGAAACGCGATCCAATTTTTTACTTTAATTCCTATTGCAGATATTTTCTTATTTTTAACCCAAATCCCAATATTTTTTCTATCTGAGTAAGCTTTAATATCATATTTTTTTAGGATCTCTATAATACTTTTTTCAATAATATTTATGAACAATCTTATATCCTTCTTTCTTTTATTCAAATTTATCACAAAATAAATTATTTTTTGACCAGGATTGTGTAAGGTAATTTTTCCACCACGATTTGTTTTCACAACTTTAATGTTCTTGTCTAAAATCTCATTTTCTTTAGATCGAATACCCCCAGTAAATGTTGTTGGATGTTCAAGTATCCAAATAAATTCTTTTTTTAAGCCTTTTTTTACATTCTCAACTCTTTTTTCAAGAATATACATAGCTTTTTTATAATTTACTCTTTTTTTGCTAATTTTTACTTCTATGCTCATTTAATTTGAATTTTATCATTTTATGAACTATTAGTCTCAAAAAAAGAAATCAAGGATTTTTATGAGTTTAATTAAATCTATAGGTGGTAAAAACGTTAACTTTGATTTTAATAAAGAATTTTTAAGTATATTTAGCGATAAAATCAAATCATCTGATATAAAGTTTATTAATCAAACGTTAGAAGATCTCCATCCGTCTGATGTTGCAAATTTAATTGAAAACTTGTCATCTGAAACAAGGGCAAAATTAATAGAAATTGAGGAATTTGATATCGAGCCTGAAATATTTGTAGAAATAAATGAGTCAATCCAGACTGAGATTTTACAATTATTATCATCAGATTCCATAGCAAAAATAATTAAAAGACTAGAGTCAGACAATGCAATTTCTATTATTGAAAATTTAAACATAGAAAAAAAAAATTCTGTTTTAGATAAACTTCCTCCTAAGGACAGATTTTTGCTCGAGGAGGGATTAAGTTATCCCGAAGACTCTGCAGCTAGAATTATGCAAAGAGAGTTCACTGCTGTACCAAGTGATTGGTCTGTTGGCCAAACAATTGATTATCTAAGAGAAAGCAAAGATTTACCAGAGGAATTTTTAGAAATATTTGTTGTGGACAGTGATTTTAAACCTATTGGAATAGTTCCGTCCTCAAGGGTACTTAGAACTCCTAGAGAAAAAAAAATGAATACAATCATGCGAGAAATGCCTGTTTTAATTTCTGTAAACATGGATAAAGAAGAAGTTGGACATGCTTTTGAAAATTACAATCTTGTTTCTGCTGGTGTAGTTAATAAAAATAATAAGTTAGTAGGAATGATAACCGCAGATGATGTAGTTACTGTAGTTCAAGAAGAAGCAGAAGAAGATGTCCTTAGGTTAGCAGGTGTTGGGGATGAGGAAATAACTGACAGCGTTCTTATTAAAACAAAAAGAAGATTTAATTGGCTGTTATTAAATCTATTTACAGCGCTTTTAGCTACTTGGGTAATTAGTTTATTCGGGGCATCAATTGAACAAATGGTAGCTTTAGCTTTTTTAATGCCCATCGTTGCATCAATGGGTGGAAATGCGGGTATGCAAACATTAGCGGTTACAATAAGGGCCATAGCTACTAAAGAACTTTCCTCAGGTAATTTTAATAAAATTGTAGGTAAAGAATTTTTAATTGGAATATTGAATGGAATTATTTTTGCTATCATCACTGCCGTGATTGTTCAATTTTGGTTTCAAGAATTAAAACTTTCATTGTTGATTGGAATTTCGATGGTTTTAAATATGATTGTAGCTGGTTTATTTGGAATATTAGTTCCAGTATCTTTAAAAAAAGTTAACATTGACCCAGCACTAGCATCAAGTGTTTTTGTTACTACTATAACAGATGTAATAGGGTTTCTGTCTTTCTTGGGAATAGGATCTTATTTCTTTTTAAACTAAAAATTATCAATTAGCCTTACATTGCCAATATAAAAAGCTGAAAAAATATTAAAGTTTTCGTTAAACTTTTTTGCCCTTTTCAAACTTTTTAAATTTAAAGCCTCGATATAATCAACTTTCTTAATACCCATTTTTAAAATTTTGTTTTTTACATTTAATAAATTTATTTTTTTAATTTTCTTTCTTTTTATAAAGAATTTTTCGTTTCTTAATGTTTTAAAAACTTTTGAAGCTAAAATTTTATCATATTTACTTAAATTTAGATTTCTCGAAGAGTAGGGTATAAAATTTTGATTTCGAACTGTCTTATGGGCGATAATTGAGGTTTTAATATTATTTTTAATGATATGTTTTCTTAATAAAAATAGTTGTTGAAAATCCTTTTCACCAAGAATCATATATTTTGGTTTCAATATCTCTAGTAATCTATTCACAACATCTAAAACACCTCTAAAATGACCAGGTCTATATTTGCCACATAATTTTTTAGAGAAAGGATGTAAGTAAATCTTATTTTTAGTCTTAAACGAAAAAATATCATTATAATTAGGATAAAATAAGTATTTAACTTTGAGTTTTTTTAATATCTGTACGTCTTTTTTAAAATTTCTAGGGTAAGAATTAAAATCGTTTTTTGAATTAAATTGTTTAGGATTAACATAGATACTTACAAGAATATTCTTATTTTTTTTCCCTGCCTTTTTGATCAAGAACTCATGACCCTTATGTAATCCACCCATAGTTGGTACAAAAGAGAGGGAATTTATCTCACCAATTAACCTGTTAAGGTCTTTTTTTTGCCTAATTATTTTCATTTATAAGTTGTAATGATATTAATTATTAAAAGAATCATATGATAAAACAAGCAATTATTCCACTTGCAGGTTTAGGTACAAGAATGCTGCCTTTAACAAGTGTTATGCCTAAAGAATTGTTGCCAATTAATGGAAAACCAAATTTAGAATATATTCTGGAAGAGTGCATAGAAGCTGGTGTTAAGCAATTTATATTTATCATTTCTAAAAAAAAGATGAATATAAAGAAATATTTTTACAACGATTTTTTTTATAAAAAATTATTAAAGAAAAAAAAAGATAATAAAATTAATAAGGAATATAGGAAGCTTAAAAAATATAGGAAAATGATAAAATTTGTTTATCAAAATAAACCAAAAGGTACTGGTGATGCTGTATTAAAATGTAACAATCTTATTAAAGGAAAATATTTTTTAATGCTTTTGCCAGATGATCTTATTATAAAAAAAAATTGTACTAAAGAGATGATAAGATTACATAAACAAAAAAAAGGGTCTGTGATAGGTACAAAAAAAGTTCCAAAAAAAACTGTTTCACGATGGGGTATATTGTCTTTTAAAAATAGGAAAAAAAACAGTTTTCAAATTACAGATGTTGTTGAAAAACCAAAAGTGAAAGATGCGAAGTCAAATTATGCTATAATTGGAAGATATATTTTACCTAAAAAAATAATGAGTGAAATTAAAAAACTTAAACCAGGTCAAGGAAATGAAATTCACATTACTGATGCTATAAGAAATTTGATATATAAAAACAATAAATTCTATGGAAATATTTTTAAAGGAAAATATTTAGATTGTGGAACTTTAAATGGCTACATTACATCTGGGATAGAAATTTCAAAAGAAAATAGATGAAACTCTGTATGATAGGCACAGGTTATGTTGGATTAGTAAGTGGAACTTGCTTTGCCGATATAGGAAATCAAGTTATTTGCGTAGATAAAGATAAAAAAAAAATAGATAAACTTAATTCAGGAATTTCTCCGATTTATGAGCCAGGTCTCGATGAATTAATTAAAAAAAACTACTCTGCTAAACGTTTATTTTTTACCTCAAATATCAAAAATGCTATTAATTTATCAGACGTAATCTTTATTTGTGTTGGCACACCGACAAAAAAAGGATCAATTAAGGTCGATTTATCTCACGTTTATAAATGTACAAAAGAAATATTGAAATATTCAAAAAGGAAAAAAATTATTGTAACTAAATCTACAGTTCCAATCGGCACCGGTGATGAAATTGAAAAACTTTTAGGAAAAAAGAAAAAACTTTTTACCGTTATATCTAATCCGGAATTCTTGCGAGAAGGAGAAGCAATACGTGATTTTAGATATCCTGATAGAATTGTAATTGGGTCAAATGAAAAAAAACAGTTTAATATAATGAAAAAACTTTACACACCTTTAATAAATAAAGGATCAAAATTCTTTACTACTTCAAGAAAGGGTGCAGAATTAATTAAGTATGCCTCTAATGCTTTTTTGGCGACAAAAATCACCTTTATAAATGAACTTGCGAATTTATGTGAAAAATCTGGAGTAAATATCGAAGATATTTCATTAGGCATGGGATCAGATAATAGAATAGGGAGTAGATTTTTAAGGGCAGGACCTGCTTATGGGGGATCATGTTTTCCAAAAGATACAAAAGGCTTAGTATCAGCAGCAGAACGGTATAAAATAAATTTATCTGTAGTCAAATCTGTAATTAAATCTAATCAAGAAAGATTTAATTTACTTACAAAAAGAATACATAAAATATTAGGCTATAATTTAAGAAATAAAAGAATTTCGTTTTTAGGAGTTACATTTAAGCCAAATACAGACGATATGAGAGATTCTTCAAGCCTAAAAATGATACCTTATCTTACTAAAAAAGGTGCAATCGTTACTTATTACGACCCATCTGGAGAAAAAAATATATTCAAAAAAATTAAAAATTGTTTTTATAAAAAAGATATCAAATCAAATTGTTTTAGTTCAGACCTAGTAATTTTACTTACTGAGTGGGATGAATTTAAATCTATTAATTTTAAAAATATTGTTAAAAATAGAAAATTTAAGGTTTATGATTTGAGAAATCTTTATAATGCCGAAGAAATGAAAAAAAATAAAATTAAGTATTATTCGGTTGGAAGGCCAGATATTAATTTATTTCAAAAATAGCATCTACTTCAACAGCAACACCTAAGGGTAAACTATTTACACTTACAGCTGCTCTTGTATGCTCGCCCTTCTCATCAAAAATTTTTGCTATAATATCTGAAGCGCCATTAATTATTTTAGGTTGATCCTTAAAATCATCAGTAGAATTAACGTATCCAGTTAATTTTACACAGGTTTTAATTCTATCTAAATCTCCACCACAAGCATTTTTTACATGAGCAACAATACTTAGCCCACATCTTTTAGCTGCCTCATATCCCTCATCTAAATTTAAATCCTTACCAATTTTACCAGTAATAAGTTTTGTATTTTTATCGATAGAAACTTGCCCAGAAATAAATAATAACTTTCCTACTACTTTTGTAGCAACATATGCGCCAACAGGAGCTTTTGGCTCAGGTAAAATTATATTTAATTTCTTTAGTTTATCTTCTATTAAACTCATTTATTCATTTGTTTTTTAATCCAATCAGTTAACTTAGAGTCGGTGTTTAGTTTTTTTAAACCTTTTTTTCCAAGTTCTTTCCCTTTTTCAGCAATACATTTTGTGTATTCAACAGAACCTTTTCCTAATTTTTTAAATCCTGGTAAATCTTTACAATTTTTTTCAGCAAAAACATTCGATTGGAAACTGAATACGAAAATAAATATTAAAAATGATTTTTTCACAATTATTTTTTTCTTTTCCCTTTTCTTTTTGTTTTATCGTATTCTCTTCTTTTTTCAATTAATATCAATGCTTCTTCCATTGTAATTTCAGTAGGGTCTTTATCTTCTGGTATTGTAGCATTAAGAGATTTATATTTTATATACGGCCCATATTGACCCTTCATAACTCTGACAGGTTTTTTATCTTCTGGATGTTCTCCAATATTTTTAATTTCAGATGATGAAACTCTTCCAGGTTTTGCTTCTGATATTAAAGTTATAGCTCTGTTAAGCCCAATAGAAAAAAGATCTTCAATAGTTTCAAGTCTAGCTGACTTGTTTGCACATTTTAGGTAAGGACCAAATCTTCCAACATTAATAGTTATATCTTCATTAAGTTCAGGATGTTTGCCAATACTTTTTGGTAATGAGCACAAGTATTTTGCTTTTTCCAAATCAACATCTTCTAAAGATAAACCTTTTGGAATTGAGACATTTTTTAAATTATCATTATTTTGTTTTTTTGACTTTTTTTTCTTCTTTGGTTTTTCGATTTCTTCATCGTTTAACTGATATTGTAAATAAGGACCAAATCTTCCATTCTTTAAAAAAATTTCTTTTCCGTCATCGTTTTTTCCTATTAATTTTGGTTCAGCCAGAAAAGATTGCTGTGAAGCTTTAGCTTTTGATAGGGGTCTGGTAAATTTACATTCAGGGTAATTTGAGCAGCCTATAAAAGCACCGCCTCTAAAGCTATTTTTAAGACTTAATACTCCATTGTCACAAATTTTACATTTTCTATCAATTTGATTATCTTCATTTTTATCAAATATTAAATCACCTAAACTTTCATTAAGTAAATCTAATACTTCTCTAGTCCTAATATCTTTGACAGAGCCCACATCATTATAAAAACTTTTCCAAAAAGTTTCTAAGACATTAAGATAATTAGTTTTACCGCTAGTTATTTCATCAAGTTGATTTTCTAAATCTGCTGTAAAATTATAGTCAACATATTTAGAAAATAATTTTTCCAAGAATGCTGATAATAATTTACCTCTGTCAGTAGGGTGAAATCTTTTATTTAATAATTCTGTGTAATTTCTAGTTGATAAAACTGATATAATGCTAGCATAAGTAGATGGTCTACCAATACCTAATTCTTCCATTTTTTTTACCAAACTTGCTTCTGAATATCTTGGAGGAGGTGATGTAAAATGCTGTTCATCAATTAATTCTCCTAAAATTAATTTTTCTCCAATTTTAAGTTCTGGTAGTATATTTTTTTCTTCATCATCGTTTTGAAAAGAATAAATCTTTAAAAATCCATCAAATTTAATTACAGAACCGCTAGAAGTAAACTGTACGCTGTTATCTTTTGAGTGAATTTGAATAGTATTTCTATCAAATTCTGCGGCTTTCATTTGTGATGCTAGGGCTCTCGACCATATTAAATCATATAATTTAAATTGATCTGTGCTTAGATATTTTTTCATCTCATCAGGTTTTTTTTTAATATCAGTTGGCCTAATTGCTTCGTGCGCCTCTTGAGCGTTTTTAGCTTTTTTTCCTTTATAACTATTTGGATTATCTGGTAAGTAATTTTTTCCAAGGTCACCTTCAACAAAAGATCTAAATTCTTTGACTGCTTCATTAGAAATATTAGTTCCATCGGTTCTCATATAAGTGATAAGACCAATTGTTTCTCCATCAATTTCAATTCCTTGATATAAACGTTGTGCTATTTGCATTGTTCTTGAGGCACCGAATCCAAATTTTCCAGAGGAAGTTTGTTGAAGAGTAGATGTTGTGAAAGGTGCGGAAGGATTTCTTTTAACAATTTTTGAAATAACATCTTTAACAAAATATTCATGTTTATTAATATTTTCAGTTGCTTTGTTAATATCATTTTTGTTTTTAAAACTAAATCTTTCAACTTTTTTGTCATTAATAAAATTCAGTTTTGACAATATTGTTTTTTCTTTTAGGTTTTTAAAATTAGCGTCGATAGACCAGTACTCTTCAGGTTTAAAAGATTCTATTTCGTGTTCTCTTTCAGTTATTAGTTTGAGGGCAACTGACTGAACTCTTCCAGCAGACTTTGATCCAGGAAGTTTAGTCCATAAAATAGGTGAGATATTAAAACCCACAAGATAGTCTAAAGCTCTTCTTGCTAGATAAGCTTTTACTAATGTGTCTTCAATTTCTCTTGGATTATTTATACCGTTCAATACAGCATTTTTTGTAATCTCATTAAACACAACTCTCTCAAGTTTTTTTCCCTTTAATAGTTTTTTATCGTCTAAAACCTGTTTGACATGCCATGCTATTGCTTCTCCCTCACGATCTGGGTCAGTTGCTAGGATTATTTTATCACTTTCTTTTGCGGCATCAGTAATTTCTTTTAAATATTTTTTAGAAAATGAGTCCAGCTCCCACTGCATCTCAAAATTTTTATCAGGATCTACAGAACCATTTTTTGATGGTAAATCTCTAATATGACCGTAACTGGCTAAAACTTTATAGTCTGTTCCTAGATATTTATTTATTGTTTTAGCTTTTGCTGGACTTTCAACTATAACTAAATTCATATTTGAGACTTATTCAAAATTTAATATAAATGTCAAATTTATTTAAATTTAACACAAAAAAGCTAATAAATTAAAACTTAATTTTAGTTTCCTTTTTATCTTTTATTCTCAAAATATTTTGTTTGTGGGTATAAATAATTATCAAGAAAAATAAAATTAAGAAAATATTCTGGAAATTATTATCAAAAAATAAATTATAAATTATTAATGATAAAGATGCCAAAATAGATGAGAGAGAAGAATATCTAAATAAAAATAAAACAATTAACCATGCAGCTCCAAAAATTAAAGCCAATTTAAATGATAGGGCTAAAATTATACCAACATAAACTGCTACTCCTTTACCACCTTTAAATTTTAACCAGACAGGAAAAATATGACCAATGAAACAAATTAGTCCCATTAAATATATTAAGTCAGGAAAATAAAAAAAAGAAACTTTAACTACTAAATATCCTTTACCAATATCAAAAAATAAGGTTAATAAAGCTAGAATTTTGTTGCCAGTTCGAAGCACATTAGTTGCACCTATGTTTCCGGATCCAATTTTTCTTACATCTTTTTTTAAAAAAAATTTAGTAAATATTAAACCAAAAGGTATTGACCCTATAAGGTATGAACACAAAGATAAAATTATAATTTCCATTTTCAAATTTTAAATACAGGTTCACCTTTCAAAAAGGTCATCAAAACTTTACCCTGTAATCTTTTGTCTTCAATAGCAGTATTTTTAGATTTGGATTTTAAATTCCCTGCTTTGACCACCCATGGTTTATTTAAATCAATCACACAAATATCTGCATCGGATCCCTTTTTTAAAGTGCCTTTATTAATTTTAAGAATATTTGATGGATTTATTGTTAGACATTCAACTATCTTATTAAGTGGTAAAGACTCATTATGATACAGTTCTAGAGCTAAAGGTAAAAGAGTTTCCACACCTATTGCGCCAGTGGCTGCTTGAGCAAAAGGAAGTCTTTTACTTTCCTCATCCTCAGGAGTGTGGTCTGAAACAATAACATCAATAAGTCCATTTTTTAGTCCCTCTACTAGTGCTTTTCTATCATCTTCCAATCGAAGGGGAGGAGATAGTTTTAAAAATGTTTTAAAGTCCCCAATATCATTTTCATTAAGGGAAATATTATTTATTGAAACCCCAACACTAAATTTTTTACCGTTTAATTTATTCTTTTTAATAACATCTAAAGAACTCTGAGATGAAATTTGATTTATATGGTACCTACATGGGAATTCACTTAATAAAGAGAGATCTCTTTCTATAATAATTTTTTCAGCAATTGGTGATATTCCACTCAAACCAAGTCTATTAGATACTTCACCTTCATTTATACATCTATTTTTTGATAATTCGTAATCCTCAGCATGTTGCATAATCAAAACACCAATATCGGATGCATAATTCATTATCCTGGCCATAGTCTCTGTATTTTGAACTGTTTTGTTTACATCACTAAATCCAATAATTCCTTTTGCTGACAATAAACCAAATTCTGTCATCAACTTACCCTCCATTTGTTTTGTGAGAGAAGCACACGGAAAGAGGTTAATTTTTGATTTATCTCGTCCGCGTCTCATTATAAAATCCACCATGGAGACATTATCTATAATAGGCTTTGTGTTAGGCATCGTAACAATAGAAGTAACACCACCTGCAAGAGCTGCTTGACTTAAAGTTCTAAAATTTTCTTTGTATTCAAATCCTGGTTCACCAACAAATGCCTTCATGTCAACGATACCAGGTATTATTAGATTTTTTTTAACATCAATCACTTCAGCATTTGGACAGTCTTTTTTAGTTACTTTTTTACCAATAGCTTTTACTTTTCCATTTTTATCAATAATTATTGAACCCATTTCATCTAATTTTTGAGATGGGTCAACAATTCTAGCGTTTATTATAATTTTTTCATTCATTTACAATATAATTTTAAACATGCCATTCTAACAGCTACTCCAAGTTCAACCTGTTCTTTTACTAGACTTACATTAATATCATCAGCTAATTTAGTATCTATTTCTACCCCTCTATTCATTGGGCCAGGATGCATGATCAAAGCATTTTTGTTAGCAAACTTTAATTTTTCTGGAGTCAAACCAAAGTACTCATAGTATTCTCTTTTAGAAGGAAGAAATGATCCTTGCATTCTTTCATTTTGCAATCTTAACATCATAACAATGTCACAACCATCTAAACCTTTTTTCATATTAGTAAAAGACTTCACACCCAATCGTTCAATTGATTTTGGCATTAATGTTTTAGGTGCAATTACATTTACTTCTGCTCCAAGCATATTCATTAAATAAATATTTGATCTAGCAACCCTAGAATGGAGTATATCTCCACAAATTGCTATCTTAAGACCTTCAATATTACCTTTACGACTAATTATTGTTAAAGCATCGAGCAATGCTTGAGTAGGGTGTTCTCTCCTACCATCACCTGCGTTAATTACAGCACAATTTACTTTTTGTGAAAGTAAATTTGGTGCTCCCGAGTCCTGGTGTCTTATTACAATTAAATCTGGATGCATAGCATTTAATGTCATAGCTGTATCAATAAGAGTTTCACCTTTTTTTAAAGCAGAGTTACTCATATTCATAGTCATAACATCAGCACCTAATCTTTTGCCAGCCAAGTCAAACGAACTTTGTGTTCTAGTTGAAGGTTCAAAAAATAAATTAATTTGAGTTTTGCCTCTTAATGTGTCCAGTTTTTTAGTATTACTTCTATTTAATTTTATGAAGGTCTTTGCTTCATTAAGAATTTTTTTAGCTTCTAAAATTGATAAGTTTTGAATACCTAATAGATGTTTGGGTGAGTTTTTAATAGCTGAAATCTTTTTTACTACTGCCATTAAAATCAACTCTATAGGCCTTTTGCACTATCTTATCAAGTATTATTTTTATTTAAATAATCCAAAGCACCTTGTAATATGAATTGAGCCGCATTTTCGTCTAATTTTTGGACCTTTTTACTTACATTTATATCTAAATTGCTCGACAAATTGAAAGCCCCTTCACTTGATAATCTCTCATCCCACATTGTGATATTTTGTGTAACATCTTTTGATAAATTTAAAGCTAAGTCTTTTGCTGATTGGGATGAAGAACCAGATGAACCGTCCATATTTATGGGGTTTCCAATCACTATACCTTTAATAGTATTTTCATCGACTATTTTCTTTATTTCAGCCAAAAAATTAGAATAATCTTTTTTAATTATAGTTGTGTATGGAGTAGCAACTTTTTTATTTTCATCTGAAATAGCTATTCCTATACGCTTTTTTCCAGGATCAATGCCTATTAGCCTTGATTTTTTGTCTAGTTTTTTCTTAAATTCCTCAATATCCAACATTTATTTATTATATTTTATGATATTAATTTCCTATATAAATAACTTAAATCACAGATGTCCATAGATAAAGATAAAATTAAACATATTAGTAAGTTAGCTAGAATTTCTATAGACTCAAAAAAATCTGACTCTTTAGCTAAAGATTTAACATCTATATTCAAGTTTATAGAGCAATTAAATGAGTTAAATACTGATAAAGTAGAGCCATTATCCTCAATTTTAAACACACCGCTCAGATCAAGAGAAGACCAAATAAATGATGGAAAAATAAGAGATAAAATTCTTGAAAATTCGCCAAAAAAAAATGAGGAATTTTTTGTTGTTCCAAAGGTAATTGAATAATGTCAGAAATTGTTAAAAAAAACTTATCGGAAATAATAGATTTAATTAAAAAAAAAGAGATTAAATCTGAAGAGCTTGCCAATCTTTACATAGATAAGGTAAATAAAAGTAAAAAACTTAATTCTTATATAACTACTTGTTTTGAACATGCTATCCAAAAATCAAAAGAGTTTGATAAAAAACCAAATTTAAACTCTTTGCTCCCGGGAGTCCCATTAGCTGTAAAAGATCTTTTTTGTACAAATGGATTTAAAACCACTGCTGGTAGTAAAATGCTTGAAAATTTTATACCTCAATATGAGTCCACTGTTACAGAAAATTTATGGAAAGAGGGAGCAATCTTACTCGGTAAATTAAATTGTGACGAATATGCAATGGGATCATCTAATGAAACAAGTTATTTTGGAAGTGTTGTAAATCCAATAGCGAAGGACACTGTTCCTGGGGGATCATCTGGTGGCTCTGCATCTGCACTTGCAGCTGATTTAACTCCTGCAACAATAGGTACGGACACAGGTGGATCAATAAGACAGCCTGCTTCCTTTACTGGAACTGTCGGATTAAAACCAACTTATGGATTATGTTCACGTTGGGGAATTGTTGCCTTTGCATCATCACTTGACCAAGCTGGTCCTATGACCAAATCTGTTAAAGATTGTTCGATCATGTTAGAGGCTATGGCTGGCTTTGATAAAAAAGACTCTACGTCTATTGAAAAGAAAAAAGAAAATTATTCAAAAAATTTGAAAACAGATATTAAAGGTCTCAAAATTGGTATACCCAAGGAATATAGAGTTGATAATATGCCAAAAGAAATTGATGAATTGTGGAACAAGGGAAAAAGTATTTTAAAAGATTTAGGTGCCGACATAATTGATATCTCACTCCCTCATACAAAGTATGCATTGCCAACATATTATATAGTTGCACCAGCTGAAGCTTCGTCAAATTTGGCTAGATATGATGGTGTAAAGTATGGTTATAGATCATCAAAAGGAAATGATTTAATTGAAATGTATGAGAATACAAGATCCGAAGGATTTGGAGATGAGGTAAAGAGAAGAATCTTAATTGGTACTTACGTTTTGTCATCAGGATACTATGATGCTTATTATCTTAAAGCTCAAAAAGTTAGACAGCTTATTAAAAAAGATTTTGATGAAAATTTTGGTAAGGTAGATGCTATTTTGACACCTTCAACACCAAGTTCTGCATTTAAAATTGGTGAAAAGACTAATGACCCTATTTCTATGTATCTCAATGATATATTCACTGTACCAGTAAATTTAGCTGGTTTACCTGCTATATCCGTACCCGCAGGCTTAGATAAAAAGGGCTATCCACTAGGATTGCAGTTAATTGGGAAGACTTTAGATGAGCAAAATATATTGAATGTGGCCTATGCTTTTGAAAAAAATTGTAATTTTAAAAATGAAATAAAAAATTGGTGGTTATGAGCAAAGATAAATTTGATTATTTTATAAAAGGGGAGAAAAACAATTATGAGGTAATAATTGGCTTGGAAGTTCATGCTCAAGTATCTTCAAACTCAAAACTTTTCTCTGGTTCTGCAACTAAATTTGGAGCTGAACCTAATAGCCAAGTAAGTCTTATAGACTCTGCTTTTCCTGGTATGCTTCCAGTTATAAATAAAGAGTGCATAAACCAAGCCATTAGGACTGGTTTAGGATTAAATGCTAAAATTAATAATAATTCTGTTTTTGATAGAAAAAATTATTTTTATGCGGACCTTCCTCAAGGTTATCAGATCTCACAGTATAAAAATCCTATAGTTGGCGAAGGAAAAGTTTTATTAGATATGCCATATGGTTCAAAAGAGATTGGCATTGAGAGACTTCATCTAGAACAAGATGCAGGTAAAAGTATTCACGATATGGATCCATCAAGTACTTATGTCGATTTAAATCGTTCAGGAATTGCACTAATGGAAATTGTAAGCAAACCAGATCTTCGATCTCCAGAAGAAGTTAATGCTTATATAAAAAAACTTAGAACTATAATGAGATATCTAGGAACTTGTGACGGTAATATGCAAGAGGGTTCATTAAGGGCCGATGTTAATGTATCGGTAAGACAAGTAGGAGATAAAAATTTTGGAACAAGATGTGAAATAAAAAATGTAAATTCAATAAAATTTATGCAAATGGCAATAGAATACGAGGCCAAAAGGCAGGTTGAATTATTAGATGAAGGGAAAAAGATTGAGCAGGAAACAAGACTTTTTGATACAAAAAAAAATGAGACAAGATCCATGAGATCAAAAGAGGATGCTCATGATTACAGATATTTTCCAGATCCGGATCTTTTACCTCTTAAAATTGAACAAAAATTAATAGATGATTTAAAAAAAACTTTACCGGAGTTACCTGATAATAAAAAAGAAAGATTCATGAGCGATTACGGACTTAATTCTTATGAAGCTAATGTGCTAGTTTCTGAAAAAGAAATTTCAAATTATTATGAAGAGGTTGCAAAATTATCTGATAAAAAACTTGCCGCAACATGGATGATGGGAGATTTATTTGCAATGTTAAATGATAAAGGACTCAATATATCTAAGTCACCTATCTCTGCTAAAAATTTTGCTGAATTGATTCAATCAATAAAGTCAGGGGAAATTTCTGGCAGAATAGCAAAAGAAGTTTTTGAATTAATGGTAGAGAGCGGTGATAATCCAAAAAAAATTATCGAGTCAAAAGGCATGAAACAGCAAAGTGATCCCAAAGAATTAGAAAAAATTATCAATGAAATATTAACTAAGAACAAAGATAAAGTTGACCAGTATAAGTCCGGTAAAGAAAAATTATTTGGCTTTTTTGTTGGTCAAGTTATGAAACAATCAGGTGGTAAAGCTAATCCACAGTTAACAAACGATATCTTAAAAAAACTTTTAAAAGGCTAATTATGCCTAAAAAATTAGATTTAACTGATAATCTTGAAAAATATATTATTGATCATTCAGAAACTTTGTCTGATGTTCAGAATGAAATAATTCAGCACAACAAAAGTCTAGGAGATCAGCAAAGATTACAAATATCTATATCACAAGCTCAATTTCTACAAACATTAATAAAAGTTTCAAATGTAAAAAAAATTTTAGAGATTGGTAGTTTTACTGGATTTAGTGCTTTATCTATGGCTATGGCACTTCCTGCTGATGGAATTTTAATTAGCTTAGATAAAAATCCCGAATTTAGCAATAAGGCTAAATACTTTTATGACAAAGCCAAAGAAAACAGGATTAAACAAATTATCAAACCAGCTATAGAGAGTTTGAAAGAATTAAAAGATACAAAAAAGTTATTTGATTTAATTTTTATTGATGCTGATAAAGAAAATTACTTAAATTATTATGAGTCTTGTATGAATTTAATAGATAAAAAGGGTCTTATAGTTATTGATAATGTATTATGGCACGGTGAAGTTGCCGACAATGCAAATAACGATAAATTTACAAATATTATAAGGGATTTTAATATTCATGTTAAACAAGATAAAAGGATTACAAAGAATATAGTTCCTATTGGAGATGGGTTAACTATTTGTATTAAAAAATAATGTTCACTATTTCTGGATTTTACAAGTTTAAAAGGATTAATTTCTTAAAAAAACACAAAACTTATCTTGAAAACGAAATATCAAATACCAGTATTAGAGGATCAATTATAATCTCTTCAGAAGGTATTAATGGATCTCTTGCAGGCAATAGCAAAGATATTTTTAAAATTTTAAAATTACTAAAAAAAAAATTTAAATTCACAGAATTTGATAGTAGCAATATTTCAACTAGTCGTTTTCAACCATTTCACAAAGCAAAAGTGAAAGTAAAAAAAGAAGTTGTACCACTTGGCTTTAAAATTAAGGGTAAAAGCAAAAGACGTAATAGGTATTTGTCTGGAAATTCTTGGAACAAGTTAATTATAAAAAAAGAAACTCTTTTGATTGACGCAAGAAAACCCTTTGAATATAACGTTGGCACTTTTAAGAATGCAATGAATCCAAATATACAAAATTTTCGAGATTTTCCTAAATTTTTAAATAAAATCGAAAAGACCAAACCTGTTGCGATGTTCTGCACCGGAGGTATTAGATGTGAAAAGGCATCAATTTTTTTAAAACAAAAGGGTTTCAAAAACGTTTTTCAGTTAAAAGGTGGAATAATTAATTATCTCAACAAAACTAAAAAAAAAGATAGTTTATGGAAAGGCGAATGTTTTGTTTTTGATAATAGAGTTTCTTTAAAACATAAATTAAAACAAGGAACTTTTTCAATTTGTGGAGGTTGTCGAAAACCTATATCAACAAAAGATAAGAAATCAAAAAAATATGAAGAGGGCGTTTCTTGTGAAAGATGTTATGACACACTATCAAGTTTGCAAAAGTCAAGATTTCGAATGAGGCAAAATCAAATTAATCTTGCCAAAAAAGCGGGAAAGAAGCATAAGTTTCAAAAGGAATATTAAATATGGATTTAACAAAAGGTTCAATTTGGAAACTTTTAAGAAAAGTAACTATACCCGCTAGCACTGGATCTCTTTTTCAAACTTTTTATAATCTTGTTGATACTTATTTTGCAGGAAGAATTTCTCCAGAAGCACTAGCAGCAATAGCAAAATCTTGGCCAATTTATTTTATAGCAATAGCTGTAGCTGTTGGTATTGGAGCTGGTACAACAGCTTTAATAAGTAACTCTATTGGGGCTAAAGAGGATAGAAAAGCTTCTATGTATGTTGCTCAGTCTATAGTACTAGCGATTGTTGTCTCGATTTTTGTAACTTTGTTTGGTTTAAATTTTTCCGATGAACTTTTAAGAATTATGGGTTCTACTGAAGAAAGTATAATTTTAACGCGTGAATACTTAGATATAATATTTTTTGGTGCAATAATTGTATTAGCTCAGTTATCTTTAAATGGAACTCTGAATGCGCAAGGTGATACGAAAAGTTATAGAAACGTTTTAATATTCACTTTCTTCTTGAATATATTTCTTAATCCTTTATTTATTTTTGGTTATGGGTTTATACCAGCATTCGGAATTGCTGGTTTAGCAATAGCTACATTAGTTTCCCAGTGTGTAGGCTTAATATATCTAGCCAACAAAGTTTACTGCTGTAAATTAAAAAAATACTTGTATCTAGAATGCTTTAAACCAAAGTTTGATTATATCAGTACACTTTTTAAACAATCAGTTCCAATAATGTTTACCATGTTAATGATAATGTTTGGAGTATTTAATATTTTCTATTTTGTTGGTCAATTTGGTGAGCTAGCAACAGCAGGTTATGGTACAGCAGTTAGAATAGAACAAGTTTTATTACTACCTGTTATAGGTTTAAACACTGCCGTTTTATCAATTGCCGGTCAAAATTACGGAGCAAAAATGCATTTCAGAGTAAAAGAAGTTTATGGAAAAGCATTAATGTTTGGTTCCGGGTTTATGGTGTTAGCTGGTATTTTTGTTTATTTAACATCTGAAATTATAATTTCTTTTTTTACAAATGACCTTGAGGTCATTCAAAGAGGGGCGCTTTACTTACAAGTCGCTGCTCTTATCGGGCCCGTTTATCCTGTATTTTTTATTACTTCTGCTTTATTCCAAGCGCTTAAAAGACCAATTTATAGTTTATATATGACGATACTTAGACTTACGTTAATACCATTTATGTCTCTCTGGTATGTAATTAATATAAGAAATGGTGAATACCAAGATATTTTCTACACAATCTTGGTAACAAATTGGATGATGGGTTTAGTCGTTTTAACTTTTGTTCCATTTTTTTTGAAGAGAGTATTTAGAGTTTCTTTTAAAAAGTTATTTGTATTTTAGTCTATTTTCTAATTTTCTCACAAAGTAGGAGACTACTAATATTAATACTAAGTATTCTAGGATTAAAAAAGTATATATTTCTAATGGTCTGTAGGTAGTTGTCACAAGTTCATTTGCCTTTCTTGTTAAATCTCCTATTCCTATAATCGATACTAGAGAGGACATTTTTAAAACATACACAAATTGATTTCCCATCGCAGGCAGCACAACTTTAATTGCTTGCGGCAGAATTACTAATCTCATTTTTTTCCAGAAATTCATTCCAAGTGACTCAGCTACTTCATGTTGTCCTTTTGAAATAGAATTTATACCAGCCCTAAAAATTTCTGCTTGAAATGCACTTTCGCTAATAGTTAATGCTATTATGCCTGATACAAATGGTGAGAAACTTACTCCTATCATAATTGGAAGACCGTAATATATCCAAAGAATTAAAACTAATAAGGGAATTGCTCTTACGATTTCAACATAAGTTATATTGAAATAACTTAAAAATTTATTATTAGATAAAGATGGGAGGGCAACTATCAAACCTATAATCATAGCCAGAACTATAGATACTACTGAAATATAAATAGTTGTTGTAATACCGCTAATTAAAAATTTTAGATTGGTTAGACCTTCTATATTATCAGGGCTTAATATATACCAACCCCATTCATAGTTAGAACTGCATCCCTGAAGCAAAAATAGAATAGAGATAAATTTTAAAAATTTCACTATTTAACTATATTTGTTAATGGAGGGTATTGAAACTTAAATTATAAGCTTTTTAAATTGTACTTAGAGAGTAATTTCTTAAAATAACCTGAAGCTTGCTTCTTTTTAATCCAATTACTTACATAATCATTCCAAACTTTATCTCCTTTTGGAACCATCATCGCTAAAAATGCTGGATTTTTTCCACCGTCAGGAACTATGGCTAATTGAGGATATTTAATAACTAATTTATTCGCTTCAGTTGAACTTGTAATATTTCCATCAGCTCTACCCGCAAGAACCTCTTGAAAATCTCTTGCTGGGGCTTCAACAGATTGTAGTTTTGATTTCGGAAAAAATTCCTTTGCTTTTTCTTCTTGAGAAGTACCTAATGTTGTTGCAATTTTCACATTACTATTATTTAGCGACTCCCAAGTAGGAAATTTTTTTAAATTCTTTTTTAAAACAAGCGGTACAGTTGCGTACTTATAATACGTAGTAGTAAAACCAGCTACCTCAGCTCTTTTTGGAGTTTTAGTTACGCTTGTTGAAATATCGTATCGATCAGCTGTAATCCCAGCCACTATTGTTTTCCACTCTGCAGGCACAAATTTAACTTTTACACCCATATCTTTTGCGAGCTCCCTCATAACATCTATGTCGAAACCTTTATACTTATTAGTAGCTGGATCTTTCATAGACATTGGATCCCAATCTCCAGTCGTTCCAACTCTTAACTCTCCATTTTTTTTAATTGTTTGAAGTTTAGACTCCGCATTTGCTGATACGGTCATTAATAGCAAAGTAAAAAACACTATAATTTTTTTCATACTCCCTTTTAACTTTTCAATCGTTTATTTTCCAAATGCATATTGCCCCACATAATGGTTGACTAAAGTAAAATTTTTTTCTATAAAAGAACAAAATAAGAACATTTATGGAGCTGAAAATACCTTATTACATACACAAAGTAGGAGCGGGTTTTCCCTCTCCCGCAACAGACTACATAGAGGATGATGTAGATTTAAATCATCATCTTATAAAAAATTCACCAGCAACATTCATAATTAGAGTTCAAGGTAAGTCTATGAATAGCGTAGGAATCTACGATGGTGATTTATTAATAGTAGATCGAAGTATTAACCCAAAAAACCTTTCAACAGTTATAGCCAATGTTAACGATGAATTAGTGGTGAAAACAATCCTGAAAGAAAAAGGGGAAACATTTTTAACATCTGGATCTAAAAAAAAATCAGAAAGAATTCATTTAGCAAACGATCAAGAAGTAATTATTTGGGGAGTGGTAACTTATGTCATCCATCAAGTACACAACTAAGAAAAATAAAATAGCCTTAGTAGATTGTAATTCATTTTACGTATCCTGTGAGAGACTTTTTAATCCTAAGATACAAAAAAAAGCTGTAGTGGTTTTATCAAACAATGATGGATGTGTAATATCTAGATCAAGAGAAGCAAAAGATTTAGGTATTAAAATGGGGGAGCCCTACTTCAAAGTAAAAGACTTAGTAAAAAGAAATAAAGTTGAAGTATATTCTTCAAACTACGCACTATATGGAGATATATCGAGAAGGGTTATGAAAGTATTAAAAACTTTTTCACCAAAAGTAGAAATTTATTCAATCGATGAAGCTTTCATTGATTTATCTTTTATAGATGAAAAAGGAGTTGAGGATTATGGAAGAGAGATAAGATCAAGAGTTCTTAAGTGGACAGGTATACCAACAAGCGTAGGTATAGCCAGCACAAAAACATTAAGCAAAGTAGCCAATCATATAGCGAAAAAAGAAAAAGCAGGTGTAATTTATTTAAATACAAATATTGATGAAAAGTTAAAAAAATTTCCAATTGAAGATGTTTGGGGGGTAGGTAAACAGCTATCTAAGTTTTACCATAAGAACAATATAAGCAACGCTTATGATTTAAAAAATGTTTCAAACACGTGGGTAAAAAAAGGAACAAACGTTTTAGGTGCGAAAACAGCGATGGAACTAAGAGGAATACCTTGTATTGACTTACAAATAGATCAAGAGAAAAGGAAAAATTGTTGTGTCTCAAGATCATTTGGTAGAAAAGTAAAAGATTTAAATGAATTAGAGGAATCAGTTATTACACATTGCTTGAATGCAGCAGAAAAAATTAGAGCTGATGATCAAATAGCAAAAACAATAACAGTATTTATCAGAACAAGTCCATTTGATAAAAATAGAAGATACTACTCTAATTCAAAAACAATAGATTTAGCAATTCCTACTAGTAATAGCATAGAATTGATAAAAAATGCTGTTAAAGCACTAACCGATATATACAAATACGGTTATGCTTATCAAAAAGCTGGAATAATTTTATCAGGATTGAAAGATGCAAATCAAAATGATCAGAATCTTTTAACTCCACTTCTTGAAAACAAATCTAAGAAATTAATGAAAGCTATAGATTATACTAATACAAAATACGGACGATACGCAATCAGTATAGCTCAAGCAGGACTAAGCAAAGGTTGGAAAATGAGAAGAGAACATTCATCTAAAATAGATACTGCTTCATTTGACTCTTTGCCTAAAATAGTAGTATAAAAAAATACGGGGTGTCAGAAAGACTGAGATTATACCCGACGAACCTGACCGGTAATTCAGTAAGGGAGCTATGGATAAAATACTTTTATCGCAACAAACAACAACAGCTATCACAATATTAATTGGCCTATTCTTTATTTGGCTGGGTTACTTAAATAATAAAAAAATATTAAATAATAAAAATTATATTGTTGGTGATAGGGATGAAAATACATTTTCATTAACTTCGAGCCTAACAGCATCAGCACTGGGAGCTTGGATTTTATTTGGTCCTCCTTCTGCAGCAACTTGGGGGGGGATAGGTGCCGTAATCGGTTATGCATTAGGTACGGCCGCGCCCATGTTATTTCTTTACAATTTTGGCCCTAAAATCCGAAGAGAATTTCCAAATGGTTTAACACTAACTGAATTTATACAAAAAAGATTTGGTCAAACTATATTGAAATTATGTTTATTCTTAATACTATTTTACTTGATAATTTTTTTAATTGCTGAAGTGACGGCTATAGCATTTTTATTAAATTATATTTCAAAGATTCCATTATGGGTTACCGCAAGTTTAACCTTAATCATTTGTTTACTTTATATATTAAGAGGGGGTTTTAAACTTTCAATTATTACTGACAAATATCAGTTTATTTTTATAATGTGCATTATTTTATTTTCATTAATTTTAGTTTTTAATAACTTAAATCTAACTAGTTATGAAACAATAAAAATAAATTCACCGCAATTAATTAGCAAAGATTATTTACCCAATTACACAGCTGGTTTAACTTTTTTCATAGCGGTGGCTTGTACTAATTTATTTCATCAAGGGAATTGGCAAAGAGTTTTTTCAGCAAAAAATAATTCAATTTTAAAAAAAAGTTTAATTAATTCATCTATTATAATTTTTATAATAGTTTTTTGGATGGGATATTCAGGTTTAATATCTTTTTCATTAAATTCAAAAGTAACTCCAGATCTTGCTTTCTTTGATTTAATTTTAGATGAAAAAAAATCTCTTATAGTTGTGTCAGTATTAATTTTAGCATTATCATTAACATTAAGTACCATTGACACATTAATAAATGCTATTTCAAGTTTGCTAATCGTAAATGGTAGTCAAATAAACAAAATACTAAAAGGAAGAAAAATTAAAAAAAAAACAAATTTTATTATTTTATTGATATGCTTTATAGTTTTTATTTTTGCATCAAGAGGATATAGTATATTATACTTATTTTTACTGGCTGATCTTCTTTGCTGTGCTGCTGTTGTTACAATTTTTTATGGTTTTTTTAACAAAAATATTAATCCTAAACTTGCAGCATATTCAATAATTCTTGGTTTGATTTTTGGTCTGTTGTTTTTTCCAAGTCAAAATTTTGAGACAAGTATTTTAGTGGGAAATTTGATATCTGTTGATAATTTCTCAATTTTTATTAGAACAAATCTACTTTTTATATCTTTTCTTATATCTCTATTTGCTCCTCTTATAATAATTTTGTTTCACTCTTTACGCAATTCGTTAAGGTAAATTATTACTGCTATCCATATAAATAAAAAACTTATTAATTTTTCTATTTCAAGTGGTTGACCCAGATAAAATATACTTAAAAAAAATTGAGCCGTTGGTGTCAAAAAAAATATCATGCTCGCAGGTCCTATTCCTATTAATTCAAATCCTTTAATATACATGAAGAGAGGAACGAGTGTCATAAATCCAGCAAAAAACAAATAAAAAGATAACGTAGGATTATCAAATCCAAAAACATTTGTATTATTGAAAACAAGAGAGCTAAATAAAATTAATGCTATTGGGGATATCAACAAAGTTTCAAAAAATAATCCTATATCTGATGAAATATTTATTTTTTTTCTTATTAATGTATAAAAACTAAATGTAATAGCAACTGTTAAACCAATCCATGGAATACTCTTAAATTCAATTAGTAAATAAATTATTGATAAAAAGACAAGCAATATAGCGATTGATTTATTTCTATTTATTTTTTCTTTTAAAAATATTCTACCCAAAAAAACACTTAATATAGGAAAAATGTAATAACCAAGTGATGCATCTAGCATATTGTTTACTGAGATGGAATAAAGCCATGTAAACCAATTTATAGAAACTAAAACCCCAGTGAGAAATAATAAACCCAAAGTACTTGGAGATTTAGATACTTTTTTAAATTCTGACCATTTTCCAAAATAAAAGGTTGTAAAAACTAAAAGCAATGTAGTCCAAATAGTACGATGTATTGTCAATTCAAGAGGTGATGCAAAAGACACAAATTTAAAATAAATTACACCTATGATACCCCACCAAAGAGAGGCACCAGCTGTAAACAAAGATCCTTCAAATAATTTTTTTTTCATTTCACCATTTTTTTGATTGATTTATATGGTAATAATTTAATAATTAGAACTAAATAACACTGGAAATATGGAAGAGTGGGTGAGCGGTTGAAACCAGTTGGTTGCTAACTAACCGTACGAGTAACATCGTACCGAGAGTTCGAATCTCTCCTCTTCCGCCAGTTATTTAAAAAATTCCTCAATTTTAACTGGTTCCTTATTAATCATGTATTTATATACATTAACGTTTTCTAAAACTCTTTGAACATAATTTCTAGTTTCTTTAAACCTTATTAATTCAATCCAGTCTATATAACTCAATTGATTTTTAGTTGGATCACCATTAACTCTTCTCCAAGTTTTTACCCTATTAGGGCCCGCGTTGTAGGCTGCTATTGCGAATGGATAAACTCCGTTATAATCATTTAATAATCCTTCAAAATAATAAGACCCTAATTTTATATTATAAATAGGATCATCTGTTAAACCACTAATGCTATAAGGCAACTTTGCTTGTTTTGCTACAATCTTGGCGGTGTATTTCATTAATTGCATCATACCTCTAGCACCAGCATAACTATTTGCTTTACTATCAAATTCACTTTCTTGTCTTATTATAGCGTGTATCATTTCACTTGGTGGCATAGGTTTATTGTTAATTTCTCTTGGTGTTGAAATAATCGGATAATTATATTTTAAATAAAATCTTTTTTCATACGAAGCTTTTTTAGAAATCTGAATAGCAAAATCGTATCTCTCTATCTCAGTAGATAATTTTGCTGCTAATACCTCGCTACCTTGCTCAATATTTAAACTTGCTAGATGTTTAAGTACATCTTTTGAATACTTCGTGTGATCAAGTTCTTTAAGAATTTTTATAATTCTTACAAGTCTATTTTTTGAGAATTCTTTCTCATAATCTTTGGAATATGAAGAATCTTCTTTTAAAGTAAATTCTCCTCCATAATTAATCTCTTTGAAACTTAGTTGTCCATAATATGTTGTTAAAAATTTTGAACCAACTTTAAAATATTCCTCAGCCTTTTTGGTATTACCGGTTTCTTGATATGACTTTCCTAACCAGTAAGCACCTCTTGCCATACTAATAGGATAACTTACATTATCATAAAAATTTAAAAAATGGTTTATAGCGTATTCTTGTGATTTAAGAAATGAATGAGCAATCCAACCCGCTAACCATTCAGCCTCTGCAAATTCTGGCCCAGAGGAAAGAGAATGCTCGCTAGCAACTTTGTAAGCAGTTTTATACCTTTTTTTATAAATTAAACTTCTTACTATACTTTCTCTTTGTTTCCACCACAGGTCAGCTCTTACAAGCTCTTCTTCAGATCTATTTGAATTATCGTAAAGTATTTGAAGAGAAGACTCTAATCTTCCTCTTCTGTTTCTCCATTTTAATCTATCGTATTCAAGTCCAATATCTTTTTTAAATCTATCAGGAACTTTTGCAATAGCATTATCAACTCCATAAGAATTACTCATTAATATTTGTCTGGCGTTATATAGTGCTTTAAAATCCGAAGGCAAATAGACAAGCATTCTCTTTAGGTCCCAATACTTTCTATTCCAGGCCAAATAATCTGCTCTTTTTATATGATCTTCACTATCTAATACTGATCTGAATTTTTTTCGATAAAATCTTAATTGACTTTTACTCAAATCTGCATTTATCCAACCTTCCTTTATTAATTCTCTAGAATTATTTATATCTTTAAGATCAAAGTATGCTTCACCTAATTTTAATTTTCCCGTACCACTAACAGGTGGAAAATCATCAAACCATCTAATTATATTTTTTGGGGATGAATTTTTGAGATAAATCTTTTGTTCAGCCAAGTATTGTAATCTTCCTATTCTCGGAAAATCTAAATTATTTTTTATAAAATTTTCATATGTTGAAAAAGTTGCATTATTTGAACTTTTCATCAAATAAAGCCACTGAACAAACAATTTAAAATCTTTATCTTTTATTTTTTCAGAAGTTTTGTATCCAGTAATAACTTTTCCTGATTTTATTTGACTAAATGCTATTTTTGCCCTTTCAAAATCTTTTTGACTTAAAAACTTTGATTTTTTAACTGAAGCAGTTGTTTTTCTAATTGTTTTTGGCTTTTTTCGAGGCAATACGAAAGCATCAGAAGTAATTTTTTTTTCAACTTTCTTTACTATTTTTTCTTCTGTTTTTACTTTTATTTTGACCTTCTCTTTAACCTCCTCCTTTTTTTGATTAGTTTCTGTTTTAATAATTGGTTTTGATTGTGGTAATAAGTCTTTACTTAGTGCTCTAGGTTTTTCAATTTTTTTAAAAACTGAAGGTTTGTCTTTAGGTAATATGAAATTATCATCTGCTAAACTGATGTGATTTGTATCAATTAAAAGCAATAAAATAGCTAGACTAATTAATCGAATAAGCATAAAAATAGATAATAATTAATCTTATATTGATTTATGTTCAAAGGTTCAATCGTAGCGTTAATAACACCGTTTAAAAATAATAAATTAGACGAAGCCAATTATAGTGAAATATTACACCATCATCTTAAAAACGGCACTAATGGCGTTGTACCGGCTGGTACAACTGGCGAGTCTCCAACTTTATCTCATATTGAACATAAAAAAGTAATTGAGGTAGCAATTAAAGAATGCAAAGGGAAAATTCCAGTTATAGCTGGAACTGGTTCCAATTCTACTTCAGAAGCGATAGAGCTTTCGAAATACGCAGAAAATGCTGGCGCAGATGGCCTACTTATTGTAACGCCATATTATAATAAACCAACTCAAGAAGGACTATACCAACATTATAAATCAATTAATGATAGCGTTGGTATTCCAATTATCATTTACAATATACCTTCGAGATCTGTTATTGATATGACAGTAGACACAATGGCAAGATTATATGAGTTAAAAAATATTAAAGGTGTAAAAGATGCTACAGGTGATTTAAACAGGGTATCTATGCAGCTTAACAAAATGGGAAAAGAGTTTATTCAATTGACTGGAGAGGATGATAATGCGCTCGAATTCAATAAAAGGGGGGGCGTTGGTTGCATAAGTGTTACCGCTAACGTTGCAACAAAACTTTGCGCCGATTTTCATAAAGCTTCCTTGTCAAAAGACAATGAAACCGCACAATCAATTAATAATCTTTTATCCCCATTACACAAAGCACTCTTCATTGAAAGTAATCCTTCACCAGTAAAATTCGCCGCATCTCTTTTAAAACTTTCTCCGGCAGAAGTAAGACTGCCATTAGTACAAGTAACTGAAAAAACAAAAAAAGAAGTAGAAAAAGCACTTAAATTTGCAAAACTACTCTAATGAAATCTAAAAATGTTTCCCAAAAAATAATTTGCTTAAACCGCAAAGCAAGTTTTAATTACTATTTTAAAGAATTATATGAAGCTGGAATAGTATTAAAAGGATCTGAAGTTAAATCATTACGAATAGGCAAAGGAAGTATAGCCGACTCTTACGCAGCAGACATAGGAGGTGAAATATTTTTAATTAATTCACATATTCCATTGTATAAGCAATCCTCATACAATAATCATGACCCAAAAAGAGAGAGAAAATTACTACTTTCAAAAAAACAAATTAATACTCTTATTGGTAGAATTAATCAGGAAGGAATGACTATTATACCAACAAAAATGTATTTTTATAAAGGAAAAGCAAAAATTCAAGTAGCTGTAGGTAAAGGAAAAAAATTATATGATAAAAGATTAGTTAAGAAAAAAAGAGATTGGCAGAGAGAAAAAGCAAAAATTTTTAGTAGAAAAAACAAATGATATATTTAAATATAGGGGCAAATCTTCCGTTAGAGGATGGAGGTAGAGAATCCAATATATTAAAAGCAATAAACCACTTAAAGAAATTAAATTTAAATTTAATTAAAATATCGAGTTTTTATGAAACTCCATCGTACCCAAATAATTCAGATCCAAAATTTATAAATCTATGTGTTAAATTTGAAAGCAACCTTAAAGCTATAGAATTGCTCAATGAAATAAAAGAAATTGAAAAAAAACTTGGAAGAACTCGGACTAAAAAGAATGAGCCCAGAACATGCGATATAGATATAATCGATTTTAACGGTAAAATTATTAAAAACGACGAACTAGAAACACCACACCCAAGACTACATTTAAGAAATTTTGTAATTTACCCCTTAAAAGAGATTGAACCTAATTGGCTTCATCCAATATATAATAAAAATATAGATAGTTTTTTTAAAGAATTAGATAAAAATTCCCATAATGAGATTACAAGACTTATTAAAAGTGATATATTGAACTAATGATTAATCACAATGAATTAATAAATGAAATTAAGTCTTATAATAAATTTCTTAATCATGACTCACTAAATAAGGCATTTAAATTTGCAATTGATGCTCATAAAAACCAAAAAAGGGATGAAGGCGTTCCATACATTATTCACCCAGTGGCTGTAGCAAAAATTCTCACGGATTTGAAACTTGATAGTGCAACTATTACTACTGGATTGTTACATGACACAATTGAAGATACTAAGGTAACTTATGAAACAGTTAAAAAAGAATTTGGTGAAGAGGTTGCAAATTTAGTTGATGGAGTTACTAAAATCTCTGCTCTTGAAGATAAAGCTTCAAGCGACTCTAAAGCTGAAAATTTTAGAAAGTTAATTTTAGCAACTTCTAAAGATATCCGTGTTTTATTAGTAAAATTAGCAGACAGACTACATAACATGAGAACTATCAAATTTGTTAAAGGTAAAGAAAAAATGGTGCGAAAAGCTAAAGAGACCATGGAAATTTATGCACCTTTAGCAGATAGAATGGGAATGAATAGGATTCGAGATGAGTTGGAAGATTTATCTTTTGAAATTTTAAACAAGAAAGCAAGGGATTTGATACAAGAGAGACTTAAATTTATTAAAAACAATAGAGATGATAATTTTAAAATAATTTCAGTAGACTTAATAAATCTACTTAAAGAAAATGGAGTCACGGCTAAAATAGCAGGTAGGGAAAAAACCCCTTTTTCAATTTGGCGTAAGATGCAAAACAAAAAAATATCTTTAGAGCAATTGACTGACATTGTAGGTTTTAGAATTTTATTAAATTCTGTTGAGGATTGTTATAAAACTCTTGGTATTTTACATTCCAAATACTCTGCAATTCCAGGAAAATTTAAAGATTATATTTCTACACCTAAAATCAATAAGTATAAATCTATCCATACTGCTTTAATAGGTCCATATAAGCAAAGAATTGAAGTACAAATAAGAACTTATGAAATGCATGAGTTCGCTGAAAGAGGTATCGCATCTCATTGGAAATATAAATCTTCAGAAAAATTTTCAGAACTTTCTTGGAAAGAATATGATTGGCTAAGAGATTTAGTTGAAATTATTGAAACAGGAAATAGTCCTGAGCATTATTATGAATTTACAAAATTACAAATGTTTCAAGATAACGTTTTTTGTTTTACACCAAAAGGAGCAGTAATTAAATTACCTAAAAATGGTACCCCAATAGACTTTGCTTATGCTGTTCACACTAAAGTTGGCGATACAGCTATAGGATGTGAAATTAATGGAAAAGAAATGCCAGTCCAAACGATACTTAAAAATGGAGATATGGTTAAAATTCTTACATCTTCGAATGTTTCACCTTCTCTACATTGGCTGTCATCTTCAAAAACTGGAAAGGCACGTGCTTCAATAAGAAGATATTGGCAAGGTAGGAGCAATAAACAGCAGGACGAGGAAAAAGTTTACAATACATCTTTAATAATTGACTTGCCCCACAATCCTGGTGTTTTAGGTGAAATAAGCACTTTAATTGGTCTCAACAAAAGCAATATTGTGAATATTGAACTTTTAAAAAGAAAAGCAGATTATTTACAATTTTCTTTCGATATTCAGATTAAAGATTTGAAAAATTTTACAAACTTGATAAGTCAGATTAAGCAAAAAGATTATAAATTTAAAATAGTTAGACATAAAAATAAAAAAAATGCTTTCTTACAAAGAATCTTTGAAAATTTTAAAAGAAGCTAATGCCCTTATAGAGGGTCATTTTATATTATCTTCAGGATTACACAGTCCACAATACGTTCAATGTGCTCAACTAATGAGCAAACCAGACAAAGCAAAAAAGATTTGTGTGTCTCTCTCAGAAAAAATTAATAGTGAATTTAAAGAATTTGATATAATATTATCTCCTGCTATGGGAGGCATTGTAATTGGCTATGAGATTGGTAGACTATTAAATAAAGAGACTATTTTTACCGAAAGAGTAAATGAAGAATTTAAACTAAGAAGAGATTTTATAATTAAAAAAGATCAAAAAGTTTTAATTGTAGAAGATGTTATTACTACAGGAAAATCAAGTTTAGAATGCTCAAAACTAGTATTAGATAACGAAGCAAGTATTGTTGGATATGCATGTTTGATTAACAGGTCCAATGGAAAATCTTCTTTAAAAGGAAAAATCGTTTCACAAGTTGATTTAAATATTCCAACATACACAGAGGAAAATTTACCAAGTAGCTTATCAGCTCTTAAAGCAGTTAAACCTGGAAGTAGAAATCTTTAATGAGTAAAATCAGACTTGGAGTAAATATAGACCACGTTGCAACTGTAAGAAACGCAAGAGGTGAAGCTTATCCTAGTCCTTTGAGAGCAGCTTTATTGGCTCAGAAGAGTGGGGCAGAGTCCGTTACAATACATTTAAGGGAAGATAGACGTCATATAAGAGAATTCGATCTTAAAGAAATTAAATCAAAATTAAAAATTCCACTTAATCTAGAAATAGCCGCTACGAACGAAATGCTTAAAATAGCTTTAAAAAGCAAACCAGATTTTATTTGTATCGTTCCAGAGAAAAGGCAAGAATTAACTACAGAAGGTGGTTTAAATTTAAGCCATAGGAATAGGTTTTTAAATAAGTTGATAAAAAAACTAAAAAAAAATAGATTCAGAGTGAGTTTATTTATTGAACCCAGCATACAAGATATTAAAAAGTCACAAGAATTAAATGCTGATTGTGTGGAAATTCATACAGGGAGATTTTGCAATCTTGTTAACGACAATAAAAATTTCAATTACGAACTTGATAAGATTAAAAAAGCTGTTGTATTGGGTAACAAATTAGGTTTAGAGGTACATGCAGGCCATGGTCTGACATTTAAATCTGCTAAAATACTAAAAAAAGTCAAAGGGATTAAAGAATTTAATATTGGACATTTTCTAATTGGAGAATCAATTTTTGAAGGTTTAAGCAAAACTATTATTAAATTTAAAAGGATTTTGCATAAATGAAACTATTCGGTGTTGGTACTGATATAATACAAGTAAATAGATTAAAAAAATCTCTTAACAAAAAACCATTTTTATCAAGAATATATAGCAAGGAAGAAATTTTAAAGTGTAAAAGAAGTAAATTAAATATTAATTGTTTTGCAAAAAGATTTGCTGCTAAAGAGGCATTCTCAAAAGCTTTAGGAACAGGCATATCCAAAGGTATTAGCTTCAATGAAATCGTCGTTTTAAATGAAAAATCTGGTAAACCATATATAAAGTTGATTAATAAGACAAAAAAAATTGCCGAGAGAAAACTAAAAAAAAAAATATACAAAATCTCTTTGTCTATTGCTGACGAAAAAGATTATGCCGTTGCATTTGTTACAATTTCAATATGAAAAAAGATATAAAATATGCTGTAATAGATAATATCAAAACTCTTATTTACGCTCTTATTATTGCGGTACTTTTGAGATCTTTGTTGTATCAGCCTTTTTATATTCCATCCTCATCAATGGAACCAACTTTGCTTGTTGGCGATAGATTGTTTGTTTCTAAATTCGCTTATGGTTATAGCAAACATTCATTTCCATTTAGTCCACCCGTATATAAAAAAAGAATATTTTTTAAAGAGCCGCAAAGAGGAGATCTAGTTGTCTTTAAAACACCCTCAGACAATAGAACTGATTACATCAAGAGATTAATAGGCAAGCCGGGTGATACCTTACAATTTATAAATGGAGATATTTATTTAAATAAAAAGAAAATAATGAAAAATCAAATAGATGAAAGCATAAGTATTAGATGTGGTAAAATAAATTTTCCTGTAAAAATTTATGAGGAAACATTACCAAATGGAGTAAAATATAAAGCCGTCTATAACAGTGTCGGAACACTTCAAAATACAGATGTGTACACAGTACCAGATGACAATTATTTTTTACTAGGTGATAATAGAGACTGTTCAAAGGATAGCAGGTTTTTATCCGAAGTAGGCTATGTAAATAAGTTAAATTTAGTTGGAAAAGCAGAACTAATTTTTTTTTCAAATGATACATTAAAGAGCAGTGTTTTAAAATTTTGGAATTGGAAAGACTCTTTTAGATTTAAAAGAACATTTAAAAAATTATGATAAGTAGATTAAAAGATTTAGAGGAGGCTATTAAATACAAATTTAATTCTAAAGATCTATTGACACGGTGTTTAACCCACAAAAGCTATGATGAAAATACTAATAATGAAAAACTTGAATTTTTAGGAGATAGAGTTTTGGGACTAGTAATTTCAAAAAATTTAATAACTAAATACCCTTACGAGAAAGAGGGCGTGATTGATAAAAAATATGCAAATCTTGTTAATAAAAAAAAATGTGCGGAGATTGCTAATACACTCAATTTAAAAAAATATATGTTATTAGGTTTAAATTATAGAAAAAATGAGCACAAAAATGAAAAAATTACTGGGGATTGTCTAGAGGCGCTTATCGGAGCAATTTTTGTAGATGGTAATTTAAAAAATGCAGAGAAATTTATTTTAAAATATTGGGATTCTTCTCTCAAGCAGTCTGATTTAACAATCGTTGATTCAAAAACAAAATTACAAGAATATAGTCTTAAAAAATTTAAAAAACTTCCTACTTATACTTTGTTAAAAACATCTGGGCCTCATCATAAACCTATTTTTAAAGTTACAGTAAAAACACCTAATTCAAAAATGATAACTGCAAATGGGTCATCTAAAAAAGATGCGCAACAAAATGCAGCAAAAAAATTAATTGAAGATTTAAAAATATGAACTGGGAAGATGAAGGTTATTTATTAAGTAAAAAAAAATTTCGGGAAAATGCTATTATAATTAGCGCTTTTACTAAAACACACGGTAAAATTTCAGGAATAGTTTATGGAGGCACATCTAGAAAAATTAAAAATTACTTGCAAGTAGGAAATAAAATATTTTTTATACATAGTACAAAAAATCGTAATAAATTAGGTTATTTAAAAACTGAAATTATAGAAGCCATTAGTCCAAGATATTTTAATGACAAAAAAAGGTCTTACCTAATTTTATCCATTGCGGACTTACTTAATTCTTTATTACCAGATGAAGAGCCACATAATAATATTTATTTATCATTAGATAATTTAATAAGAAATTTAGATAATAAAAGTTGGCCTTTAATTTATTCATTTTGGGAAGTTAATCTTATTAAGGAATTAGGTTTCGGATTTACAACTGACCAAATAAGTTCATCAAAAGATATCTTATCTATAAACATAGATAATATTTCATATAAAGTTCCAAAGTTTATAATTAATGGCAAAATACCTGAAATTTACTCAAAAGAAATTGTAAATCACGCTTTATCTTTTACCCGGAATTTGATGTTAAATAAATTTTTTTTACCTAATAATTTATACTTGCCCAAGTCCAGGGTATTTTTTGAAAATTGTTTTTCCTAATATTTATTCATTTTTTTTACAATATCTAATGCAAAATAAGTTATTATAGCATTTGAGCCCGCTCTTTTCAGTGATATTAAACTTTCGTAGACAACATTTTCATTTAGACTTTTATTTTTAATAGAATTAACAATCATAGCGTACTCCCCTGAAACTTGATATGAAAATACTGGTATTTTAAAATTTTGTTTTATTTGGCTTATAATGTCCAGATAAGGCATTCCAGGTTTTACCATAACAAAGTCAGCTCCCTCTTTTATATCTAAACCAACTTCTCTTAAAGACTCTGTATAATTTCTCATATCCATTTGGTAAGTTTTTTTATCACCTTTTAATTTTTGTTTCGATCCTATTGCATCCCTAAATGGCCCATAAAAATTTGAAGCGTATTTAACAGCATAAGATAGAATTTTAGTATCTTTTAATTTTTTCTTATCTAAAGACTTTCTTATAATTCCTATCCTTCCATCCATCATATCTGAAGGAGCAATAACATCAGAACCTACTGATGCTTGTAATAAAGCTTGCTTCTCTAAAATCTTTAGAGTTTCATCATTATCAATTTTACCGTTTAATATTATTCCATCATGACCATGAGATGTATATGGATCTAGAGCAACATCAGTCATAACTCCAAATTTATTATATTTTTTTTTTATTAATTTAATAGCTCTGCAAACAAGATTATTTTCATTTAGTGCTTCAGAACCGTTATGATTTCTTTGATGATTAGAAGTATTTGGAAAAAGTGCTATCATAGGTATCTTAAATTTTTCTGCTTCATCTAAAATGGCTGATAATTTATCTAATGAATATCTGTAGATACCTGGCATTGTTTTAATTTTTTCTTTTTTATTTTTACCTTCAGTTAAAAATATTGGTAAAATTAAATCATTTGCTGATAAGTTGTTTTCTGATATTAGTCTCCTAACCCAATCAGAGTTGCGAACTCTTCTCAATCTTGTTGATGGAAATTTGCCTAGAATCTTCATTTTTTAATTTTTTTATAATATTTTTTATGCGACAAATATAATATTATACCTTATAAGCAAAGTAATTTAATAGATAAATATGACTAACACAGCAACATTTGAAGATTTCTATCAAGTGCCGGGCCTAACATTTGATATTAGTAAATTAAGATCCGATCTTGAAAAAGTTTTAAAAAATTCAAAATATCAAACTCTTGGAATAACAAATTTTGCTGCAATTCCGATGAATCAAATTCCAGGTGATGAAAGCTCTGTTCAAGGTCACAATGTTAGAGGAATATACTATACAAAACCAGATGAGACTGGAAAAGAAGTTGTCAGAGATAAGCCTATAGATGAGTCAAAATATTCTGAAATAACAAAAGAATTTAAAAACACTTACTTTGAAGAAGTTTATAATACGTTAAGTAAAAAATTTAAGTTAGGAAGAGTACGACTATTATTAAAAGAGCCTAGATCCACTTTAAGTTGGCACAGAGATCCTGAGCCGAGATTACATATACCAATAATAACTAATCCTGGCTGTAAAATGGTTATAGAGGACGTTGCAAAGCATATGCCAGCTGATGGAAAAGTTTGGATTACGAATAATACAAGATATCACAATTTCTTTAATGGAGGTGAGCAAAATAGAATTCATATTGTTGCCTGCATGTTAGAAAATAGATTCAACTAATTGAATTCAATATTTAAAAAAATTTGTATTTCATCTGATCATGCAGGTTATGAGATTAAAGAATTTATCAAAGAACACTTAATTAAATCGAAAATATCTACTATAGATTTAGGACCTTTTATGAAGAAATCAGTTGATTATCCTGATTATGCTAAAAAGGTCTCAAATAGAGTCTCTAAAAGAAAAAGTGATATAGGCATATTAGTTTGTGGTTCAGGAACAGGTATGGCGATTTCAGCCAATAAAATAAAAGGAATTAGAGCTGCTGTAGGATATAATATTAAATCAACCCAATTGTCTCGTCAGCATAATAATGCTAATATATTGTGTTTGGGATCAAGATTGACTAAAAGAAAAGAAATTCAAAAAATTGTAAAAATTTTTTTGAATACAAAATTTGAAGGCGGAAGACACAAAAGGAGAGTTAAAAAAATTTAAATGTCGTCAGTAACTAAAATAAAAAGGATATCAAGTAACTTTTTCGAGAGAGATTTAAAAGACTCGGATAAGGCTCTTTTTGACTCAATTTCACAGGAATTTGTAAGACAAAAAAATCATATTGAATTGATTGCATCTGAAAATATTGTTTCTAGAGCTGTTTTAGAAGCTCAAGGTTCAGTTTTAACGAATAAATATGCCGAGGGTTATTCTGGTAAAAGATATTATGGAGGTTGCGAGTTTGTTGATATATCAGAAAATTTAGCGATAGAGAGAGCAAAAAAACTTTTTAATTGTAAATTTGCAAATGTTCAGCCACACTCAGGAGCACAAGCTAATGGAGCTGTATATTTAGCTTTAATCAAACCAGGAGACACTATATTAGGTATGAGTTTAAATTCTGGGGGGCATTTGACCCATGGAGCAAAACCAGCACAATCAGGAAAATGGTTTAATGCGGTACACTATGATGTAAGAGAAGACACAGGTTTAATTGATTATGAGAATGTAGAAAAGTTAGCTTTAGAACATAAACCAAAATTAATAATTGCTGGAGGTAGCGCCTATTCACGAATTATAAACTTCAAAAAATTCAAAGATATTTGTAAAAAAGTTAATGCTTATTTGTTAGTTGATATGGCTCACTTTTCCGGTCTGGTGGCTGGCGGTGCTTACCCAAATCCTTTAGAATATGCTGATGTTGTAACATCTACAACTCATAAAGTTCTAAGAGGTCCACGTGGTGGAATAATTTTAACTAATGATGAAACTCTTTATAAGAAATTTAATAGCGCTGTTTTTCCTGGCCTTCAAGGTGGACCACTAATGCACGTTGTGGCAGCCAAAGCCGTTTGCTTTAAAGAAGCTTTAAGCGAAGAATTTAAAAAATATACTTCAGATGTTATTTCAAATGCGAGGGTTTTAAGCGAAATACTTATTGAAAATAACTTTAAAATATTTTCAGGAGGTACTGACACTCATTTAATGTTAGTTGATCTTAGACCATATGGAGTTACTGGCAAAGATGCAGAGGAAAGTTTAGGTAGAGCAAACATAACTTGTAATAAAAATGGTATTCCATTTGACACTCAAAGCCCTATGATTACTTCGGGAATAAGATTAGGCACACCTGCTGCTACAACAAGAGGTTTTCAAGCAGAAGAATTTAAATTAGTTGGAAAACTTATAACAAAAGTTATCAAAGGACTTTCAGAAAACCCAAAAAATAATACGAAAATTGAAAAGGAAGTACAGAAAGAGGTTGTTGAACTCTGTTCTGATTTTCCAATATATAGTGGATAACAAAAAATTCTATGATTTGTCCTTTTTGTAGAGAAAAAGATACCTCTGTAGTTGACTCAAGACCAACTGAAGACGGAACCGCAATAAGAAGAAGAAGATTGTGCCCATGTAGTAAAGCTCAGAGATTTACTACTTTTGAGAGAGTTCAATTCAGGGAACTTTCCGTAATAAAAAAAAATGGAAGAAGATCACCATTTGATAGAGAAAAACTTTCAAAATCTTTATTTACAGCTCTTAAAAAAAGACCTTTCGATGCCGATACTATTGAAAAAATTGTTTCAAAAATTTCAAGAGAACTTGAGGAAATGGGACAATCTGAAATTCAATCTAGTATTATTGGCAGAAGAGTAATGGATGAGCTTAAGGAACTTGATAAAATTGCCTATATAAGGTTTGCCTCAGTATATACAAATTTTAAGGAGGTAGGAGAATTTGGTGAATATATTGATGAGTTACATGGCAAATCAAAAAAGAAGTAAAATTCAAGCAAAACATATTGAAAATTTAACTTTGGCATTTGAGTTAGCAAAGATAAATTTGGGCTCTACTAAAGAAAATCCCTCTGTGGGATGTGTGGTTGAAAAAAATGGCAGCATAATTTCCAGTGGGTACACATCAATAAACGGTAGACCACATGCAGAGTTTAACGCTTTAAATAAAGATATTAATTTTAAAAATTCAAATGTCTATATAACTCTTGAACCATGCTCACACTACGGCAAAACATCACCATGTACGAATATTATAAAAAGTAAAAAAGTAAAAAATGTTTTTTATTCAATTGATGATGTAGATGAAAGAAGTAAGAATAAGTCTAAAAAAGTCCTTGGTAAAAAGGATATATCAATTATTAAATTTTTTCTAAAAAAAAAAGCTTTCAAGTTTTATGAAAGTTATCACAGATTAAAAAAAAATAAGTTGCCAATAATTGATGTTAAATTAGCTTTATCAAAGGACTATTTTACAATTAATAAAAAAAAAAAATGGATTACAAATGAGCAATCACGGAAGTTGTCACATTTTTTAAGAACTCAATATAATGCTTTGTTATCAACCTCAAAAAGCATAAATAAGGATAACTCACTGCTTAACTGTAGAATTGACGGATTAGAAAATAAATCACCAAACTTAATTATTTTAGATAGGGATTTAAAAATTAAAAAAAATTTAAATATTTTTAAAAAAAAAATAGATAGAAAAATTTATATATACACAACAAATAATAATAAAAAAAAAAAAATTAATTGGCTAAAAAAAAACAATGTTAAGGTTAAATTGTTTGATAAAATGAACACAAGAGAAGATTATATTAAAATATTTAGGTCTTTCACCAAATTAAATTTTTCAAGAATTTTCATAGAATCTGGTTTAACTTTCATTAATTTTTTATTAAAAAATAAATTGTTAAATAATATTTATATTTTTAAAACTGATACCAATTTGAATAAAAATGGTTTTAATAACTCTAGCAATAAACTAATTAAAAAGATAAAACTGAAAAAAAAACTTAAAGTTTATTTAAATAGCGACACTGTCTACTTTGAAAGATTAAATTAATGTTTAATGGAATAATTAAAAACACAGGTACAATTAAAAATATTAAGAAAAATAAAAAGAGTATGTTGTTGTCAATTTATTCTAATCTAAAATTAAAAAAAAATTGTTTGGGAGACTCGATTTCTTGTGACGGAGTGTGTTTAACACTTACATCAAAGAAAAATAGAATATTAACTTTTTATCTATCCAATGAAACGATAGAGAGATCGAATTTTTCTCAAATCAAAATTGGCAAAACTATAAATATGGAGAAATCTTTAAAATATGGAGAAATTATTTCTGGCCACTATACACAAGGCCATGTCGATACAGTTGGAAAAATCCTAAACATAAAAATTGTAGATAAAACCTGGATAATTAAAATTAAAACACCTAAACAATTTAATAAATACATAGTTGAAAAAGCTTCCATCCATATTAATGGAGTATCTTTAACTGTTTCAAAAAAAAAGAGTAAATATTTTGAAATTAATATAATTCCTCACACTTTAAAAATAACAAATCTTAAAAGTTTGAAAATTAATGATTTAGTCAATATTGAATTTGATATTTTCGGTAAATATCTTCATGAGATTAATAATTGAATGACTAAAAATCACTTATCACCTATTAAAGAAATTATAAAAGATGCCAAAAAAGGCAAAATGTTTATTTTGGTTGATGACAAAGATAGAGAAAACGAGGGAGATTTAATAATCCCAGGATCCAAATGTAATTCAAAAAATATTAATTTTATGGCAACTCATGGTAGAGGGCTCATTTGTTTAGCACTTACGAAACAAAAGGTAGAGGAATTAAATCTGCCGCTCATGTCATCTTTAAATAAAGCCAGAATGCAAACGGCATTTACAATCTCAATCGAAGCAAGAAAGGGTATCACCACAGGAATATCAGCTTTTGATAGAGCTAAAACAATTAAAACGGCTATAAGTAAAAATTCGAGAAAAAAAGATATTGTTTCACCAGGTCATGTATTTCCACTTGTAGCTAGATCAGGAGGGGTTTTAGAAAGAGCAGGTCACACTGAAGCTTCAGTAGATATATCTAAGTTATCTAAATTAAATCCTAGTGCTGTTATTTGTGAAGTTATGAATCAGGATGGAAGAATGGCAAGGTTAAAAGATTTAAAAATCTTTGCAAAAAAACATAAATTAAAAATCGCCAGTATTGAAGATATAATCTCATTTAGACTTAAAAATGAAAAATTGGTTAAAAGCATTAAGGTTAAAAACATAATATTAAAAAAAAGAAAATATGACTTTTTAACTTATAGAAATTTAGTAGATAAATCTGAATGTTTTGTTATAAAAAAAGGCAAGCTTAGCAAAAATAAATCAATAAGAGTTCGAGTGCTTTCCCAACTAATGGAAAACAATAAATTTAGTATTAAAAATAAACAAATTGAAAAATCTTTAAAATATTTATCTAATTATAGTGATTTTGCCCTGGTGGTAATTAAAGATCAAAAATCCCTTAAACAAAAAATTTTTGAAGAAACAAAAAACAACAATATACTAAGATATTACGGTATAGGAGCTCAAATAATAAAAGATTTAAATATAAAAAATATGATATTAGTATCTAGATCCAAAAAAAAAATTATTGGTTTAGAAGGCTTTGGAATTAGAATTATGAAACAAGAAATTATAAAATGAAAAAAAAAGTTTTAATTGTTGCTTCAAATTTTTATAAAAATATAACAAGAAATCTTATAAATAGTTCTTTAATAAAATTAAAAAGTAATAAAAAAAATACTACAATTATTAATGTCCCAGGGACTTTTGAAATTCCTGTTATTATATCCAAAAACTTAAAACGTTTTGATGGATTTATAGCCTTAGGCTGCGTTATAAAAGGACAAACTCCACATTTTGATTTTCTGTGTAATGCCACCTTCATTTCATTATCAAATTTATCTATAAAATCAAAAAAACCCATAGGCAATGGAATAATAACAGCTCTTAATATGAAACAGGCGATAAAAAGATCTAATTTGAAAGGCAAAGAGGCTGCAAATGCTGTCTTAGAGGTGATTAAAAATGGTTAATGTAGAAAAAATTTCTACTCCAAGGGTCAAAATAATCCAAAAAATTTATTCGAAGATTATAAATCCGGATGAAAAAATTATATATAATAAAAGTCAATATAAAAAATTCATTAAAGATGTTACTGAGGGAACTTTAGAAAGAAAAGAGTTTATAGAAGAAACCATAGAAAAATTTTTAAAGGATGATATTGATCTTAAAAGAACAGATAAATTACTGAAAATTATTATATTTGCAGCAGTTTTTGAACTATTATTTAAGCATAATAATCCAAAAAAAGTGATAATAAGTGAATATTTAAAGACTTCTCATTTTTTTTTAGAAAAAGCTCAAATTAAATATTTAAATGCTATTTTAGACAAATTATCTGATTTAATAAGAAAAAATTAATTTTTTTATACAATATGATACATAATTATTAAAAGTTTAGCTTGCGTTTTTTAATATATTTTGGCATTTATCATAACATTATATGAATTCTTCTCTAGAACTTCTCTACTTGATAATATTTTCAGGAATTTTAGCTGTTGGTTATAGCTATCTTCTTTCAGGGCAAATTTTATCCTCTAGCGCAGGTAACGAAAAAATGAGAGAGATAGCAGGAGCTATACAGATTGGTGCTAAGGCTTATTTAAATAGACAATATAAAACTATAGCAGTAGTAGGATTAATAGTTCTTATTATAGTAACTTATTTTTTTAATTTTTTAGTTGGAATTGGTTATTTAATTGGTGCAGCTTTATCTGGATTAGCAGGTTATGTTGGGATGTTAATCTCAGTACAAGCAAACGTAAGAACAGCAGAAGCTTCTAGAAAAAGCTTACAATCAGGTTTAAGTATTGCTTTTAAATCAGGAGCTATAACTGGTTTGCTGGTAGCGGGTTTAGCTCTTTTATCAATTGCAATTTACTATCTTATTTTAATTAATCTTAAAACAGAGAGCAGAGACATTATTAATGCTTTAGTTGCCTTAGGATTCGGAGCTTCTTTAATTTCAATTTTTGCGAGATTAGGTGGAGGAATTTTTACAAAGGGAGCAGATGTTGGAGCAGATTTAGTTGGTAAAGTTGAGGCTGGTATTCCAGAAGATGATCCGCGTAACCCTGCTGTAATTGCTGATAACGTTGGAGATAATGTAGGTGATTGTGCCGGTATGGCAGCAGATTTATTCGAAACTTATGCAGTGACAATAGTTGCGACAATGGTTTTAGCTTCCATATTTTTTCCTGATTCATCTAACATGATGGTTTATCCGTTAGCAATAGGTGGGTCATGTATTATTACATCGATTATAGGAACCTGGTTTGTAAGATTAGGCAAAAGTAAAAATATAATGGGAGCTTTATACAAAGGGTTTATAGCTACTGCTATTCTTTCATTAATAATCTTATACCCTTTAACAAATGCCACTCTTGGTTTGAATGAGAATTATTCCTACTCAAATATAAATTTTACTGGCTTTGATTTATACGTGTGCGCAGTAATTGGATTGATAATTACTGGTTTAATAATATGGATTACAGAATATTATACAGGTACTAACTTTAGACCTGTTAAAAGCGTTGCTCAATCTTCTACAACTGGTCACGGGACTAATGTGATACAAGGTCTAGCAATTTCTATGGAGGCTACGGCTATTCCTGCCCTTATAATTGTAATTGGAATTATCAGTACTTATAATTTTGCGGGATTGTTTGGTATAGCAATTGCAGTAACGTCAATGTTAGCTTTAACTGGAATGGTCGTTGCTCTTGATGCATACGGGCCGGTTACAGACAATGCTGGTGGAATTGCTGAAATGTCTAAACTTCCTAAAAATGTGAGAAAAACAACTGATGCATTAGATGCCGTAGGGAATACAACAAAAGCCGTAACCAAAGGATATGCTATAGGTTCTGCAGGCTTAGGTGCTTTAGTTTTATTTGCAGCATATACTGAAGATATAAAATATTATTCAATGGACAAAACTTCTTCATTATATCAAATGGAAGTCAGTTTTGATTTATCCAATCCTTATGTAGTTATTGGTTTGTTGATAGGTGGTTTATTACCATATCTATTTGGATCAATGGGGATGCAAGCTGTTGGAAGAGCTGGAGGAGCAGTGGTTGTAGAGGTAAGAAGACAATTTAAAAAGATACCTGGAATCATGAGAGGAAAAAGAAAACCAGATTATGGAAGACTGGTAGATTTACTTACTAAAGCAGCAATCAAAGAAATGATTATTCCATCTCTTCTTCCAGTTTTATCTCCTATTGCTCTTTACATTATAATTTTATTAATAGCAGGTAAAATTGCAGCTTTAGCAGCGTTAGGTGCAATGTTATTAGGAGTTATAGTAACAGGTTTGTTTGTAGCAATTTCAATGACAGCTGGTGGTGGAGCATGGGACAACGCCAAAAAATATATTGAAGATGGAAATTTTGGTGGTAAAGGATCAGAAGCTCACAAAGCTGCAGTAACAGGCGACACAGTTGGAGACCCATATAAAGATACTGCTGGACCAGCAGTTAACCCGATGATTAAGATTACGAATATAGTAGCACTATTACTATTATCAATAATAGCTCACTAGAATTTTCTTTTACCGTACATTTTTTGTCTAACACTTTGCAAAAAAGACGTTACAAAGCTATCTTTAGTTACAGGATTTTCAGTTTTCATTTCTGAATACTTAATTTCTTTCATATCTTGCTTATCAAAAAATTCTTTATTTACAACAACTCCATATCTATTAAAATTTAACACTAAAACATTGTTTTCTAGCAAATCTACATCTCCAAATTTTATTAATTTTCCAGAGGCAATTTTTCTATCAAAATAAAACCATAAATTTTCATTATCTACAGATGTTGTATGAGGATTCCCAAGCACATTTATCACATCGTTTTTATTGCTTTTATTTACGAGTATTTTTTCGGATCTATTTTTTAGAAAGTTTATACCGTGACCTTTTATAGGCTCTTTAAATTGACAATGAGATAATATAAACATTGATGTAATACAAATAAATTTTTGAAAATGTTTGATTTTAAATATAAAAAACATAACTTTATTTACAACAATTTGGTAAAACTATCACGAAATATTTACTTTTACAAAGATATTCAACTTGAGGATAAACTAGAAAATAGAATTATTCTTATTTTTGCACACTTAGTTATAATCCTTATTTGTTTAAAAAAGAATCAAATTAACAAAAATCTATCTCAAGAAATTTACGATAATATATTTCTCAATATCGAAAATAATTTAAGAGAAATGGGACATGGCGATGTAACAGTTAATAAAAAAATGAAAAATCTAAACCAAATTTTCCACGATCTTCTCCTAAAATTTTTAGACCAAAAAAAACAAAACAAAGTTAATATAAATGAAATTACTAAATTTTTATTTTTACTTAATAAAAATGATGAAATATCAGCAAAACTAAACAATTATTTTGTAAAATATTATAATTTTTGTTTTGATATTATTGATAAAAATATGATAAAAGATCTTGATAAATTTGAATACTAATTATGGCTGTACCTAAACGAAAAACAACAGTTTCTAAAAGAAACAAAAGAAGATCTCACCACAAGATTTCAAACGTTAATATCGTTGAAGACAAAAAAACAGGTGAGTATAGAAATTCCCATCATATAGATCTTAAAACTGGTTTTTATAACGGAAAAAAAATTTTAGACATATAATTTATAGTATGGATAAAAAAATTTGTATTGCAATTGATGCAATGGGAGGTGAAAACGCTCCTATTAAAAACATTGAAGGTATAAGTTTATTTTGCAAAAAATACATTAAAAAAGATGACTATTTTTTTAATATCTTTGGTGATGAAAATAAGATTAATATAGAGCTAAAAAAACATAATATTTCAAATAAACATTTTAAAATTTTTCATACGTCTTCAACAGTTTCAGATGATGAGACTACACTAACAGCAGTCAAAACTTCAAAAGATAGCAGTATGTGGAACAGTGTTTATTCTCAAGTTAAATCAGAAAGCGACATCTCTTTGTCTGCTGGAAACACAGGTGTATTACTAGTTATATCTAGAATGATATTAAAAACAATCAATGGAGTAAGTAAGCCTGCTCTTGCAGGGTTATGGCCAAATATGAGAGGCATGAATATTGTTTTGGATCTTGGAGCTAATATTGAATGTGATGAAAAAAATTTAATTGAATTTTCAGAAATGGGATCCGCTTTGCACAAGTCGCTTTTTCCAGAAGAAAAAACTCAAGTAGCTCTACTCAATGTTGGTTCTGAAGAAATCAAAGGAACAGAAACAATAAAAAAAGCACACTCAGCATTAAAAGAGATTAGTAAAAACGGTGACTTTATTTTTAATGGATATATTGAAGGAAATAAGATTACAGAGGGTTTGAGCAATGTAATAGTTACAGACGGTTTTACAGGCAACATAGCATTAAAGACTGCGGAAGGAACGGCAAAATTTATAACAGACAATCTAAAGATTTCATTAAAAGAAAATTTATTATCAAAATTTTCAATATTATTTTCATATTTTAGTCTTAAAAAATTTAAAGAAAAATTAGATCCAAGAAAGTTTAATGGTGCAATTTTTTTAGGTTTGAATGGGCCTGTTGTAAAAAGCCATGGGTCTACTGACTCGCTTGGATTTTACCACTCTATCGATCTATGCTATAATATTGTAAAAGGTAATTTAATGAGTCAAATAAAAGATAATTTAAGCCATCTTAATGATAATAAAAATTAAACAAAATTTAGGAAAAAAAGAAATTACTAGCAAACTCAGATCAGAAATTGGATTTTCTTCACATAATATTAAAAAAATTACAGATGACATTATTGTCATATTAACGTCCAATCTCATTAAAAATAGAAAAATTATTTTGAAAAATCTAGGATCTTTTAAAATCATCTTTAAAAAACAAAGAGATGGAAGAAACCCTAAAACCAAAGAAGAATTTAAAATAAATTCAAGAAATGCAGTAAGATTTAAAGCCTCAGAATCATTGAAAAAAAAATTGAATTAAAATATTTATGGTGAAAAATTATATAGATATAACAGAGCTCTCAATTGAGTTAAATTTAGTTAATAAAAAAACAGGAAAACCTGCAAATCATACCTTAAGATTTTGGGAAAAAGAATTTAATGAAATAAAACCTACAATTTTTAAAGGAAATAGACGTTATTATAATCAAAAACAAGTAGACAAAATTAAATATATTAAATACTTATTAAAAGATAGGGGATTGACGATAAAAGGAGCCAAAAATATTTTAAAAAAGAAAAAAAATATTGACGTTACAGATGGAAATATTATAGAAAAAGATTACTTAAAAAACAGTATTAAGAATAAATCTAATAATATTTTAAAAAAGATTAAAGGACTTAAAAATCATGGCTAAAAAAACTCATTTAAAAGTTAGAATGGTACCAGAAAACAAACCTGATAGTGCTTTTGTATATTATGCAAAAAAACCAACTAAAGGTGAAAAAGCAAAAGTTAAATTAAAAATTAAAAAATATAATCCAAATACAAGAAAACACGAATTTTTTGTTGAAAAAAAATTACCACCACATAGTAAATAACTTTATTTCTTAAAATTTCTAAACTCATACTTAATGTAAGCCCTTATCATTGCTTTCCATATATGCCTCGTAATTTTGACATCTATATTTCTTTTTTTAGATTTTAGTTCAATATTTAAAAGTATTTTTTTTATCCTTTTGTTATCAATTATTTGATTTTTGAATTTTTTAGTTAACAAAACTTGATTTACTAATAATGTTCTTTTTTTTATTAATGACAGAAAATGATTATCAAGATTATCAAGTTTTTTTCTAATTTTTTCCAATTTTTTATTTATCATAGCGACATAAAGATTATATGAGATTTCAAATAATAATTATATATTTAAATAATGCAAATTTCTAAAATGGATTATAATTTAATTATCCGCACCTGGCTTTTATTAATGATAATATTAGTTTTTTTGATGATTATGGTTGGAGGATTAACTAGACTTACTAACTCTGGCTTATCAATTACAGAATGGGAATTGTTTAAAGGTATTTTACCTCCATTAACAGAAGAAACTTGGATAATTTATTTTAATTTATATAAAGAAATTCCCCAATTTAAACTTATTAATCCTTTAATGACTCTGGAGGAATTCAAAGTGATTTTTTATTGGGAATATTTTCATAGATTGTTCGGTAGAGTTATTGGTTTAGTTTACCTAATTCCATTAATAATTTTTACATTTGCTAAAGTATTCAATAAAAAAACATTAATAACTTTTTACTTTATATTTTTTTTAATTTTGCTACAGGGCGTTATAGGTTGGTATATGGTTGAAAGTGGATTGACTTCAAACGTATCTGTTAGCCACTATAGACTATCTTTACATCTTTTTTTAGCGTTTGTTATTATATCATTTTTAATATGGAATTATCTGAATTATAAAAATAACGAAAATAAAATATTTTTTAATTTAAAACTAATTTTACCTAAAATATTTTTTATGTTTATTTTATTTCAAATTATAATTGGAGCATTTGTATCAGGTTTGGATGCTGGTTTAATTTATCAAACTTGGCCAAAAATGAATCTTTCATACTTTCCAGATGACTTAAAATTAATTGATTTTAATTTAACAAATTTATTTAACAATCAAAGTTTTGTACAGTTTTTACATAGAACAACTGCTTATTTAATTTTATTATTAGCATTGTTTATTGGTTTTAAATTATATTTTAAAAAAGAAAAATTTTTTTTATTTAACTATTTTGCTGTATTTGTTGTTTTAATCATTCAGGTTTTTTTAGGTATTTTTACGCTTATAAGTGGGTTAAATCTTTATCTTGCATCACTACATCAAATTACTAGTGTTATCTTAGTATATACCGTTCTAAACCTTAATTATAAATTATCATAAACAAATTGACTTTTTGTTTTTTTATTAGTAGTTATCGCGTTTAAAATGACTCCGTTTATAAAAAAAAAAGAAATTAAACAAGATTGGTATCTTATTAATGCTGAAAATGCTGCAGTCGGAAGACTTGCTGCATTTATCTCTAAAGTGTTAAGAGGAAAAAATAAATCTACCTACAACCCTCATATTGATAATGGGGATTTTGTGGTTGTTACTAATATTGATAAAATTAGATTTACTGGAAAAAAATTTACAAACAAAAAATATTACAGACATACAGGCCATCCAGGAGGAATAAAAATATCAACACCATCAACTCTGTCTGAAAAAAATAAGTCACAAGATATATTGAAACTTGCAGTTAAAAGGATGCTTCCAGGTGGACCGCTAGCAAAAAAACAGATGACAAAATTAAAAATTTACAAAGGTTTAACTCACCCACATCAAAATCAAAATCCAAAATTAATTGATTTCACAAAACTCAACAAAAAAAATATTGTTAAAAATTAATGGAACAAACTCAATTAAATAAAGAAAAAACCAAAAAACCTAAACTTGATTTTAAAGACAGTAAATACTCAACAGGTAGAAGAAAAAAATCAATAGCTAAAGTATGGGTCAAAAAAGGCACAGGAAAAATTTTTGTTAACGGTAAATTGATGGGTGATTATTTTAAAAGACCTGTGCATCAACTTATCGTCACTAGACCGCTTGAAATTACTAATGTAATTAATAATTATGATGTTAAATGTTCAGTAAAGGGCGGGGGACTGTCTGGTCAAGCAGGTGCAATAATTTTAGGAATATCCCGCGCTTTAATTTCTCATGATGAAAATTTGAAAAAAGATTTAAAAAAGGACAAATTAACAACTAGAGACTCCAGAGTAGTTGAACGAAAAAAATACGGTCATAGAAAAGCTCGTAGAAGTTTTCAATTTTCTAAAAGATAATCATTTAAATTTAAAAATTTTAATTTGGTGATATAAGTTATTTATGACTAAAAATTGTATTAATGTTGTTGTTGCCGGAGCCACGGGTTACGTAGGATTAGATCTTGTTTATTTATTAACAAAGCATCCAAATATAAAAATTGTTAATTTATGTGCTAGAAAAAACATTGGAAAAAAAATTACAAGCTTTGATAAAAGAATAAAGAAAAAACTTCCAAAAATTTCAAAAATTAATAATGTTAATTGGAGAAAAGTTGATCTTCTCTTTTTATCTTTACCTAATGGTGAGGCGCAAATATTAATTAATAAATTATATAATAAATATCAAAATTTAAAATTTATAGACTTATCAGCAGATTTTAGATTACAAAATGCAAATATATATAAAAATATTTACAAAAAAAAACATAAAGCTAAAAATTTAATAAAAAAATCAATATATTCAATTGCTGAGCTCAAAAAGAAAAAAACCAACAATTATAGGATAATTTCAAATCCAGGTTGTTATCCAACATCAATACAAATTCCATTGGTGCCATTATTAAAGAAAAAAATTATTGAATTAAAAAATATAACAATCGATTCAAAATCTGGTTATTCTGGTGCTGGAAAAAATTATAAATCAAAATTTAACTTTAAAAATTTTTATATATCTACATATGCTTACGCAGTAAAGAATCACAGACATATTGCAGAAATTGATCAGGAACTTAAAAAAATATCAAAAAAAATAAAATTTACATTTAATCCTCATTTGATACCCAGTTTTAGAGGTATTCTTTCATCAATTTATTTATATAAAAAAAGTAATATTTCATTAAATAAAATAGTAAATATTTTAAAAGCCTATTATAAGAATGATTTTTTCATAAAAATTTATAAACCAAACACACAAATTGGTACTGGTAGTGTCATAGAAACAAATAATTGTGATATTTCTGTTTGTCAGACAAGACTAAAAAATAAAATTGTTATTTTTTCTTCTATAGATAATTTAATCAAGGGCGCAGCTGGTCAAGCAATTCAAAATATGAATATCTTGTATAATTTTAGAGAAACTTCTGGTTTAAAATGAGATTTTTAGTTATTACGTTTTTTGTTTTGTTATTTTCTTGTACAAAACCACAAACTATACTTATTTGTGGAGATCATAAATGCGTAAATAAAGCCGAAGCAGAACAACATTTTGAAGAAAATTTATCATTAGAGGTTCAAATTATTTCTAAAGATAAGCGACTGAGCTACAATTTAGTAGATCTAAATCTAGCAAATGATGAACGTAATATCAAAGTTATTAAAAATAAAAATAATAAAGAAGTTAAAACACTTTCAAAAGAAGAAATTAAAGAAAAAAAAATAGAAATTAATAAAAAGCAAAAAAAATTAAAACATAAACCACAAATAGTTAAAAAAGAAGAAAATTTGAAGAAAAAAATTAAAATTAACACTACATCCTTTAATAATTCTACCGATACTTCTTCAGATATTTGTCTAAAGCTAGAAAAATGTGATATTGATTCAATAGCTAAATATTTATTAAAAAAGAGCAATGAAAAAGATTATCCTAATATTTCGTTAAGAGAATAATTATGAAAAAAAAAAAATTATATAATATTGCTATTGTTGGACTTGGAAATATTGGATGTTATTTGTTTAAATTTCTAAATAAAAATAGAGATAATATATCTAACAAGAACAATTCAAGCTTTAAAATCCTATATGTTTCAGCAAAAAATAAAAATAAAAGACGAAATATTAAATTCAAAAAAAGCCAGTGGGTAAACAATTTTAATTATATCTTAAAAAAGAAGGAAGTAGATATAATTGTTGAATTAATAGGTGGAGCAGAAGGTCCAGCAAAAAGATTAGTTTTTGGCGCCTTAAAAAATAAAAAGCACGTAGTAACAGCTAACAAAGCATTAATATCAAAATATGGTGACAAATTATCAATGATTGCTGAAAAAAATAAAGTAAATTTAGAATACGAAGCATCTGTGTGTGGGGGAGTCCCAATTATTAGATCAATTAAAGAAGGACTTATCGCAAACAAGATTAATCGTATTTATGGAATTTTAAATGGTACTTCTAATTATGTTTTATCTTCAATGGAAATAAATAAAACCACTTTTAGAGAAACAATTAATAAAGCTATAAAACTTGGTTATGCGGAGTCAGATCCATCTTCTGACATCAATGGTGCTGACGTCGCTTCAAAAGTTAAAATATTGTCATGTTTAAGTTTTAACTCTTTTATTAATAAAAAAATACATGTTGAAGGGATTAAGGATGTTGATGATGAAGATATTACCAATGCAAATAAATTAGGTTATAAAATTAAACTTATGGGATTCTCTGAAATATTAGATAACAAAATTTTTCAAAGAGTACATCCTACTTTGGTTAAAAAGTCTTCATATATTGCAGGCGTAAATGGAGTTTTAAACGCAGTGATTGTTGAGGGCAATCCCATAGGTAAAAATATTATACAAGGAGAAGGTGCTGGACCATCAGCAACAACATCAGCTTTAGTGTCTGACATTTCATCGATATTAAGAGGAAATATAAAATTTCCATTCGCTATATCTAATAAAAGAAGGAAAAATTATTCTAGCGGTAAAATACAAGATTTGTTTTTTTCATCTTACATTAGACTAAACGTAAAAGATAAATATGGTGTATTATCAGATGTGACTAAAATATTTTCTAACAACAAAGTGTCAATAAAAAGGGTTTTACAAAATCCATATAAAAATAAAAAAAAATCTTCAATAGTCATAATTACTCACAGATCAAAAGACAATGATATTCAAAAAACATTGAAAACTTTAGCCAAAAAGTCTTATATAATTCAAAAACCAAAATTATTAAGAATTGAAAATGGCTAATGTCTATAGATAAAGATTATTTAAATAAATTTATAAGAACTACCGAAAAAGCTGCGATAGGTGCATTTCCATTTATAGGTAAAGGAAATAAAAATGCAGCTGATAAGGGCTCTGTCGACATGATGAGAAATGAACTTAATAGAATAAATATGAAAGGCGAGGTGGTTATTGGTGAAGGTGAAATGGATGAAGCACCAATGCTTTATATCGGAGAAAAAGTTGGTACAAAAATTGGCTTAGAACTTGATATTGCTTTAGATCCTCTTGAAGGAACAAATTTTGTTGCTAATAATTTACCTAATGCATTTTCAATGTTAGCAGTTTGCGAAAAAGGAAATTTATTCTCAGCTCCAGACACTTATATGGAAAAGATAGCAGTTGGTCCAAATCTGCCTAAAGATCTATTAGATTTAGACAATAGCGTAGAAAAAAATATTAAACTTTTATCTGAAGCAAAAAAAAAAAACTACGATAAGATCACAGCCTGCATCTTAAAAAGACCTAGGCACGATAAAATTATTAAAAGCTTAGAAAATTTGAATATAAATATAAAATTTATATCTGATGGCGACGTATTAGGCGCAATATCTGTTGCTGATCCTAACACAAACATTGATATTTATCTGGGTACTGGTGGAGGTCCTGAAGGAGTTTTAGCAGCAGCTGCACTATCTTGTATGGGTGGTCAAATACAAACAAGACTAGTTTTGGACGATAAACAACTTCAAAGAATAAAAAAATTAGGCATTAAAGATGAGAAAAAAAAATATAATATAAATGACATGATAAAAGGGGACGTTATATTTTGTGCTTCAGCAATTACTAGAGGTGATATTGTAGACGGGATAAAAGATTTGGGGGATAAATATGAGGTATCTACATTTGCCCTACATAAAGATTTTAAAATCCATAAAAAAGTTAAAAATTTTCATTCAAAAAATGAGTGAATTATCACTATCAGGAAAAAACTGGAAATATAAAATATTCGACTCATCTTATGTTGAATATTTAAAGGAAAATTTTTTTTTAGATGAAATTACAGCAAAACTTCTATCAATAAGAAATATAAAAAAAGACTCTATTGAAACTTTTTTAGAACCATCAATAAAAAATCTCATACCAAACCCTAATAATTTAAAAGATATGGAAAAAACGACACTTAGGTTATTGAGGGCAATTAATAGAAATGAGAAGATTGGAATATTTGGTGATTATGATGTAGATGGAGCAAGTTCTACGGCTATAATTGGAAATTATTTTAAAATAATAAATCAAGATTTTGAAATATATATTCCAGATAGAAGGTTAGAAGGATTTGGTCCATCAATCAAAAGTTTTCAAAATTTAATTGAAAAAAAAGTAGATCTTATAATAACCGTAGATTGCGGAACCATGTCATTTGATGCAATAGATTTTGCAAATAAAAACAAAGTTGATGTTATTGTGCTAGATCACCATCAGTCTGAAATAAATTTACCCAAAGCACACTCTATAATTAATCCCAATAGATTTGATGATGACTCAAAACTAAATTATTTATGTGCTGCTGGTGTATGTTTTATGACTTTAATTTCAGTAAATTCTGCTTTAAGAAAACAAGGGTGGTTTTTAGAAAAAAAAATTAAGGAACCAAATTTACTTGACTTTTTAGACTTAGTTTCACTAGGCACCGTTTGTGATGTAGTTCCTTTAATTGGGTTAAATAGGGCTATTGTAAAACAAGGTCTTAAAGTAATTAATTCTAAAAAAAATTTAGGATTAAAAACACTGATTGATTTGTGTAAAATTGAAACAAAAGCCTCAACTTACCATTTAGGTTATATAATTGGACCCAGGATAAATGCTGGCGGTAGAGTTGGTAAATGTTCTCATGGTGCAAATTTGTTGCTTAACAATAATCCAAAAGAAAGTTTTCAAATAGCTACTGAACTAGAACAATTTAATTTAGATAGAAAAAACCTTGAAAGAGATCTTCTTAATTTAGTTTTGAATTTAGTTAATGATGATATTAATGATCCAGTATTAGTTTTATATGGAAATAACTGGCACGAAGGAGTAATTGGTATTATTGCCTCACGTATTAAAGAAAAGTTTAATAAACCTACTATAATAATTTCTTTAAAAGATGATATTGGTAAAGGATCTGCTAGATCGGTTTTAGGTTTTGATATTGGAGCGGTTATTTTGGCCGCAATACAAAATAAAATTTTAATCAAAGGAGGTGGACACAAAATGGCAGGAGGATTTTCAATTGAGGAAAATAAAATTCAAGAACTTAAAGAATTTATAATAAAAATGTTTAACAAAAAAAATGACAAAAATTCAGGAAAAAACGAAATTTATTTGGATAGTTTAATCTCTGCTTCAGCACTAAATTTAGATTTTTATAGAAGAGTTGAAAAATTATCACCTTTTGGATCTGGAAATCCTGAGCCAAAATTTATTATAGAAAATGTAAAAGTTTTAAAATCACTAATTGTTGGTAAAAATCATGTTAAGTCGATTCTATTATCAAAAGATGGTTCAACAATCACAACTATCGCTTTTAATTCTTATGATACGGATCTTGGCCAATTTTTGCTTAATAATAAGAAAAATACCTTCAACATCGTAGGAAAACTGAGTTTGAATGAATGGAAGGGTGAAAAAAATGTAGAGTTTATTATCGATGATATTTCTGTTAATAAGACTTACAAAAACAAGGTCCCATCGTCTATCGGTTAGGACACATGGTTTTCATCCATGAAAGAGGGGTTCGATTCCCCTTGGGACCGCCATAATTTGAAAACTATTCATTGGTACTTAATGCTATGTATAAAAAATTTGGACAATTTATTAATGGTAAGTGGCAAAGTTCATCTAGTAATGAAACTTATGAAGTTATAAATCCCGCAACAGAAGAAGTTTTAGGTAAAGCATCAAAAGCAAATAACAAAGATATACAATTGGCACTTAAATCTGCTGAAAAAGGTTTAGAGGTATGGAAAAACACTTCTCCATGGGAAAGATCCAAAATTTTAAGAAAAATTTCAGATTTAATTAGAAAAAAAAAAGATATTTTATCTAAGTGGTTAACTTTAGAAGTTGGAAAACCAATTTCAGAAGCACCTGGTGAAGTTGGAGGTGCTGCTGATATTTTCGAATGGAATTCTGAAGAAACAAAAAGAATTTTTGGTGAAACTAATCAAAGTAGATTTTCAAACACTCGTATTCATGTATATTATCAACCTGTTGGGGTTGTAGCTGCCTTAGTTCCATGGAATTTTCCAATTGTTTTAGCTTCAAGAAAAATTTCAACTGCTCTTGCTGCAGGATGTTCTGTGATTGTCAAACCAGATATAATAACACCAGGAAGTGTCATGGAACTCGTTGATATTTGTAATGAGGCCGGTGTGCCTCCAGGTGTAGTAAATTTATTGTCTGGAGATCCAGCGCATATTTCTTCTGAGTTAATAAAATCAAACATTATAAAAAAAATATCTATCACTGGCTCAACGAGAGTCGGCAAATTAATTTTAAAACAAGCAGCAGACAAAGTTCAAAGAGTTACAATGGAACTTAGTGGTCACTCTCCATTTATAGTGTTTGAAGATGTAGATTTAAATTCAGTCACTGATATGGCAATTTCTGCTAAATTTAGAAATAATGGCCAAGTTTGTATTTCTCCAAGTAGATTTTATATTCATGAAAACAAAAAAAATGATTTTACAAATTTAATGATTGAAAAAACAAAAAAATTAAAAATTGGCAATGGCATGGATAAAAATATTTCACTAGGCCCCATGACTACAAAACAGCGATTAGATGGGATTGAAAAATTAGTGGAAAAAACAAAAAAAGAAGGCGCCAATGTATTGCTAGGTGGGAGAAGACCACAAGGATTTAATAAAGGTTTTTTTTATGAACCAACAATATTTGATAACGTTGAAGACAACTTTACGATAATGAAAGAAGAGCCGTTTGGTCCACTCGTTCCTATTCTTACGTTTAAAAATTTTGACGAAGTTATTAAAAGAGCAAATAATAACGATTTAGGTTTGTGTAGTTATATATATACAAATAATTTAGAAAAAGCCCATAAAGCCTCAGAGTTAATGGAAACAGGTTGTGTTGCTGTTAATACCCCTGTTGTAGCAGTCGCAGAAGCTCCTTTTGGAGGTATTAAACAGACTGGATACGGAAGAGAAGGTGGCTCTATGGCAATAAAGGATTACTTAAATATTAAATATACTCATCTTGGTATTAAATAAAAAGTATGAGCTATTATGTATATATGCTCAAATCTACAAATAAAAAAAGTGTTACTTATGTGGGCTATACAAAAAATTTACAAAATAGAATCAGGCTTCATAATATTGGAAAAGGAGCCAAATTTACTAGAGGTCGTAAATGGAAGTTAATATATAAAGAAAAATATAAGACAAAAAGTAAAGCAATTTCGAGAGAATATTATATAAAGAAGAGTAAGCTTACTAGAAATATGATTAAAAAATTATATAAATGAAAATCTCAATTTTATTACCGTACAAAGAAAATTTTTCACCAAGTTATCCTGGTGCTGTTTCATTATTTGTTAAAGACACAGCTGCTTTAAGTAAATATAAAAAAAATTTAGTTGTGTATGGAAATACCAGTTATAAAAAAAAATTCCCTATAAAATATAGCAATATACCATTGTCAGACTTTAGATTTAAAAGCAAAAGTAGACAATACGTTGAAAAATTTATATTAAACGAAAAAGAAAATCCATCTGATTTAATTGAAATTCATAATAGACCTAATTATTTATCTGAGATTGTTAATACCTTAGGTAAGAGAAATCTTGTTTTATATTTCCACAACGATCCGCTAACCATGTCAGGATCAAAATCGATAACAGAAAGAAAATATTTGTTAAAAATTTGTTATAAAATAATTTTTAATAGCAATTGGTCAAAAAAAAGATTTTTAGAAGGTATGCAAAATAAGTTTGTTAATAGTGAGAAATTATTAGTAGTTTTTCAATCTGCTAAAAAAATTAATGTAAACCCAAAAAACAAAAACAAGGAAATAACATTCGTTGGAAAATTAAATAAATCTAAAGGATATGATATTTTTGGCAAGGCTGTTTTAAAGATATTAAGTAAATATCCAGATTGGAAAGTAAACGTTGCTGGTGATGAGCAAAGAGATAAAATAGAGTTTAATCATAAGAATTTAAGAAATTATGGTTTCATTTCACACAAAAAAGTTATTGATATATATAAAAGAACCAGTATCGCAGTTGTTTGTTCAAGATGGGAGGAGCCATTTGGAAGGACCAGTTTAGAAGCTTCATCAGCTGGTTGTGCAGTAATTATAAGTAATAGAGGTGGTTTGCCTGAAACAATTACAAACGGACTAATTCTAAAAGAACTAAATATAAATACATTATATAAAAATATTGATTTTCTTATAAAAAATAAATCAAGAAGATATGAATTACAAAAAAAGTCAATTCGTAATTTTTATTTAACCCATAAATTTGTATCTTCATTAATTGATAATTATCGTGATGAAAAATTTAAATACTTTAAATTATTTAATATAAAGAAAAATATTTCTTTAAGAATTCTTCATGTGACTAATTTTAATGAAAGACATGATGGTAGATTATTTTTTAATACAGGGAGAAGAATAAATAATGGTTTGATAAGACTTGGACATAGTATTTTGGAGTTTAGTGATAGAGATATTCAAAAATATTATAAAAGTTACAAAGATTTATCTGGTTCTAAAAATTTAAATAATAAATTAAAAAAAACTTGTTATAATTTTAAGCCTGATGCAATTATATTTGGTCATGCAGACCTTGTTTCACCTGAAACTTTGGGTGAATTAAAAGATGATTATCCTAATCTTAGAATGTCTCAGTGGTTTCTCGATCCATTAAACAAAAACGGACCAGACTTTCAAAGGAATAAAAGTCGTATTTTGGATAAATCAGACTTCATGGAAGCTAATTTTTTAACTACTTGTCCTGAAGTTTTAAACTTTTTATCAAGAAAAACGAGAAATTATTTTATTCCAAATCCCTCAGATAGTTCTTTTGAAACTTTAAAAAATTATAACAAAAATTGTAATATGGATGTTTTTTTCGCGCTTAGTCACGGAGTGCATAGAGGTACATTAAAGTCTGGTAAATTTGATGATAGAGCTTTGTTTGTAAAAAAACTTATTGATAAAACAAAAAATGTAAAATTTGATGTTTATGGAATAGACAAAGTTCAACCTATTTGGGCTGATCATTACTTCAAAACTATATCGAATTCAAAAATGGGCTTAAATTTAAGTAGGGGAGCGCCAATAAAATATTATAGCAGTGACAGGATTACTCAAATAATTGGCAATGGGTTAGTAACATTAATAGATGAAAAAACTGGTTATCAGGATTTTTTTGAAAAAGACGAAATGGTATTTTACAAAAATTTAGATGATTTATCTGAAAAGATATCAAAAGTATCTCAAGACGAAAAACTAAGAAGAAAAATAGGTAAAAAAGGAAGAAGTAAGTATTTAAAGTATTTTAATTCAACATTGGTGGCAGACTTTATATTAAATAAAACTTTCGATATTAAAAATAGAAATAAATATCTATGGCATAATGAATGAAAAAATTGTTATTTTTAAGAATGAAAAAACTGGTGATTTAATTCATAGTTATAATGCTATAAAAAAAATAATTAGTAATAACGTTAATCAAGAGATAATCATTTACCTCTCTCATTACAATTTTGAAATGAAATTCTTATTTGAGTCAGAAAATGTTACAATTAAACTTATTACTGAGAAAATAAGCTTAATTGATAAACTAAGAATTTTTTTTTACTTTTTGCGAAAAAAAGTAAAAAAAGTGTATATTTTTAAACCAAGTTTTTATTTATTTATCTTACCTGTATTTTTTTTGAGAATAAATTTCTATGGTATTTGTGTAAATAAAAGCTCTTATTCAAGGCCACCAAAGATTTTAAGAAGATTTTTGACGGATTATGTTGTAAATGATAGAGGAACGACCAAAATAAGACCATCGATACATGATTTACATCTACAATTGATAGGTGAAGGAGGTAATTCTTATAAATTTTCCTCATTTAATAATAAAACTATAAATGATAATAAAAAATATTTATTTATACATTTTAATAAGTTTAAATTTAATTTACTCAATTGGGATATAGATGAATTGTTTTTAATAGTAGATGAGATTAAAAAATATTTTGATTATATAATATTAACAAATGATTTAAATGATAATGAGACTAATAGCATATTATCGAAAAAATATTCAGATTTTAATACTACAAAAGTTAAATATTATCCTAATATTAGAGGTAAATCTTTATTCGAACTAATTGGTAAAGCTAAATTGGTGTTATCTTTTCATGGTATGATAACATCAATAGGTGCTTTACAAAATACTAAAGTATTAGATCTTTTTAATTGTGAAATAAATAGTAAAAAGGATTTTTATAGATACAAAAATGCTTTTCATGAGTTTAAACCAAAACTAGACAATTACGAATTTACAATTCCTAAGAAAGATTATTTAACAACGCTAAAAAAAATTAATAATATAATCAAAAATGGAAGAAAAATTAATAGTTAGACTGTCTAACAACTTGGGTAATCAAATGTTTATGTATGCCGCTGGCTATGCAGCATCTAAAAGAATGAAAAGAAATTTTTATTTTGATAATGTTTCATCATATGAATCTTATAAAAATAAATCGAAATATAGTTTAGACAGATTCAACCTTATTGAAAAACCTGTTGATAAAAAATACCTTTTTGATGGGCTATCAGGTTATATAAAAAGAAAATTTTTAAAAAATATTGATATTTTAAAATCTAGTAAAAATTTCTTGTTAGAAAAAAATGATCCAAAAAAAAAAACTTTTTATGATGAAAAACTTTTTAAATCTAATTATGCAAATACTATTTATATGGAGGGATATTTTGAGTCAGAAAAATACTTTTTAGACTTTAAGGATGAAATTAAAAAACAATTTGTACCCAAACAATATAATGATTTTTTAAATAATGATTATTTATCAAAAATAAAAAAAACTGAATCTGTTTCATTATGTATTAGACAAAATAGATTTTCAGAAAAGTATAAAAAAATAAGTATTAAAGATAATGAAAAATCAAATATATTTGTATCTGATCAAGTTAACTATATTCACAAGGCTATTTCATATTTTAAAAGCAAATTAAATAATCCAGTTTTTTATTTATGGTCAAATAGTTTAAAAGACTTAGAAAACAAACTTAATATAAAGGATTTAATATTAATTGATAATAAAGATATTAATGACGAAATAGAGAGAATGCATTGCGACCTTTACTTAATGACAAATTGTAAACATTTTGCTGTTATTCCATCAGCTTTTAACTGGTGGGGATGTTGGCTATCAAATAACAGAAATGGTATAATTTTAAGACCTAATAACAAATATTTTTCAAATTTAGAGATAAAAAATAAAGATTATTGGCCTTTAAATTGGAAGGAAATTTAAGATGTTAAGTTTAAAAGAAATAGGTTCAAAATATCCAACTAACAAAAACGATTATGGATTTTTGGATATTTATGAAAATTATTTTAAAAATTTAAGAAATAAAAATTTAAATATCTTAGAAATAGGAGTGGATAAGGGAGATAGCTTAAGATTATGGAGAGAATATTTTATCAACTCTAGAATTTGTGGTTTAGATATAGACAAAAAAGATTTTGTTATTCAGAATGTTGAAATTTATCAAGGCGATCAAAATGATAAGATTTTATTAAATAAGATTGCAAAAAAATACGGTAAATTTGATATTATTATCGATGATGGCTCGCATGTTTCTAAGCATATAATTAATTCTTTTAACTATTTATTTGATCATTTAAGGCAAGATGGTATTTATATTGTTGAAGATTTACAAACCTCTTATATACCTAGATATGGTGGTAGTAGAATAAACTTAATTAAAAAAAACTCATCAATGAATTTTTTTAAAAGCTTATCAGACTCAATAAATTATGAAAATTTTGATAGACCTTTCTTTAAGAAACATCGTTTTGATGGATTAATTAAGTCTATCCATTTTTATCAAAATATTGTTTTTGTTTTTAAAGGACAAAGTGCTAAATATTTCCACCAAAATGTAAAAATTAATTTTTTAGATAGATTAAAAAAAATGTTATCATTTTTTTTTAGGTAAAAAAATAAAATTATTTTCTGTATTATCTTTATTTATCTTATCAATACTTATCAAATTTTCTTTAAAAAAATAATAACAGTCGTAATTTAAATTTTTGATAAAATTGATTGTTTCTATCACGGGTATTTTTGTATGCCGCTCTTCTATCTCAATAAGCATTACTGGTTTATTTTCTTTAATTAAATACTTTCCACCCATCAAAACATTTTTTTCGTGCCCCTCCACATCTATCTTTATAAATCCAATTTTATTTTTTATTGAAATATCGTCTAATTTACGTGTTTTAATTGGTACTTTTTTATATTCTCTTATAACATTGTCAGGATGCATAGTTGCTGCTCCTAATTGAAATAATTCTTCAATATTTTCTTTAAATAATGATTTTGATCTGATAGGTAATTTTAATTCAGTTTCTCCATTATTATCTGATAAAGCATAATTATATAATTTTATATTTCTAATAATTTTTTTTAAGTTTTTATTAAGATAAGGAAATAGTAGGGGATTAGGTTCAAAAGAATGAATATACTTAAAATTTTGAGATAATTTATAAGAATATACTCCTCTATATACTCCAATATCTAGTGCATCTTTAGATTTATCTGCAAATTTTTCTATTATATTAAGTTCTTTTTCGTATCCTTTGCTAATTGCTCTTTTTAATCTTTTCTTCAATAAGTAACTTTCAGAAAAAAAAAGCTTCTTTAATAAAAACTCAACATCTTTAATCATATTTTTATTTTATTTAATGCGTTATTTTTAAATATATTTGCTTCCCTTATATATCGTCTTACCATTTGTGTTGTTTTATGACCTGTCATTGCCATAATGCTTCTTTCATCTGCTCCTGCTTCAGCTGCTACAGTGGCAAATCCAGACCTTAAGCTATGACCAGAAAAATTGTTATTTTCTATACCAGCTGACTTTAAACACTCTTTAATTATAAGAACCACTGATTGATCTGTTAATCTGTGTTTTGTTAATGAGGACCCTTTTGCAAATCTTCTAAATATTGGCCCACTTTTAATTTTTGATATTTTCAACCAATTTTTTAGATTTATAACAGGACAATAAGTTTCTTTGGAAAAGTAGGGAAGGCCTTTTAACATTCCTTCTCCAAATTGATCTGTTTTAGACCTCTTGAGAGCGATTTTAACCCCTTCATTAACGAATTCAAGATCCTCATGGTCAATAGATATTAGCTCGGTTCTTCTAAAACCACCGCCAAAACCGATTAATATCAATGTCTTATTTCTTAGTTTTACAATTTCTTCATTATCTTGTTTATCTATTACATTAATTATTTCTTTTAAATGACTGATTAATATAGGTTTTTTACCTGTTTGTTTGCTACCTTTAATTCTCTTTATACCCATTAAATTCTCTATAATTACTGGATGTTTTGTATCTAGATAATGACCTTTAATCTTATGAACAATCCCTATAGACACCAGCCTACGCCTCAAAGTACTGATTTTTGACGATTTAGATAAGTGTGTTAAGTATAAGGATACTATTTTTGGATCTGTTGGCATTGATTTAAAACTATGTTTAGCACAAAAACCTGCAAAATCTTTAAAATCTGATCTGTAAGCTCTCAAGGTATTACTGGCTTTAGAGGTTTTAAGGTTGTTTAATGTTTCCTCATGTAAAGCTTTTATGTCAGTTGTCAGTTCATTCATATCATTACTATCGATAACAATTAATTATCATTAGTAATATAATAACTCATTTTAGAAGTCAAGCAAATAAGTTAAAATAATTTTATGCTTAAATATATAATTTTAGGTTTATCAGTTCCGATCGTAGCTTTTTTTTTAATGTATCTTTGGGAAAAATTAAAAAACAAAAGTAGAAATTTAACTTTAACAACAGGTGTAGCTATTTTAATTGTTGGAATTTTATTAATTATAGCGTTATTAATTGATTAAATTATGTTTGAGAGCAGGAAAAGAGTTGTTCTAGATAGAGGGCCAAGCTGGCCAGATTACGACAAAGCAGAGCCATTTATGATTAGATATTATGTTTTATTTCGTAAAAGGCCCAAATGGTTTCCGTTCAATATACTAGTTCATAAAATACTTAAAGATGACAATGGCAGTTTACATGATCATTATTGGTCATATATTACAATCATATTAAAAGGCGGTTATTGGGAAACTACTGATAAAGGTACTTTTTGGAGAGGTCCTGGATACATTGGTTTCAGGAAAAACACGGATAAACATAGCCTTAAACTAAAGGATAATAAGTCTGCGTGGACTATTATGCTGGTTGGTCCCCACCACTCTAGCAAAACAAGTTCAAAATATCAAAATGAAGCTGAAAGGCACTGATTTTCAGATTAAAGTTTGGAAGTATTTGCTTAAAATACCAAAAGGCAAGGTCAAAACCTATAAAGAGGTAGCTGTGGCCATTAAAAGCCCCTACTCAGCTCGTGCTGTGGGCAATGCAGTAGGTAAAAACCCCTATGCTCCCAAAATACCTTGTCATAGGGTGATTAAGTCAGACGGTTCACTAGGAGGATATTCAGGTAAAGGTGGTATTCAAACTAAAAGAAAACTGCTAAAAAAGGAGGGTATAACGCTCTAGAATTGTTGTTTGACGTGCGTTTTAGCATAATTCTCAATCATTGATTGCTTCTTTTGTTTACTCGCGGCCCAGTTGTACCATAGAATATAAAATCGCAAAAAAAATGCTATCTATGGCCTTTTAAACGCTATATTCTCTTTATGCATTGCTCTAGAATTCGCAGTATTAGCTGCTTCTAGAGGAGCTAAAAATGATTGGTTTTAGGGGTATTTTTAAGGTCTGATTTGACGTATTTTACTTAATATAATTTAATTTTTTCATAATATTGATTAAATATGTCAATAATACCAATGCTTTTTTAGTTATTTTTATATTAAGGTAAGTATTATTTACTTATATATTAATAATTTACTTTAATAATTATTAATAACCCACTGTATTTATTGGAAAAAACGTAGACTTATATAAACAATAATAGGAACAGAAATAAAAGACATTAAAGTCGAAGTAACTATAACACTTGCTACGTTATCTACTGCCCTCTTTTTTGAATACATGGATCCAACTAAATAAGTTAAAACTGCACTTGGCATAGCTGATTGAATAAGTAGTACACCAGCTGCTAAACCATCTAAATTTAGTATTCTTATCAGAGCATATCCTATAATAGGCCCTATAATCACTCTAACGCCTCCAAGTATAGAAGCATGAGACCAAGAAACAACCTTTAGTCTAGTTAAAGCGATACCCAAGGACATTAAAACTAAAAATATTGTTGTGTAGGTTAATAAGAAGGTAGTGTTCTCAATATAACCAGGGACTTCCCATTCAAAATATAAAAAAATTACTGATAAAATAATTGCATAGATAGGAACATTTTTAATAAGTATATCCAAAGAAAAACTTTTCTTTGCCAACAAAACTCCAATAGTAAAGTGAAATAAAATAATAACTGAGGCAATGGCTGAGGCAACACCTAATCCTTCTGTACCATAAGCAAAAAGACATATAGGAATTCCCATGTTTCCCGTATTCGGCAATATCAAAGGGGGTAATTCAGTAATAGCATCTTTTTTAAGAAATAATAAAAATAACACACCTATAACTGCAAAACCGCAAATAATTATTACAGCATAAATAAAGTATTCAATAAAAATATCTAGTGTGACACCTGTTGTGGTAATTGTATAAAAAATCATAGCGGGTGTACCTATGTTACCCGCAAAATTAGTTATAAAAGTAGTATCGAATTTTCGATCTTTTTTGCCTAAATAATAACCCACTCCTATTACAAAAAAGACGGGAAATAGAACATCAATTAACTTTAGATAGAGCTCCATTAAGCTCTTACATCAGATTTTCGGGGTTTTCTCAACTTATTTCCAAAGTTAATTGCAGACTCAAATTCATTAAGACGTTTATATATAGATCTTAATTCTGTAATTCTTGTCCAATTTTGCAGAAATAAAGAAAAACTACTTTGAACTTCCCTAAAAGCCGAAGACGTTTGAATTAAAACTCCTAATGTCATTGCGCCAGTAAACAATCCAGGACCCATTAAAAGATAAGGTACTATTATCATTGTTTGGTTGTACATAATAATCCAAAGATCAAAATAACCATAATGTAAAAATAATCTATGATAATTAAATTTTATTCCTGTGAATAATTGAAATATTGTTGGCGCTTGAACATAGTTTTTTCTATCATCTTCACCATAAACAAGTTCTTTTCTGAATGCGGCTTCTACTTTTTGATTATTATATTCTAGACCAGGAAGCTTTATTCCTACTAACCAACTTATAACTAAACCGCCTAAACTAGCGGTTAAAGAAACCCATACTAGAGATCCAGTTATATCTTTAAAAAATGGTATTACTACATTTGAAGACAGACCCCATAAAATAGGTATAAAAGCAATTAAAAGCATTATAGCTCTAACAATTTGCAAGCCTAGACTCTCAACAATTTTAGCAAAATTCATAGCATCTTCCTGTATTCTTTGAGAAGCTCCTTCAACTTTTGCGTCTACAGCTCTCCAATACGGCATATAAGAGAATGTCATTGCTTCTCTCCATCTAAAAGCCCAAAGTCTAGTAAAATAATTGGTTATTGTATAAATAATGACGTAGGGAATAGCTAATTTCATAAATAAATAAATACCGTCATAAAATTCTGACAATTCACGTTCTGGTGCTTTTTGCAGGAGGTCGTAAAAGCCTTTATACCACTCGTTTATTTTAACATCTATATATGTTTGAGCTAATAAAGATAGAATTATGAAAGCAAATCCACCCCACGACCATAATAACCATTTTTTATCTGTAAAAAAGCTTCGCCACATAATTAATTATTCGTAAAATTTTCTGCATAAGATTTAATTACAAATCTTTTTTTATTTGGTTCAATTACTTTGTAAATAATGTTGTTATTTTTGGCATATTCTATTGCTTTTTCTTTTGTCGTAAATTCTATTTTTACTTCGCCTAAAGTATCATTTGAAGACTCCCACCCCATTAAAGGATTTGTAGTTGTATCTTTTGTATCAAACTCCAATATCCATTTATCTTCTTTACCCAAACCTGATTGGGTTGCCGTTTTTGAAGGTATATAAATTTTTGCTTTTTTCATATTAAACTATTGGTAAATCACAAATTTCACCATCCACCAATTTATCATTTATATTAATACTAAAATTATTTTTTCCGTTAAAATAGTCTTTTTTTACCATAGCTATACCAATTATTTTTTTAAATGTTGGAGAAAAAGCTGCAGATCTTAAATCTCCAATTATTTCTTTGTTATTATTAAGCAAGTCTAAATTGTTTAAATTTATTGTATCTGAATTAATCTTTACTCCCATTAGTTTTCTTTTGATACCTCTATCCCAAATCTTTTTTAAGCTATTTTTTCCCAAAAATTCAACATCAGAATTTAAATGCACGAGTTTTTCAAAGCCGCACTCAAAAGGATTATCGCTTATGAGCATGTCGTTTCCATATGACAATAAGCCTCCTTCAATTCTTTCTGCATGATTTGGCGCACCAGGTTTAATATTATATTTTTTTCCAACTTCAAAAAGATGATCATATAAATCTAATCCAGCTTTTAGGTTATCTACATGGATTTCATAACCACCTTGTTTTGAAAATCCAGATCTTGAGATAAGGAATTTCTTATTTTGAAAATTATAAAAACTATATTTAAAAAATTTTAATTTTGTAATTTCATTTCCAAATACATCTTCCATTAATTTGAATGATTTTGGACCCTGTACAGCCATGGTATCAATATTTGCTTCAAAAATATTAACATTGAGATTTTTTCCAGCTGCTATCCCTTTTGCGTATAACAACACATCCGAGTCAGCTATACACACTCTCCAAATATTATCCTCCAATTTATAAATTAATGGATCATTAACCATGCCTCCATTAGAGTCTATTAAGGGAACATAATAACAGTTACCTACTTTTGTTTTAGAGAGATCCCGACATGTCATTAATTGAACAAGTTGATGCGCATGTTTACCTGAAATTTCAATTTCTCTTTGAACTGAAACATCCCAAACTTGAACGTCTTTCTTTAAATGCAAGTATTCTTCATTTATGTTAGAAAAGGTAGTTGGTAGCAACATATGATTGTATACCGTGTAACTTTTAACACCTTGCTCTTCTATTTTTTTTGTAAAAGGTGTAGACCTTACTCTTCGTGATTTACTAATGTAAAAATTCTTCATTTGTTTAAAAATTCTAAAATTTTTTCTCTCATCTCAAAAGCATTTTCTAAAATTATCATATGACCACAATTTTTAATTACGTGAACTTTAGACTTGTTAATCATTTTTGCAAACTTTTCTCCTGATTCTAGTCTAACCATCTTATCAAGATCCCCAAAAATAAAAAACGTTGGACACGTTATACTTTTTACCGCATCAACACCATTTTTGTAATTATTACAAGCAATTAAATCTACAGCCAGAACCTCTCTTACTTCTCTAGAAGAATTAAGTATTTTTTGTAATGGATTGCCTCCAATAAATTGTTTTGAGGATCCATATCCCCATTTCATCATTAAATTTAGAGCCTCCATATCACCAGATAATGCTAGATCAATTAAACTTTTGTTAACAGGTATAGAATAGGACCCTGCAATAAAAACTATTTTTTCAACTTTTTTTGAGAAGTTTTTTGCAAATTCAAGGGCCTCTAAACATCCTTGAGAGTGAGCAACCAATATAGATTTTTCTATACCAAAATAATCAACAAAATCATTTATCCAATTTGATATTTCTTCTATTGATTTTAAACAAGGTCCTTCAGAATTACCATGTCCTGGAAGATCTAAGGTAAATACATTAAAACCTTTGTCAGCTAAAAATTGATCAGTTAAAGACCAAACAACATGAGATTGGCCACTACCATGTAACAGAATGATAGTCGGTTTTTTTTTATCAAAAGGATGCCCAACATCATTTGAAAATATTTTTTTCTCTTTAATTTCCGTAATCAATTCAAAACCCTTTATTAAAAATTATTTATCTTTCCATTTAGGTTCTCTTTTATCAATAAAAGCATCGATACCCTCTTTTGCATCTAGTTTAAGCATATTTTGAACCATCACCTTTGATGCATAATCATAAGCATCGGAAAGTTTCATATCTAATTGCTTATAAAAAGCTTCTTTACCAATTTTTAAAGTTACTGAGGATTTTTTTGAAATTTTTGAAGCTTTATTCAATACAAAATCTTTGAGTTTATTTATTTCAATAACATCATTAATTAAACCAATTTTAGCGGCTTTATCTGAAGAAATTAATTCTCCAGTTAAAAGCATCTCCATAGAATGTTTGTTGGATAAGTTTCTCGAAATAGCAACCATTGGTGTAGAACAAAATAAACCTATGTTTACTCCTGGTGTTGCGAATTTAGCTAAACTACTTGCGTATGCTAAATCACAACTTGCAACTAATTGACATCCTGCGGCAGTAGCCGTTCCTTCAATTTCTGCAATTATTGGTTTTGGACATTTAATAATTGTTTGCATCATCTTTGAGCATTTTTTCATTATCTTTAAAAAATATTTTTTTCCTTTATCTGCAGCTTTTCTTGCAGCTTTCAATTCTTTTAAATCATGTCCAGATGAAAATGTTGACCCCTCCCCTGAAATTATTATTACTCTTACATTTTTATTTAAACTTGCCTTGTTTAAAGCTTTTTGTATTAAATCCATCATATTTTCAGAAAGAGCATTTAAATTTTCTGGACTATTTAAGTTAAAACGCATTACTCCATTTTCGTTTAAATAAGTTTCTAAAACTTTGCTATTTTTTCTATAATTCATAGGTTAATTAATCTTTACCTTTACTTCATCTGACAAAGAGTTGGCTATAAAGCAATATCGATGAGCCCTCTCTTGTACCTCTTTTATTTTGTTTTCGTCTACAGAAAATTCTTTTGAAAATGCTATCTTTGGATTTAATTCAATATTGGTTACTAACATTTTGCCTCTGGAATTTTTTCCTAAAGTAGCTATTGCGTTGTCTGTATACCCTGAAACTGGCCAATTCATTTTGGCAGCAAGAGCTAAAAAAGTCATCATATGACAACTGCTTAATGCTGCTGCAAGGGCTTGTTCAGGATTACTATTTTGTTTGTTTCCGTTCCAATCTGGGGCTGCGTCACCATTTATAACAATCTCATCATTAAATTCAATTTGATGTTTGTTTGAATATTTACCAGGTGATAATTCTCCTCCATTAAGACTCCATTTGAGATTAATTGATATTTTTGCCATTATTATAATTAAATTAGTTAAACTCTTTAGCTTTTTTTCTTAACTCGAATTTTTGTATTTTTCCTGTAGATGTTTTTGGTAGATCGCAAAATTCCACTTTTTTTGGAACTTTAAATCCTGCTAAAGTTTCTTTGCAAAAAGAGATTAGTTCATTTTCTGTGACCGGTTTGTCCTTTACCATTTCTATGAAAGCACAGGGTACCTCTCCCCACTTTTCATCAGGTTTCGCAACAACAGCAGCAATAGATACTGATGGATGTTTTGCTAAAGTATTTTCAATTTCTATAGACGAAATATTTTCACCTCCAGAAATAATTATATCTTTTGATCTATCTTGAATTTTTACATAACCATCAGGATGCATTACTGCTAAATCTCCAGTGTGGAACCAACCGCCCTTCATAGCTTTATCAGTTGCATTTTTATCCTTGAAATATCCTTTCATAACAATATTACCTTTGATCATTATCTCACCAATAGTTTTACCATCTTTAGGTACCTCTTTCATGGTTTCAGGATCCATTATAGCTACACCTTCAGTGTTTGGATATCGAACTCCTTGCCTAGCTTTAATTTCATTTTGTTTCTCCTCATTAAGTTCATTCCAAGACTCATTCCAAGCACATTGTGTTACGTGACCGTATGTTTCTGTTAATCCATATACGTGCATAACTTCGAAACCTAGACTTTTCATTTTTTTAAAAATAATACTAGGGGGTGGCGCACCGGCAGTTAAAACATAAACTTTTTGTTTTAATTTTTTCCTATCTTTTTCAGGAGCACCCGTTATCATATTTAAAACTATAGGAGCACCTCCAAAATGTGTAACATTGTATTTATCTATTAACTCAAAAATTTTTTTAACGTCAATATTTCTCAAACAAATTGTTCGACCTATTAACATTGGTACAGTCCATGGATAACCCCATCCATTACAATGAAACATAGGAACAATAGTTAGAAAATTTAACCTATTAGGCATGTTCCATGCAGTAGCACTACCAGTAGACATTAAGTAAGAACCTCTATGATGATATACAACTCCTTTTGGATTTCCTGTTGTGCCAGAAGTATAACTTAATGAAAGAGCCTGCCATTCATCATCGGGCATTTTCCATTGAAAATTCTCATCACCAGTTTTTAAAAATTCTTCATATTCTCTATCACCGATCTTTTCACACTTTGACTGATCTGCATGCTTATCGTTAATATCAATAATGGTAATTTTTCTTTTTATAGTGCTTAAAGCTTTTTTTACTTCTACATGAAGCTGGCGGTCTACAACTAATACTTTTGCCTCTCCATGTTCCAAAATATATGAAATTGTTTTTGCATCTAAACGAATATTAATTGTATTTAGCACTGCTCCAGTCATGGGCACAGAATAATGTGCTTCGAAGATTTCGGGTGTATTAAAAGCTAAAAAAGAAACAGTGTCCCCTTTTTTAATACCAATCTTTGAAAGCGCACTGGCGAATTTTACACATCTTTTATAAACCTCTGACCATGTGTAATTTCTATCTTCATAAATTACTGCTTCATAATTTGGGTAGATTTCTTTTGCTCTAACTAAGAAAGTAAGTGGTGTTAATGGAACGAAATTAGCTTTATTTTTCTCTAAATTTTTTTCGTATACACTCATTTTCAGTTAAATTTAGCTTTCATCAAGCTTTCACTGCCAGCTATTGCTGAGTGATAATGACTGTCTATCCTTGGTAAAATTTTATCAAAAAAGTATTTTGCAGTATTTATTTTTTCCTCATAAAATTCTTTATTTTTATTTGAGTTTTCATAGCTCACTTTAGTCATTTTGAGCCATGAATATCCTAAAGCTACATAACCAAGAACTTTTAAAAAGTCATTGCATGCCGCGCTGACATCATCTTTTTGATTTTTTAATTTAATATCTAACCAATTTGAAAAATCTAATAAAATTTTTATTTTTTCTTCAAGAATATTTGAAAGTCTTTTTAATTCATCATTATTCTTATAATTTTTAATCTCATTTTGAACTAGGGACGTAAATTTTTCTAATGTTCTATTAGTTAGTACTTTTCTAAATACAAGATCAATTGCTTGCACAGAATTTGTACCCTCATAAATTGGTGTTATTCTATTATCTCTATAGAGTTGTTCGATACCTTGATCTCTTGTATAGCCATAACCACCAAAAACTTGAATAGCTTCATTTGTTATTTCCATTCCCATATCTGAAAAAAAAGATTTTACTACAGGTGTCATGAGAGATACCATTTCATCAGCTTCTTTTCTGATATTTTCATTTGAGTGATTTAAACTTACATCAACTTGTTGAGATAACCAAAAAGCAAGTGATCTTTGGCCTTCAATTATTGACTTCATATTCATCAGACTTCTTCTTATATCAGCGTGTTTAAGTATTAAGTCTGTTTCACCATTTTTATTATCGTTTGATTTACCTTGTTTTCTCTCTCTCGTGTAAGCTAATGAATTTTGATATGCTGTTTCTGAAATACCTAATCCTTGTATTCCAACTATAATTCTTTCTAAATTCATCATTGTAAACATTGAGCTTAATCCTTTATTTTCTTTACCAATTAAAAAGCCCTTAGCATTATCGAAGTTAAGAACACAAGTTGGTGAACCTTTGATTCCCATTTTGGTTTCAATAGATAAAGTGCTAACACCATTTCTAGACCCCACCGAACCATTTTCATTTACATTAAATTTTGGAACTAAAAAAAGACTAATTCCTTTAGTTCCTTCAGGCCCACCTGGTATTTTTGCTAAAACTAAATGTATGATATTTTCTGTTAAGTCGTGATCACCAGATGTAATAAATATTTTTTGTCCAGTTAAAGAAAATGATCCATCTGAATTTTTTATTGCTTTTGTTTTTATTAAGCCTAAATCAGTTCCACATTGAGACTCGGTCAAACACATAGTCCCACTCCATTTTCCCTCTACTATTTTTGGTAAAAACTTGTCTTTAATCTTATCATCTGCGTGATGAAGAATACAATTATAAGCTCCAATACTTAGTTCGCTATATAATTTAAATGATAAACTTGCTGAGGATAACATTTCTTCAAAAAAAGTACTAACAGTCTTTGGCATTCCTTGACCACCATATTTTGGATCACAAGATAAAGATGTCCATCCATCTGTAATGAATTTTTTATAAGCTTCTTTATAACCTGGTGGAGATCTTACTATTCCATTTTCATACACACATGGACTGTCATCACCTATTTTAGCTAAGGGATGAACAATTTCTTGATTTATTTTTGCTGCTTGATCTAAAACATCTTTGACTAAGTCAGAACTTATTTCTTTAAATTTATCAATCTCTTTATAATTTTTATTATCTTTAAGATTATCAAAAAGAAACATCATATCTTCAACTGGAGCATTATATGTAGTCATTTAATTAATTAATGGTTTTCCTGTTTTTAATGTATGAACAATCCTATCTTGAGTTTTTTTATTTTCTACTAATTTCATAAAGCTGTTTAGTTCCAATTTATACATTTGATCTTCTGTTACCTCTTTATTTAAATCTGTATCACCGCCACTTAAAACATATGCTAATTCTTTACCAACTTCCATACCGTGATCTAGAATCTTATTATCATTATATAATGCTTCAAGTATTTTGTGCATTTTTTCTCTAGCATTTTTACCCGATAATTTAAATTTACATTCTTTAGATGGAGACATATCTACGTTATTATTGAGTAATTTTCTTGCCGCAGGCAGTAGTTCATTTCTATTAATTATAACATCATGATTTTTATCCAAAAATAACATAGGTTTAGCCTCTTGAGGAGAAGATGCAGTTTTAGCATAACCAATTATATCAAAAACTTTTAATGGTGCATAATCTGGATCTGTTTTAGACTCATTGGTTTGACACCATCTCCAAAGTAGTTCTTTACAACCACCTCCAGCAGGCACTAAACCAACAATTGTTTCAACTAAACCCATTACTATATTAGTATGCGTAACTACATAATTACTTTGTAATACAACTTCTTCTCCACCTCCTAGGGCTAAACCAGACGGAGCAGATATAACTGGGTATTTACAATATTTAAGATGCTTGCAAGTTTCTTGAAAATACTTAATAAATTTTTCAACAGACTTCATATCGTTATTCTTTATAAATTTCATTACATAATTTAGATTTACACCTGCAGAAAATTGCATACTTTCGTTTATTATAATTAGAGGTTTATCTGTAGCCTTTTTCAAAGCATCCATTGAATCATTATCTAAAGCATTTGCTTTAGTGTTAAACTCAACAATATTAAAATCTTTAAATCTAAATATTTCTGCTGAGTCATTTTTATCTAATTTAATGACTGTTTTTTTAATCTTTCCTAATGTTTGTAAGTTAGTATATTTTTGTCGCTCGTCATAAAAACTTTCTGCTTTTTTTTCTTTTAAATCTTTTAAAAATTCATTGTGATTAATATCTCCAATTTTTGAAAAGAAATTTTTCAATCCTATAGACTCTAACATTTCAAACGGGCCCATAGACCAATTAAAACCTAGTCTCAAAGCTTCATCTATGTCATTATATTCATCAGTTATAGCTGGCACCAGTGAAGATGAGTACAAGATTATTTTTGAAATTACTGACCATGCATATTTACCATACTTATCATTTCTGTTAATTAATTCTAAAAGGTTTATCTTATCTATTTTTAAATCTATCTTTTTAACTGGAAAGTATTCATTTTTATTTAAATTAAGAGCTTCAAGAGTCTTTTTATTCTCAGACTTATTCATCCTATAAAACCCTCCCTTACCTTTTCTACCCGTATAACCAGTTTCAATTAATTTTTTGATAATCGGTAAACCAGAAACAACTTTTTGAAAATCATCTTCTTTGGGTAATTCTTTTTGAAAACTTTTGAGAACATCTGACATTAAATCAATACCTATCAAGTCATATAAAGCAAAAACTCCTGTTTTAGGTATACCCATAGGTCTACCAAATACAGCATCAGCTTCTTCAATAGAAAGATCCATATCAACCGCTTCTGTCATCGCTACTTGCATAGCATATACTCCTATTCTGTTTCCTAAAAAACCAGGAGTGTCACCACAAACAATTACACCTTTACCTAATTTTTCTTCACTAAAATCTTTTAAATAATTAATTTTATTTTGGTCGTTCAGCTTATCTCTAACTATTTCTAGTAATCCCATATATCTAACTGGATTGAAAAAGTGTGTAATACAAAAATCTTTTTTGTCTTCTGCTTTTAATTTTTTTGATAATACTTTTAAAGGAATAGTTGATGTATTTGACGAAACAATTGAGTCTTTTTTTCTTTTATCAAATATTTTTTTATAAATATTATGTTTGATATCAATTCTTTCAACAACTGCCTCTACAATCCAGTCTGCATCAGAAACATTTTCAAAATCATCGATAATATTGCCAACCTTCAAATTTTTAATTTTATCTTTTTCAAATAATAACGGCGGTCTAGATTTTAGAATTCTTTCTTTAGCTTTTTCAGAAATTTCAGTTTTTAAATCTAATAATATGACTGGTATATTAGCATTGCATAAATGAGCAGCTATTCCACTCCCCATTGTTCCAGATCCTATTACAACTACTTTTTTAATATTCATATGATTTTGGTCGGAGCGGAAGGATTTGAACCTTCGACCCTCTGGTCCCAAACCAGATGCGCTACCAGGCTGCGCTACGCTCCGAAAGTCTATTTATATAGGTTATATATGACTTTTTGGCAATTGAAAGATTATTGTTATATTAGTAAAAAATAACTAAATGATCCAATATATTTCAAAACCATTTAAATATTTCTTTAAATTAGAGTCAGCATCAGGATTGGTTCTTCTTTTTTCAGCGATCATTGCCTTGTTTATTAGTAATAGTAGTTTAGGTGAAAATTATTTCAGAATATTAGAAAGCTATTTTACGCTTGGAACTAAGGACTTTGGATTAAAGTTAAGTGTTCTACATTGGATCAATGATGTCTTGATGGCCATCTTTTTTTTCTTAGTTTCTTTAGAAATAAAAAGAGAATTTGTCAAAGGAGAACTTTCAAATCCAAAACAAGCGATGTTACCAATTATTGGAGCTGTTGGGGGAATGGTTGTTCCTGCTGCTTTTTATATAATAATTAATATTGATGACAGTACAAGGCTTAACGGTTGGGCAATACCGTCAGCAACTGATATTGCCTTTTCATTGGGAGTTTTATCATTACTTGGTAAAAGAGTTCCAATATCTTTAAAAGTTTTTTTAACCGCTTTAGCAATTATTGATGATCTCGGAGCAATAATAATAATAGCGTTCTTTTATTCAGGCAATATACAAATAACTTACCTAATACTTATGGCTGTTGCGATAATATTGCTAATAATATTAAACAGATTAAATGTAAGATCATTCATTCCCTATTTAATAGTCGGAATATTTTTGTGGGAATTTACTCATCAGTCAGGCATTCATGCGACGATTGCGGGAGTTTTATTAGCTTTAACTATTCCTCACGATACTAAAAAAGAGAAAAACTCTTTATTATTAAGGTTAGAACATGCAATATCCCCTTACGTAGCATTTGGAATTATGCCAATATTTGCTTTTGCAAACGCAGGAGTGTCTTTAGAGGGATTATCTTTTGCAACATTGTTAAATCCAGTACCTTTAGGAATAGTTTGTGGATTATTTTTTGGAAAACAAATCGGAGTATTTCTATTTTCCTATTTGTCTATCTATTTTAAATTTGCAGATAAACCGAATAACTCAAACTGGACGTCACTTTATGCGGTCTCAATATTAACAGGTATCGGTTTTACTATGAGTTTATTCGTGGGCAATCTTGCCTTTGCAAATAACTTAGAATTTAGTGACGGTGTAAAGATTGGTGTACTTACAGGTTCATTATTGTCTACTTTATGTGGTTACTTCTTGTTATTACTTGCTAGTAAAAAATGATCGATAAAAGATTATTGAAAATCGCTTCTAATACTAAATTTTATGGTTTAAAGAACAAATATTCTTATAAAACTAATCTCAAAAATTCAATTTGTGGCGACAAAATATCCATAGAAATTTTATTGAAAAAAAATACTATTCAAGAATTAAGATATGAAACTGAAGCATGTATTTTTTGTCAAGCTTCTGCGAGCACATTGGCAAATATAGCAAAAAATACTAACTTGGGTGACTTAAAAAAAAATTTAAGTAAATATTTAAATTTTAGTAAAAAAGTGCCGAAAAAATTTAATAATTTGACTTATTTGTTGAAAGATAAATATATGAATAGAAAAGATTGTATACTTTTACCTTTTAAAGCATTTTATAAAGCAATTAAATGATATGATAAGAAAAATAATATTTACAATTATGATCTTCAGTTTTTTTTCTAATTTATCTGCTGACTATCACAAACTAGCATATGATTTTAACTTTAGAGGATTAGATGGAAATCAAATTAATCTAAAGGACTATGATAATAAAGTAATTGTCGTAGTAAATGTTGCTAGTAGATGTGGTTATACACCTCAATACAATGATTTACAAAAATTATACACTGAATATAAAAATGAGCTTGTAGTTATAGGTATCCCTACAAATAATTTTAAGCAAGAACCAAAAAATAACGCTGAAATTAAAAAATTTTGTGAGGGTAACTTTGGTATAACTTTTCCGATGTCTGAAAAAGTAGATGTTATTGGAAATAATGCCCATGATTTCTTTAAATGGGCTAAAAAAAATCACGGTATAGCAGCAATACCAAAATGGAATTTTCACAAAATCATTATTGGAAAAGATGGTAAAATAGCCGATACTTTTGCATCCTTTACCAAACCTAGCTCAAGAAAATTTATAAACGCAATCAATAAAGAAATTAAAAGTTAAAAGATAATCCGTCGTATGCTGGAATAATATTTTCTGGTAACTTTTTCCTTAGGCTTTGATAATCGAGATCAACATGTAAATTAGTAAGAATTGTTTTTTTGGGAGCAAGTTTTTTTGCAATTTTAATTGTTTCATCAAAGTGGAAATGTGATGGATGTGGATTTTTTCTTAGACAATCTATAATGAGATAATTTAAATTTTTTAATTGGTTAAAAGATTTATTTGGTATCTTGTTGCAATCACTGAGATAAGCAATTTTGTTAAAAACAAAGCCATTTGCCTTTATCATCCCATGCTGTAATTCTATAGCCTGTATTTTTAATAATTTATCATTTTTTTTTATAGTAAATTGATCATTAAAAGTGTTAGCACTCATTATTGGTTTATATCCAGATCTAGGAGAAAAGCAGAATGTGTATTTCTGTTTGAGTAATTTTGTTGTTCGTTTACTTCCGTATATAGGAATTTTTTTTTTATTTTTCCAAAAGAAAGGCCTTAACTCAAATATTCCTACAGTTTGATCAGCGTGTTCATGTGTATAAATAACAGCATCGATATTTTTTATATTATTTCTTTTTATTTGCTCTTTTATATCTGGAGATGTATCGATAAGAATTGAAATATCTTGATACTGAATATGGGCACAACATCTAGTTCTTATGTTTTTTTTATTTTTTTTGTTTAATTTACCCCAATAGTTTGTAATCCAAGGAGCGCCCAAAGAGCTTCCACAGCCCAAGATTGTAAACTTATTCTTCAACTTATCTTACCAAAAAGTTTAAAAAAATTATTTGTTGTACTTTCACAAAGATCATCAAATTCAATTTCTTTCAGTTTTGAGAGATATTTAGCGGTCAGAACTACATTTGATGGCTCATTTGATTTTCCTCTCAAAGGTTCAGGAGACAGATATGGAGAATCCGTTTCAATTAATATTTTATTAAGAGGTATTGACTTAAATGTTTCTTTAAGATCATTGGACTTTTTAAATGTTATAATGCCACTAGCCGAAAAAAAGGCATCTAATCCTAGAAGTTTATCTGCAAACTTTTTTGTTCCAGTAAAACAGTGCATCAAAATCTTCAATTTATCTTTTTTTGAATATTTTGATAAAATATCGTAAGTAAGATCCTCTGCATCCCTTGAATGAATTACGAGTGGTAGTTTGCTTAAAATAGAAGCTTTAATATGTTCTTCAAATAATCTTATTTGCTCATCTTTGTCAGAATGATTATAATAAAAATCTAAACCAGTTTCTCCTATTCCAATTATTTTCTTACTAATATTTAATCTTTCTAAAATTATGTCTTTGTTAATTTTGCTGTGATTTTTGGCCTCATGTGGATGAATCCCGTAAGTACCATAAACGTTTGTATACTTATTCGTGATTTCTATAATATTATTATACTTTTTGTCAGCCACAGATATAGTTAACATAATTTTAACATTAGATTGATCCGCCCTTTTTATTACATTATCCAAGTTTGAAAACATGGGCTCATAATCAAGATGACAATGTGAGTCGATAATCATTATTCTACCTTTTTAAATAAAATTTCAATATTTCCTAATTCTTTATCATAATTAAAGGATTTGTTACTATCTATTTCGTCTATATTTCTAAGTTCTTTTTTTACATTTATTATATCAAGAATTTTGTTAGCACTTATTGGCATTATAGGTAATAAAAGAATACTTATGTTTTTAATTTGTTCAACAATTGAATATAAAATAGAATTCATTTTTTTAACATCAGTTTTTTTGAGTGACCAAGGCTCAGAGTCATTAAAATATTTATTGGAGTCAAAAGAGTATTCTATAACCTGCTTTATGTAGTTGTTTAGATCTTGTTTATCAATAAATTTATTTAATCTTTTTATGTCTTTTTTTAGTTTAGTAGTTAATGATTTTCCTTCATTTGTAATAGAGTTGCTTTTAGGAATTTTATTGTTACAATTTTTTTTTAAAAAAGCAAAAACTCTTTGACATAAATTTCCATAATTATTTGCTAAATCATTATTTATACAATTTTTCAAATTTTCCAACGATACATTTCCATCATTTCCTAATGAAACTTCTTTGATTAAATAATATCTAAGTTGATCAATCCCATAATTTTTAATTATGTCTAATGGATCAAGAATGTTTCCAAGTGATTTTGACATTTTTTTTTCATCAGAAAGTATCCATCCATGACCAAATATTCTTTTAGGCAAAGGTAATTTAGCAGCCATTAAAAATGCAGGCCAGTAAATTGCATGAAATCTTAAGATATCCTTACCTATAATGTGTAAATCAGCAGGCCAATAGTTTTTATATAAATCAGAAGAAACGTCTGGATAATTAAGTGCGCTTAAATAATTAGTTAGAGCGTCTAGCCATACATAAATAATATGCTTGTTATTTTTAGGCACTGGTATGCCCCACGAAAAAGATGTTCTACTTACAGATAAATCTTTAAGTCCCTTCTCAACAAATTTTACAACTTCATTTTTTCTTGCATCTGGAAGAATGAAAGAAGGATTAGATTTATAAAGATCTAGTAATTTTTTATTCCATGCAGAAAGTTTAAAAAAATATGACTCCTCTTCTACCCACTCAACTTTTGAACCAGATAATTTTGATATTTTCAAACCGTCCTTTTCTTCAATTTCATCATCATCGTAGTAAGCTTCATCAGAAACTGAATACCAACCTTTATATTTATCTAAATAAATATCACCAGATTGAACTAATTTATTCCATAAATCTTCTACCGACTTATGGTGTCTCTTTTCAGTAGTCCTTATAAAATCATTGTTTGAAAGATTTAAAATTTTTGTTAACTCTTTAAATTTTTCAGATAATTCGTCACAAAACTTTTGAGTATCTTTTTTATTTTTTTCTGCTTCTCTCTGAATTTTTAAACCGTGTTCATCAGTACCTGTTAAAAAATAAACTTTGTATCCTTCTAATCTTTTATAGCGAGCAATAACATCTGCAACTATACTTGAATAAGCATGGCCCATATGAGGTTTGCCTGATGGATAATAAATTGGTGTAGTTATATAATAATTTTTTGTATCCACTAAATATAGTTTTCTATTTCCACAAGCAAATTTGTGTGATTTAAATTTAATTTAATTGAATCATGTATTTTTCTAATAATCTTAATTCTTTTATTATTTATATTATCAACTTTTGTACTATTTCTAGATATATTAAAATAATACTGATCTACCAAATATATTGCAAAACTCAGATAATCTTCATCTTTTTTAAGTTTACTCAATTTAAATAATTTTTTTAAATTTGAAATTAAATCATCATTGACATTAATTTTATCATCTAAAAGTATCTTGTTATACCTCAAATAGTTTCCTGGCGTTAATTTTGAATTTCTTATAGCTATCTTATCTTCTATTTTGTGATCCAGCAGCAACTTTTTTATAATGTCTATCTTTAAAGAATTATTTAAAAAGAATATAAATTCAATTGATCTTGACTTTAAAGTTTCTAGAATATTTTGTCTTTGATTATTAATTAAAATAAAATAATTTGTAATAGACGGTTCTTCAATTGTTTTAAGAAGAGCATTTATACAGTTACCACTTAAGTATTCTACATCATCAAATATAACAAAGCGATTAAATTTATTTATTGAAGATTTTTGTAACGTTGATTTTAAATTTCTTATTTCTTCAATTTTTATATTTTTTTTAATGCAATTAAAATAGATTACATTCCCATTAGAATTCTCTTTAATATTATGTAATTTATTCTCATTTAAAATGCTATTATCTTTTAAATTATAATTTTCTTTATCGAAAATATAACTCATTAAATGATTTACTAAAGTAAATTTTCCTTGACCCTTTTTTCCAGTTAACATCATAACTTTAGGTAATTTATTATTATCAAATAATTCTATTAAATTTGATAAATACTTTTCTAGACCATATAATTTTTTTTCAATCATTTTAGGCCTATTTTCCTTTTAATAATTTGAAATATTTTTTTTTGAAGTTCAGGTGTATTTTTCGAAGATTCTAAAATTATATGATCTTTTTTATTTTTAGATATTTTCAAAAAGGCGTTTTGAGCTTTAATATAAAATTTGGCAGGAAAATTATCATATCTGTTTCTAGACCTTCTTTTCTTTAACCTGCTTAAAAATGATTGCTTTTTAACCTTCAAAACAAATGTTATGTTTGGTTTAATTTTTCTAAGTATTTGTTTGTGAATATTATTTATAAAATTTAAAGATACTCTTTTTCCATAAACTTGATATGCCAATGTTGAATCTACAAATCGATCACAAATTATAATTTTTTTATTTTTTAAAGCTGGTATTATTTTATTTTTCAGATGCTCATTTCTGGCTGCAAGATATAATAAAGTGTCTGTATATTTATCGAATTTTATCTTTTTGTTCTTTTCAAAGTAGTCTTTTAGAATTATTTTTCTAATTATTTCAGCACTTTTAGTACCACCTGGTTCCCTAGTTAGAATTACGTTATTAATTAATTTTTTTAATTTTTTAAATAAAATCTTAGCTTGATAAGATTTTCCACTACCCTCAATACCTTCAAAAACAATAAAAAAACTCTTTTTATACATCTCCCCAAATCAAATAGTTCAATGACATAAATAAGCTCTTAAATACATTTACCTTATTTACATTTTCAGCAGCATATACGGGAACCTTTTTAATTAAATTGTCTTTTACAAAAATTTCTATATTTGCTATTTGTTGGTCTTTAGTAATTGGTGCTTTTATAGGGCCATTATAATTTAAAAAAACTTTTAAATTTCTTGCCTCTTTTTTCTTAAGAGTTAAAAAAACATCTTCTTTTGTTACCCCGTCTATGTCAGTTTTTTTTCCCAGCCAAGTTTTTACAGGAAATATTGTTTCATTAGTCCTAGAAATTTCAAATGTGTCAGTATTTCTGAATCCCCAACTTAATATTTTTAAAGAGCCACTCGATCTTAAATTTTTTGTTTGAAAACCACTTGCTACTGCAATAAGTCTTCGCTGATCTCTTTTCATTGTGCTGGCCAATGAATATTTTTCTACAGCTAGATAACCCGTTTTTATACCATCTACTCCAACTCTTTTATATAATAATGGATTTCTATTACCTTGAGTAATTGGATCACCACCCGTTCTATCCCAAGTAAATGTTTTTTCTTTAAAAAGTTCGTAATATTCAGGATGATTTTTTATTAAATATTGTGACATGATAGCTATATCTCGAACTGTAGAGTAATTATCAGGATGATTTATACCAGAAGAGTTTGCAAAACTAGTGTTGGTCATGCCAATCTCACTAGCTTTCTCGTTCATCATATCAGCAAAATTTTCCTCCGTACCGGCAATTCCTTCGGCTATTGCAATGCAAGCGTCGTTACCAGATGCTATGATTATTCCTTTTAAAAGATTTTCTACTGAAACCTCGTCATTTATCATCAAAAACATCGATGAGTACCCACTTTGAGATAATCTCCAAGCTTTTTCAGATATTAAAAATTTATCGTCTAAAGATAGTTTTTCTTGTTCTAATAAATCAAAAACAATTATTGAAGTCATGATTTTAGTCATAGATGCAGGATAAATACTCATATCAGGTTCTAGCTCAAAAATGATTTCATTAGAGTCGTAATCTAATAAAATAGCAGTCTTAACATCTACCTTTGGATTTGAGTTAAGATTTATTGTAAGAAAAAAGTATAAAGTTAATATTTTTACTAAATATTTATTCATATATTTTTATATCTACCTCATCAAAATTTATCTGTTTTAAAGCAATGTAATCATTTTTAATCATTTTAATAGTCTTATATGGGCCTAAAAAAACCTCAAAATTATGTTTATTTTTTTTGTCTATGGAGATTTTCTTATTTCTTAATAATAACGACTCACTTTTGACCCTCTCTATCAAAAGTTTAGCAGACTCTTGTGAATAAAAATTGCCTAAAATAATAATAAATTTAGGTTTTTTATTAGACATTTTTATTTTTGTTTTGCTAATATTATCTATTTTCACTTTTTCAACGGGAGCTTTTACGCCTAATTGCTTTTCTTCTTCATAAGTTTCAGCTTTTTTTGCAATGAAAGATTTATTCTTTTTAATCTCTTCCACTTCTACATATGGAAAATTTTCATTTAAACCAATTTGATTTGAAATAGGTTTAGTAATTAAAACTTTGTAAAAATCCGGATAATCCAGTCTAAAAGAGTTTTTTAATATTATGTTTTTTCCATTATTAGGGTTTGTAATCTTTAATAAAGAACCCCTTTTTACTTTATTATGAGCAATTATTAATTCATCCGAATTAATTTTCTTTTTGATAAATTTATTTTCATAATCTTTGAGAGTATAAATATATGCAAATCCTTTGGAGTTTAAAACAGGCTTTTCATATTTGTTCATACTTGGAGATGTACAAGAACATAAGACAAAAAATATTAAAAAATAGTTATATCTCATTTTTAAATTTATCTTTTAATGTACATACGGCTAAAGCAAATCTTAGTGACCTATTCCATTTAAGTATTAACTCATAGTTATTAAAAACTAAATACGCTGGTTTAAGTTTTTTTGATCCAGGTATAATGTCTTTATCTGGAGTAATTATTGCTGCTGTCATATTATCATAAGAAGAATATTTTTCCGGATTTCGTAAATATTTTTTTAGGTGCTTAACTTTTTTTTTGTTTTTCAATTTCCTTGCTGAAGTGTTTAGGTATTTATCTGGAACTGTTTTTTCTAGATTAATGCTGACGAAACATGGTGAGTTTGTTTGCCATCCTATTTTTTTTATATAATTAGCAGCAGATGCAAATGAATCATCAATTTTTTTTAACTCTATATTGGAATTGTTGTTATAATCAATTGCATAATTTTTTATAGTAGATGGCATAAATTGAAAGTTCCCAAAAGCTCCAGCCCATGATCCAAATAAAATGTCCTTTTGAATTATATTTTTATCAATTAATTTTAATAATGTTAACAATTCTTCTGTAAAAAAGGCACTTCTTCTTTTATCAAAGCTTAATGTTGCTAAAGATGACAAGATGTCCATTTTTCCAAGATATTTTCCAAAATTTGTTTCTATGCCCATAAGTGCTAGTAGCAACTCTTTTTCTACTAAAAATTTACTTTCAATTTTATTGATTAATTTTTTTTCTTTTGAATATAGAATCAAACCTTTTTTAACTTTATTGTTATTTGTTCTTTTTCTTATATATGAGTGTGTGTCTTCATAAAATTCTGGCTGATATCTATCATACTCAATCACTTTAGGTAAAAATTTAATATTTTGAAGTGTGTCGGTAATAGTATTTTCAGATACACCTTCACTCCTAGCCACATTTTTAAAATTTTCAAGCCATGCTCCAAAGTTATGTTCTGCCGCATTTAAAAAAGTGTTAAATAACAAAAAATAAAATATAAAAATAAATTTAATTAAGAATTTAGCCATTTTGTTAGTTATCATAAATAATTTATTTAAACTAGTATTTGCAAAATAAATAAGATTATTGTTATTTTTAACTAATAATAGTATTAGTTTGTACTGTTTCATAAAGGAGAGGTGGCTGAGCGGTTGAAAGCACTGGTCTTGAAAACCAGCAACGGGGCAACTCGTTCGTGGGTTCGAATCCCACCCTCTCCGCCATTATAATTTAAATTTACTAAAAATTTCTACTACTTGATTTATTTTTATCTTTTTATTAATTTTTTTTGTTTGATAATAATTATAAATAATTTCATCCTCTAAATTCAAAAAGTCAAATAAGTCCTCAAGTTCCTTTTTCGAAAAAGTGTTAATATATTTATCAACAAATTTACTGAGTAGAATGTCCATCTCTTTAGTACCGCGATAATTTGCTCTGTAAATTATTTTTTTCTTTAAAGTTTCTAATTCAATCATTTAATTAATGTATTATATATTATCTATGACAATTTTTAAAAATAAAGATGATCTTTTTAAAAATATTTCTTTTTTAAAAGGAGTTGGTCCGAAACTTAGCAAATATTTAAAAAATAAGAAAATAGAAAGAATCAATGATTTGTTGTGGCATTTCCCTTACTCATCAACGGATAGATCGGATATGGTAACTCTTGATAGATTAGAAGTTGGTAAAATTCAAACTATTAAAGTACAAGTTTTAAAATATAATTTCCCAAGAGTTAGGAATTTGCCAAATAAAGTTATTTGTTCGGATAATTTTGGTAAAATTGATATTGTCTTTTTTAATAGCAGAGAGGGCTATATAAGATCTGTCTTACCAATCAATAAATTTGTTTTAATAAGTGGAAAAATTAATTTTTACAAAAATAAATATCAAATAACAAATCCAAGTTATATTACATCAATAGATAAAATTGATTATGTAAAAAAAAATATTCCAAAGTATTCATTAACTGAGGGTCTTAATGAAAAATCCTATAGAAAAATTATTGAAAAAGTAATTAATAATCTTCCCAATCTAAGTGAGTGGCACGACAAAGATATATTAGAAAAATTTGGTTTTTGTTCATGGAATGAGTCTATAGTAAAAATACATAGTTTGAATAATAGTAATGTAAAAAATAGTAAATATTTACGTAGACTGGCTTTAGATGAAATATTGTCAAATTTAATAGTTCTCTCCAAAAATCGAAAAAAATTTAAAAAAATTATAAAAGAAAGTAAAATATTTAATAATTCACTATCTAATAAGATATTAAATAATTTAAATTTTAAACTAACGAACAATCAAGAAGAAGTAATTAATGAAATCAATGATGATTTAAAATCTAAAAAAAAAATGTTTCGAATACTTCAAGGTGACGTTGGTTCGGGAAAAACTATTGTTTCTTTTTTAACAGCAGCAAATACTTTAGAGATTGGTTACCAAACAGCTTTAATGGCTCCGACAGCAATATTAGCAAAACAACATTATAATTTGGCAAAAAAAATATTTGATGGTACTAAAATTAAAATTAAACTTTTGACTGGTAAAACTGAGACAAAGTTAAGAAAAAAAATTCTTGAAGAGTTAAAAATTGGAGAAATCGATTTATTAATTGGAACACACGCCTTATTTCAAAAAAAAATTGATTTTAAAAACCTAGGTTACATTATTATAGATGAACAACATAAATTTGGAGTAAAACAAAGAATGTCATTGGCTAACAAAGGAGGGAAAAATTGTGATGTTTTGTTAATGTCGGCTACTCCAATACCTAGAACAATGATGTTAACAATTTATGGTGACATGGATGTTTCCAGGCTTATAGAAAAACCAAAAAATAGACTTCCAATTTTAACTTACTCTAAGCCAGAAAAAAAAATTGAAGAATTAATAAAGATAATTAAAAAAAATTTATCTCAAAATAATCAGGTTTTTTGGGTGTGTCCTTTAATTAAAGACTCTAGGATCTTAGATTATTCGTCTGTTAATAAAAGATTTGACTGGTTAAAAAAAAAATTTCCAAATGAGACAAATATATTGCATGGAGAATTAAAACAAGATGAGAAAAACTTAGTATTAGAAAAATTTCTTAACAAAAAAACTAAAATATTGGTTTCAACAACGGTTATAGAAGTTGGAATTGATTTTCCGGATGCAAATTTAATAATTATTGAAAATGCTAATAAGTTTGGTTTGGCTCAGTTACACCAACTACGTGGGAGAGTTGGTAGAGGTCAAAAGCAAGGCAAATGTATATTATTATTTAAAGATAATTTATCAAAAAATAGTATTCAAAGAATAAAAATTTTGAAAAAGTCTAGTGATGGATTTTTCATTGCAGAGGAAGATATGAAAATGAGAGGTTTCGGAGATATTATTGGTTACCAACAAAGTGGAAGTAAATTCTTCAGAATTGCTGATCCTATAGATCATAGTGATCTCTTTATTTATGCTGAAAATTACTTAAAAAAAATTGAGAATGAAAATTTAAATAGATTTGATTTTTTAGTAAAATTACATGATAGAGCAGAAATTATTTACTCTAAAGATGATTAATCAATATCCGATGTGCCAGCGGATACAATAAATTTAGATGCTTGTTCAAAAGTTATATTTAAGAAAATTAAGTTTTTTTTTGGCACCATTAACAAAAAACCACTCGTAGGGTTTGGGGTTGTTGGCACGAAAACATTTACAAGTTCGTTACCAATTTTATCGTTTATAATTCCTTTGTTTTCTTTTGTTGCGAACCCTACAGCCCACACATCTTTTTTAGGATATTCAAGTAAAACTACACTTTTTTGTTTGTTATCACTTTTTGTTAAACTTTCTGTCATTTGGTTAATTGCAGAATAAATAGTTCTTAAAATCGGAATTCTTTTTAAAATTCTATTGATTAATTCAAATATTTTTTTACCTAAAAATGATAACGATAACCAACCTATAAATGTAATAATAATGATTGCAATTATAATTTCAATACCAGGTATCTCAAAAGGTAAATAGTTATTAGGATTTAATTCTTTAGGAAGAATGTTTGAAGATACTTTGATTATGAACAAAGACAAATAAAGTGTTATTCCGATTGGAATAAGAACTACAGCTCCAGCAAAAAAATTGTTTCTTAATCTTGATAAAATTGATGTTTTTTTTCCTTTTTGAGCCATTAGTTATAACTTGAGTATATTATAAATATTAATATTAATATAAAAATTGCAATTAATAATTTATTATTTAAAATCATGAGTCATATGAAACATAACATAAATAGAAGAAAATTTCTTGGCTTATTTGGTGGTGGCTGTTGTTCAATATTAATGCCCTCTTGTGCGACTGTTCCTATCACGGAAAGAAAACAATTAAGCCTTATTCCTGAGGCTACAATAAATCGTCAAGCTGCGGCTGCATATGAAAATTTTAGAAGCAAAACCAAATTAATAACAAAAGGATCTCAATTAAAAGAAATTAAAGAAATAGGAAGAAAAATGGAAAATGCTGTAAGTGCTTTTTTTTTAAATAAAGGAGAGAAAGATCCTACAGCTAATTTTGGTTGGGATTATATTTTAGTTGATAATGACAAGGTAGTAAATGCTTGGTGCATGCCAGGAGGAAAAATTGCGGTTTATACAGGTCTACTTAAAGTAACAAAAAATACTGACGCTCTGTCAGTAGTAATGGGTCACGAAATAGCACATGCTGTTGCCAGACACTCTGTTGAAAGAGCTAGTCAAGCAATGACAATTAATATAGGCACTGCAGTTGCAGATATTTTTACTGGAGGCGCAGTAAGTCAAGCTAGGAATCAAGTTGGCAATACAACTGGTATGGATATTTACAGAATAGGTATTATGAATCCATTTGGTCGAAAACAGGAAACTGAAGCAGATTATTTGGGATTAATTTTTTCATCTTTGTCAGGATATGACATTCGAGAATCAGTCAAGCTATGGGAAAGAATGGCAGAAAGAAACAAGGGTAAAGAACCACCTGTTTTTTTAAGCACACACCCATCAAGCACAAAAAGAATTGAAAACTTAGAAAATTGGATAACAGAAGTGATTTTAAAGTATCCACCAATATCAACTTAAAGCTGATTTGGTGAGCCCTGATGGACTCGAACCATCGACACCCTCCTTAAAAGGGAGGTGCTCTACCAACTGAGCTAAGGGCCCAAAGAAATTTCTTTTACATATAAATGGTTAAAAATTCAATAAGATTTATTAATTAAAAAATTTGATATATTTGTTATAGAATTTAGCGAATGTGCGACTCTTAATACTTTTTCTTATTTCGCTCATAAATTGTTGATAAAAATTAATATTATGTAAAGAAATCAACATAGATGCCAATAACTCGTTTGTCCTAATTAAGTGATTTAAATAGCTTTTTGAATATTTATTTAAATTTCTAAGGCTACACCTTTCATCTAATGGAGATTTATCATCTTTGTATATAGAATTTTTAAGATTTATTTTACCTTTCCAAGTAAAAGCCAAACCTGTTCTTCCTGATCTAGTTGGCATAACGCAGTCAAACATGTCTACACCTTCGTTTATTGCGCCTAACATATCTGAAGGTGTTCCTACGCCCATTAAATACCTAGGTTTATTTTCTGGCATTTTATCTGTAATATTTTTTACTGTTTCAAACATTTCTTGTTGGGTCTCACCTACTGCTAAACCTCCAATCGAGTACCCATCAAAGTTTATATCTAATAATTTTTGTAAGCTCTCTACTCTTAAGTCTTTATACAAACCTCCTTGGATTATGCCGAATAGAGCTTTTTTTTTATTATTCCCAAATTCAACTTTACATCTTTTGGCCCACTTTGTTGATGTTTCAATAGCTCTTTTTAATTTCTCTCTATTGTTTGTTAATTTTGGGCACTCATCCAAAACCATCAAAATATCTGAATTTATTGATTTTTGAATTCTAATACTTTGCTCGGGACTCAAAACTATTTTTTTGCCATCAATGTGAGATCTGAAAGTCGCTCCAATATCTTGATCAATTTTATTTAATTTTGATAGTGACATTATTTGAAACCCACCAGAATCGGTTAATATCGGTTTATCCCAATTCATAAATTTGTGTAGACCTCCAAATTTATCTAAAATTTTAGAGCCAGGTCTTAACATTAAATGGTAAGTATTTCCCAAAATAATTTGAGATCCAGTTTTCTTGATATCTTCCACAAACAAACCTTTAACTGTACCAAGAGTACCTACAGGCATAAATGCAGGCGTATCTATTATACCTCGAGATGTTTTAATCCTACCTAGCCTAGCTTTTTTGTATTTTTTAATTACACTAAAAGAAAACTCTTTTTTTTTCATCTAAAGTTATTTTAACTTTAAACTAATAATTTTATCAGGACTTCTAACAGAACCGTTAGGACCTTCTCCTTTTTTAATTTTATCTATGAACTCCATTCCTTTTATTACTTTTCCGAAAACAGTATATTGTCTATCTAAATGAGGAGCGGGTTGAAAACAAATAAAAAATTGACTATTAGCACTGTTAGGATCTGATGATCTTGCTGCAGAAAGAACACCTCTATCGTGTGGTATATCCGAGAACTCTGATTTTAAATCTGGCATGTTAGAGCCACCTGTTCCGGCCAAAGATAAATTGAAATCTTTAGAATTAGAATTTCCAAATTTAACATCTCCAGTTTGCGCCATAAAACCTTCTATAACTCTATGGAAAACTACTCCATTGTATAATCCTTTTTTTGCAAGATCTTTAAATCTTTCAACATGATTAGGTGCAATGTCTGAATAAAGTTCAAGTTCTACAACACCATCTTTAAGTTCCATTATCATAATTTCCTCCGAGTAAAGTTTATTAAAAATTAAAAAGAAAAATAATAATAAGATATATTTTTTTTTCATTCCAATTTATTTTTTAATTTTTTTACTATAGATTTTGTTAAAAATCTGTCAATTTTTCCATCTAATCGGGCTATTTCCTTAACAAATTTTGATGAAATAATTTGATTTTCAACATCAGACATCATAAATATCGTTTCAATTTTTTCATTTAATTTTTTGTTCATTCCAGCAAGTTGAAATTCATATTCAAAATCTGATACAGCTCTGAGACCTCTTATAATTACATTTGCTTTATATTTATTGCATAGATTTATCGTCAGAGTATTAAAAGGTATAACTAAAATCCTTTTACTACTTAGTTTTAAATCTTTAAATAATGAATCCTTAATTATTTCAACTCTTTCATCTATGGTAAAAAGATAATCTTTATTTATATTTTCTGCAGCTGCTACCACAACTTTATCGAAGATTTTTAGAGACTTTTTAATTACATCTATATGACCAAAAGTAATTGGATCAAATGTTCCTGGGTAAATGGCAGTGTTTCTCATTAATGAATATTATCTTCTATTTTAATAACCGAGACAACCTTTTCTTCACCTTTAAGTTTTTTTATTCTAACACCTTGCGTATTTCTTCCAGCAACTCGTATTTCTTTAACTGCACATCTCATTATACTACCCTTATCAGTAGATAAAATTATTTCATCTTCTTCTCCAACTACCAAACTGCAAGCAATGTTCCCATTTCTAGATGAGTTAATTATGCCAATAATTCCTTTTCCTCCTCTATTTGTAACCCTGTAATCAAAATAAGATGATCTTTTTCCATAACCATTTTCTGATACTGAAAGAATATATTTTTCCAAACCTTTTTTAATTTTAGGATCTTTATTAATTTTTTTGTTATCAATTTTACTATTATCAAGAATCGATAAAGAAATTATCTCATCTCCATCAGTAAGTTGCATACCTCTAATCCCTTTTGACGATCTTCCCTTAAAAAGTCTTAATTTTTTTGACATAAATCGTATGCATTTGCCGTATTTAGTACTCAATAATATATCTTGGTCCTCGCTACATATTTTAACACCAATAATTTTATCATTCTCAGATAATTTCATAGCAATTTTACCAGATGCATTTATATTTATAAAATCTTCTAATGAATTTTTTCTAATGTTTCCTTTTGAAGTTACAAAAATAATTTGAAGGTTTTTCCACTCATTTTCATCTTCTGGTAATGGCATTATTGAACTTATAGAATGATGATTTTTAAGAGGTAAAATATTAAATATAGATTTGCCTTTTGAAGCAGAAGTTCCCTCAGGAATTTTATATGCCTTAATTTTATAAACCAGCCCTTGAGTTGAAAAGAATAGCATGGGTGTATGAGTATTAGCTGTAAAAATTTGAACAACAAAATCTTCTTCTCTGGTCGTAATACCTGTTTTACCCTTTCCTCCTCTTTTTTGTGCCTTCAAAGATGTAAGAGGACTACGTTTAATGTAACCTTTATTGGTAATATTAATTACAACGGACTCTTTTTGAATTGTTTCCTCAATATTATAATTTAAAACTGCATCAATAATTTTAGTTCGTCTAGGAACTGCATACTTATCTTTAATATTATTTAGTTCATTTTTAATTAAATTATATAACTCTTTTTTTGAATTGAGAATTTTGTTTAAATCAATAATAAGTTTTGCGAGCTTACTTATTTCTGTTTCAATTTCAGATATTCCAAAAGCAGTTAATTTTTGCAATCTTAATTCTAAAATTGCTATAACCTGTTCATTTGTTAAAGAATAAGATTGAACATTTTTTTTCTTTTCTATAGTAGATATTAATTTCGAACTTTTTTTTATTTTCCATTTTTTGCTTAATAAATTTTTTTTAGCTTCTTCGTTATTTTTTGAATTTTTAATTATCTTAATTACTGCATCAATATTTTCTACTGCAGTTGCAAGTCCTATTAAAATATGTGCTCTCTCCTCTGCCTTTTTTAAATCAAACTTTACTCTTTTAAGGACAGTTGTTTCTCTAAATTTTATAAATTCAGAAATAAATTCTTTTAAATTAAGTAACTTCGGTCTGTTATCTACTAATGCTAAAGAATTAAAACCAAAAGAACTCTCAATATTGGTCAGCTTGTATAATTGCCTTCTGATTGTTTCTGGTTCAACACCTCTTCTTAATTCAATTACTATCCTTATTCCCTCTCTATTAGACTCATCTCGGATGTCACTAATTCCTTCTATTTTCTTATCTCTGGCTAATAAAGCAATTTTCTCATTTAAAATGGATTTATTTACTTGATAAGGAATAGATTTAATGACTAAAATTGATCTTCCGTTTTTCTTTTCCTCGAATTCAATTTCACCTCTTATTTTGAATGAGCCGCGGCCTTTATTATAGCCTTGTTTAATAAAATCTTTTCCAATTATAAGTCCGCCTGTTGGAAAATCTGGACCAGGCACATATTTCATAAGTTGAGAAATTGTAATATTTTGGTTTTCTATAAATGCGGTTGTAGCATTAATAACCTCACCTAAATTATGTGGCGGGATACTTGTTGCCATTCCCACAGCTATTCCTCCAGCTCCATTCACTAACAAGTTTGGATATTGAGAGGGTAATACCGTGGGTTCTTTTTCAGTCTCATCATAATTATTTCTAAAAGAAACTGTATTTTTTTCTAAATCCTCTGTTAAGTATTGAGAGATTCTTCCTAACTTTGTTTCAGTATATCTCATCGCAGCTGGAGGATCTCCATCTATAGATCCAAAGTTACCTTGTCCTTTTAAAAGTGGTAAGCTCATAGAAAAATCTTGAACTAATCTGACTAAAGCATCGTACACAGCTTGATCACCGTGGGGGTGATACTTACCAATTACATCACCTACAATTCTAGCAGATTTTCTGAAATTCTTTGACCAGTCATAACCACCTTTATACATTGCAAAAATTATTCTTCTATGAACAGGTTTTAATCCGTCTCTTACATCAGGCAATGCCCGGCTAACAATTACACTCATTGCATAAGAAAGATATGATGAACTCATTTCATTTCTTACTAATATAGGTTTTGAATTATTATTTTGTTTGATGTTTTGTTTTTCCATAAATTAAAATGGAATTTCGTCGTCTAAATCGTTTTTGTCTTGACTCAAATTTTCATCAGGTAAAGAGCTTTTATTCTCAGAGACTAAGTTGGAATTTTCATTTTTATTTCTTCCGTCTAACATTGTTAGGTTTGAATTATATCCCTGCAATATTACTTCTGTAGAATATTTATCTTGACCTGTGCTTTCATCTTTCCACTTTCGAGTACTTAATTGTCCCTCAATATAAACGTTAGCTCCCTTTTTAAGATATTGTTGTACTACCCCTATAAGGCCTTCATTAAAAATTACTATTCGATGCCATTCAGTCTTTTCTTTTCTTTCTCCTGAATTCTTATCTTTCCATGATTGGCTTGTAGCAATACTAAGTCTTGCGACGTTTTTGCCGTTAACCATTTGTTTAATCTCAGGATCTGCCCCTAATCTGCCTATTAATTGAACTTTATTTAGACTTCCGGCCATATAAATTTTTTGAATACTTGTTGATTTCTAATTATATTGTTAAAAATTATATCATAAATGTATGTTATTTATAAGCTCATTATTAATTGTGTTAACAAAAAATGCTTAAAAAAATCGTTATAAAAGGCGCAAAAGAACATAACTTAAAAAATGTTTCTTTAGAAATTCCAAAAGACAAATTAGTTGTGATAACTGGTTTATCTGGATCAGGAAAATCTTCTTTAGCTTTTGACACAATTTATGCGGAAGGACAAAGAAGATATGTCGAAAGCTTATCTGCATATGCACGTCAATTCTTAGATAAAATGAAAAAACCAAATGTAGATTTTATTGAAGGTTTGAGTCCAGCTATTTCAATTGAACAAAAAAACACATCGAAAAATCCTAGATCAACTGTTGCCACTGTAACTGAGATCTATGATTATATGAGAGTTCTTTTTGCTAGAGCTGGCGTACCTTATTCACCATTTACGGGAAAGCCAATTGTTTCTCAATCAGTCAGTGAAATGGTTGATAAAATAAAGACTCTTCCAAAGAGTAGCACTATCCATTTACTTGCGCCAATTGTCCGAGGAAGAAAAGGTGAATATAAAAAAGAAATCTTAAACTATAAAAAAAGGGGTTTTCAAAAAATTAAAGTAGATGGAAAATACTACCAAATTAATGACTTTCCAAATTTAAATAAAAAGGTAAAACACGATATATCAATTATTGTAGACAGAGTAGTGCTCAGCTCTTCAATAGGAAACAGACTTGCCGATAGTGTTGAAACAGCCTTAAATTTGTCAAATGGGCTACTAAATGTTGAATATGAAAATGAAAGTTTGCCTAAAAAGTTTAGAAAAATTGAGTCTATTACCTTCTCTTCAAAATTTTCATGTCCTGAAAGTGGTTTTACGATTGAAGAAATTGAACCTAGATTATTTTCTTTTAACTCACCGTACGGTGCCTGTGAAGAATGTGAGGGTATTGGTAGTAATCTAAACGTTGATCCAAAATTAGTTGTACAAGATGATAGCAAATCACTACAAGATGGAGCTATTGTACCTTGGTCTAAAAGTTCAAGTTTGTATTATGCTCAAACTTTAGCTTCATTGGCTAAGCACTATAAATTTTCTTTAACAGATAAATGGAAAAAAATTCCAAAAAAAATTCAGGAAATTATTTTGTACGGGTCTGATGATGAAGAAATCAAATTTTCTTATGATGATAATTATGAAACATATACAACAAAAAAACCATTTGAAGGTGTTATTAATAATTTAGAAAGAAGGTATTTAGAAACTGATAGTGAGTGGAAAAGAGAAGAGATATCACAATATCAATCTGAGTCTAATTGCGATAAATGTAAGGGGTTAAGACTAAAAGATGAAGCTTTATGCGTTAAAATTAATGATTTAAATATAAGTCAGATAACTCATAAATCTATTGAAGATGCAAAAAAATGGTTTGATAAATTACCAACCTTTTTAAATGATAAACAAAACAAAATTGCTCAACACATTCTAAAAGAGATAAATGAAAGACTTACATTTTTACTAAATGTAGGTCTAAACTATCTTACTCTTTCAAGAGAGTCTGGTACTTTATCAGGTGGTGAATCTCAACGAATAAGATTGGCATCACAAATAGGATCTGGATTAACTGGTGTTTTATATGTTTTAGATGAACCCTCTATAGGATTGCACCAGCGTGATAATAAAAAATTAATTACTGCTTTAAAGAAACTAAGAGATTTAGGAAATACAGTTATCGTTGTTGAACATGATATTGAAACAATGGAAAGTGCAGATCATATAATAGATATAGGTCCCGAAGCAGGACTTCATGGTGGTAAAATTATTGCAGAAGGACAAATTAAAAATATTATTCAAGAAAAACAAAGTATTACAGGAACATATTTATCTGGTGAAAAAAATATCACCATTCCAAAAAAAAGACGTATGGCCAAAAATGGTCGCTTCTTAGAAATAAATGGAGCAACAGGTAATAATCTTAAAAATGTTGACTTAAAAATTCCTATAGGAACTTTTACTTGCGTAACAGGAGTGTCAGGTAGTGGGAAATCTACTTTAGTTTTGCACACTCTTTATAATGCCTTAAATTTAATTTTAAATAATAATAAATCAAGAAAGTTACCAAAATCTTTTAAAAATTATAAAGGAACTGAATTGATTGATAAAATTATAGATATTGATCAATCACCTATTGGAAGGACGCCAAGATCTAATCCAGCAACTTATACAGGAGCTTTTGGACCAATAAGAGATTGGTTTGCAAACTTACCCGAGTCTAAAGCTAGAGGTTATAAAGTTGGAAGATTCTCATTCAATGTTAAAGGTGGAAGATGTGAAACTTGCGAAGGCGATGGTGTATTAACTTATGAAATGCATTTTTTACCTGATGTGTTTATTCCATGTGATACATGCAAAGGAGCGAGATATAATAGAGAGACTTTAGAAATTAGATTTAAAAATAAAAACATAGCTGACATTTTAGATATGACAGTAGAGGAAGGTTGTGATTTTTTTGAAAATATACAATCAATTAGATCAAAACTGATAACTTTAAAACATGTTGGCCTTGGATATATGAAAATAGGACAACAAGCTACCACTTTGTCTGGAGGTGAAGCACAAAGAATTAAACTGGCTAAAGAACTATCAAAAAGATCAACGGGAAGAACTTTATATATTTTAGATGAACCAACTACAGGTCTTCACTCGCATGATATAAAAAAACTTCTTGATATTTTGCAGGCATTTGTAAATACTGGTAATACAGTCGTTGTAATTGAACATAATTTAGATGTAATTAAAACAGCTGACCATATAATTGATATGGGTCCGGAGGGTGGAGAATCAGGGGGTGAAATTATAGCTCAAGGGACACCAGAAAAGGTCTCATCTGAAAAAAGTAGTTTCACTGGACAATTTTTAAAGGAAATTTTAAGCACTCCAAAAATGAAAAAAACTGCATAATTATTATTATTATGATATGATTAATTATGGTTAATATTTTACAATCTTTATCCAAAACAGTTCATCTTTCGCTTGTCATAGCAGTTTTACTATTTATTGGTTTATATTTTGGAGCGGATGGATTTGCTTTTGATCAATATTTTTTCAGTTGGTTGTTTAGGTATTTACACGTTTTAGCTGGAATAATGTGGATAGGCCTACTTTGGTATTTAAATTTCGTTCAAATTCCGAGCATGCCTAACATTCCAGATGAACAAAAACCAGCTATAAGCAAAGTAATTGCTCCAAAAGTTTTGTTTTGGTTTAGATGGGCGGCGTTCGCAACAATATTAACTGGATTAATTGTAGCTTATCTTAATGGATACTTGCATGAGTCAATGACACTAGGAATAGGTAGTGGAGGTGGAAAAAATACAGCCATTGGTATAGGCATGTGGTTAGGAATTATAATGGCATATAATGTATGGTTTATTATTTGGCCTAATCAAAAAAAAGCTTTAGGTATCGTAGATGCCTCGGCGGAAGAAAAACCAATTGCAGCGAAGAAAGCGATGTTAACATCTAGAGTAAACACTCTTTTATCGATTCCAATGCTTTTAACAATGGTAGCTGCTCAGAATCTTTATTAATTAAGGTACAATTTTATCTTCTTTTTTTTCAAGCGTCTTCGATGAAACTCTTAGATGCTTAAGAACAGGAGATGCTACAAAAATTGAAGAATAAGTTCCAATTATTACACCCAAAATCATAGCGAAAGAGAAACCTTTTAGTATTTCACCACCAAGTATGAAAATTGAAAACAAGGCTAATAAAGTTGTTACTGAAGTTATTAAGGTTCTAGATAAAGTTTCATTAACTGATAAATTGGAAACTTGATCAATTTCAAGCTTATTAAACTTAGATAGATTTTCTCTAATTCGGTCATAAATTACTACTGTGTCGTTCATAGAATAACCGACTATAGTTAATACAGCTGCTACTATTGATAAGTTTATTTCAATAGATAAAATTGAAAAAATTCCTAAGGTAATAATTACATCATGAAATAAAGCGATAATAGAACCCAAACTAAACTGCCATTCAAATCTAAACCAAATATAAAATAACATCATCAATAAAGCTAAACCTATAGAAATAATACCTGATTTCAACAATTCGGAACTTACTTTTGGCCCAACACTTTCGACTCTTCTGTAATTTACTTCTTCATTAAGATCTTGATTAAGGGAAGTTTTAATTTCAGATATCAAAGAGTCATTATTATTTAGTTTTTGTTCAATTTTTATTAAGTAATCACTTTTTTCCCCAAAATTTTTTACATTTACATCACCTAAATTCAACTTATTAAGAGAGTCTCTAATATCTGAAACTCTTATATCATTATTTTGAATTCTTATTTCAATAAGTGTTCCACCTTTAAAATCTATTCCGTAGTTAAGACCTTTAAAAAGTACAAAAAATAAACTCAATAAAACTAATATCAATGATATAAAATTAAATTTCTTAAAATAATTTACAAAATTAAAATTGTACTTCATAACTTAATATTCTCTCTATTTCTTAAAACAAAAGAAGAGGTTAAATGTCTTGCTATAAAATATGCTGAAAAAAGTGTTGTTATTATTCCTATTCCTAAAGTAACAGCAAACCCTTTAACTGGTCCAGTTCCAAAAATAAACAAAATTACAGTAGCTAGCAAAGTAGTAATGTTTGCATCTAAAACTGTAATTTTAGCTCTACTGTAACCCATATCAAAAGCGTGAATTATTGATTTTTCAGTTCGTAGTTCCTCTTTAATTCTCTCAAAAATTAAAACATTTGCATCAACTGCCATTCCTACTGTTAAAATTATTCCTGCAATTCCTGGGAGTGTTAAAGTCGCTTCCAAGATAGTTAAAACACCTACAAGCATTAATAAATTTGAAACTAATGAGATGTTGGCTATTAATCCAAAAATCCTATACTTATAAAACATATATAAAACTACAAGCGCAAAACCGATTATCAAAGAAATTGCTCCAGAAATAATTGAGTCTCTACCTAAATCTGGTCCGACTGTTCTCTCTTCAACAATATTGATTGGTGTAGGCAAAGCTCCAGATCTTAATAAAAGAGCTAAATCTGTAACTTCCTGAAATGAAAAATTTCCTGAAATAGTTCCACTACCTCCAGTAATAGACTCTCTTATAACTGGAGCGCTAATAATTTTGTTATCTAATACAATTGCTAATCGTTTACCGATATTATTTGTTGTTACTTTACCAAATTTTTGAGCACCATACCTATCTAGAGTAAAAGCGACCATTGGATTACTAGATTGATTATCTACTCTTGGCTGGGCGTCAATAAGGTTTTCACCACTCATAATAATTTTTTTATTTACAATTACTTCTTCCCCATTTTCTGAGATCATTTTTTCTGATCCAAAGTCGTCTTTTTTATCTGTTATTAATCTAAAATTTAATTGGGCTGTTTTTCCTAATAAATCTTTTATTCTAGAAGGATCTTTTAAACCTGGAAGCTCAACTACAATTCTTTTTTCACCTCTTTGTATAATAGTTGGTTCTTTTGTGCCTAAATCATCTATTCTTCTTCTTACTATTTCAATAGATTGATTAACTGCAGAATTATTTAAAGTTAATAAACCGTATTTTGAAAACTTTATGAGGTAATTATCATTTTTAATTTCCAAATCAAATTGATGTGTTCGGTACTGATCAATATACTGGTTAATTGTATTATCTTTAGTTGAAAAGAATAAATTTTGAAATTTTTTATTATTGTCATTATCAATTTTAAAACTTATTGAATTTTCGTTTATAAGAAATGAATTATATTTAAAGTTATTTTTTTTTAAGAATTTCTTAATTTCAATTACCTTGTCTTGTAATCTTTCTTTTATTAAAGGTTTGGTATCAATCTCTAGTAGTAAATAAGAGCCTCCCTGCAAATCTAAACCTAAATTTACCTTTTTTTTAAAAATAGAATTTTCATCATAAAAAAGATTAAGTGATGCAAAGGACGTTAACAAAAACAAAATTAAATAGATTATAATTATTTTTATTTTTGTGAAATTAAGCACAAAGACCTTTTATTTTTTTTGAGCTTCTTTTTTTAATAAACTTGTTATAGTGGACTTAATTACTTGAACTTTTACGTTGTCACATAATACTACATCAATTTTGTCATCATCATAAACTTTATCAACAATTCCAATTATTCCTCCTGATGTAATAACTTCATCTCCCCTTTTTAAGCCTTGTACCATCGCTCTGTGATCTTTCACTCTTTTTTGTTGAGGTCTGATTAAAAAAAAGTAAAAAATTACAAATATAAGTATTAGAGGTATAAATTGTGCAAATCCAGAAGAATTCATATTATGTGAATAATTATATTAAAAGACATTTTTAAACAAGAAAATTATAATTAAATTTTTTCTATATTATCCATGTATTTTTTTAATGGAGCCGGTATTGTTACAGAACCGTCAGAATTTTGATAATATTCCATCAACGCTATCATTAATCTGCCTGTCGCAAGTCCTGAGCCATTAAGTGTGCCGATAAAATCAGATGAACTACCAGATTTAAATTTAGTCTTCATTCTCCTGGCTTGAAACATGCCGCATGAAGAACAGCTAGAAATTTCTCTAAATTTATTTTCAGAAGGTATCCAAGTTTCTATGTCAAAAGTTTTTTCTGCACTAAAACCCATGTCACCAGAAGACAGAAGAACTATTTGATATGGCAGCTCTAACATCTTTAATATTTCTTCTGCGCAATTTAACATTCTATTTAGTTCGTCGTTACACTTACTTGGTTCCACTAAACTAACTAATTCAACTTTATAAAATTGATGTTGTCTCATTATACCTTTAGTATCTTTACCATAACTACCAGCCTCACGTCTAAAACAAGGAGTTCCAGCAACAAATCTTAAAGGAAGTTTTTTTTGATCTATCGTAGAATTATTAAATAAATTTGACAGAGGAACTTCTGCGGTAGGTATTAAGAATTTTCGCTCTTCCTCTTTTTCAGAAAAAATTTCGTACTGATCTTTTTCAAATTTGGGTAACTGTCCAGTACCAAACATTATTTTTTCATTTACTATTAATGGCGGTGATATTTCAACATATCCAAACTTTTTCGTATGAACATCTATCATAAAGTTTATTAGTGCTCTCTCTAAAAGCGCCAGTTTATCTTTTAATACAACAAATCTAGAACCCGATAATTTTGTAGCAGTTTCAAAATCCATATAATTCTTACTTAATTCAGTATGTGACTTTATTTTAAAATTAAATTTTTTAATTTCAGAGGATTTTTTTATAATTTTATTTGATTTTTCATCGTTACCGATTGGAACGTCGTCCAAAGCTAAATTTGGTATTGAATAAAGAATAATATTAATTTTTTCCTGTATTTTTTTTTGAGAGTTTTCTAATTCTTCAATTTGGTTTGTTAAATTTTTTGATTCATTAAAATTATTTGGGTCTTTTTTTTTGGATAATAATTTTTTTTCTTGTTCTAGTTTTTCTTTTTTTTGTATTAGCTCTCTATTTTCTTTATCATGCTTAATTAGAGATTTTAAATCAACAGTTGAATTTCTTTCTTTAATTTTTTTTTCAAATAGTTCCGTGTTTTTTCTTATTTCTTTTATATTATGCATTATCCTTTTTTTCTATTAATCTTACAGTTATAATAGATAATTCATATAACAATAATAAAGGTAATGCTAAACCTATTTGAGTAATTGGGTCTGGTGGCGTTAAGATAGCAGCTGCAGCAAAAATAATAACCACAAAATACTTTCTTCTTTCTTTAAGATATTTTGAGTCTACTACCCCAATTCTTGCTAATAAGCTTAAAACCACTGGAAGTTGAAAACTTATTCCAAAAGCAAATATTAAGCGCATGACAAGAGATAAATATTCATTAACTTTTGCCTCTAATTGTATTGCTAATGAACCAGAGTCTTGAATACTTTCAAATCCAAGAAAGAATTTTATCGCTAAAGGCATTATAAAATAATAAACAAGCATTCCTCCAAAAACAAAAAGTATTGGTGTAGCAATTAAATAAGGTAGCAAAGCTTTTTTTTCATTTGCATAAAGTCCTGGAGCAATAAACTTCCAAATTTGACTTAAAAAAATTGGACTAGTAATAAAAATTGAAGCAAAGAACGCTACCTTAAGATAAGTTAAAAATGCCTCGTGTAAGGCAGTGAATATTAATCTTCGGTCAAGATTATTTTCTAAAACTGCATCTGAGTAAGGTTTTACTAAAAATCTATATATTTCTTCTGAAAAAAAATAACAAACTATAAATGATATAATTAAAAAAATGAATGATTTTACCAATCTCGATCTTAACTCAGACAAATGACTAACAAAAGTATTTTGACTTTCTTGCTTTTTACTCATCAGATTTATCTTTCTTATTGTTGTCTTCCTCTAAATTTGTAATTTCATTGACGTTTTTTTGAACATCGGAAAAATATCTTTTAATAGACCCAACCCATGAGCCTATTTTCTTTAAAACAATCGGGAAATCTTTAGGTCCAATTACAAGAATTGCAACTATTATTATTACAAGTAATTCAAACCAACCAATCTGTGGCATTTAAATTAATTACTATTAGAATTATTTTTATCTTCTGTGTCTTTATTTGATGAGTCTGGATTTTCTGAAATACCTTTTTTAAAACTTTTAATACCTTTTGCAACATCTCCCATTAAATCAGAGATTTTACCTCGCCCAAATAAAAGGACCACTAGTACAACTACGATAGCAATTTGCCAAAAACCAATACTCATAACGATCTTATATACAATAATTTAAGCTAAATAAATAACTTTATTCAGTCAATTTTTCACTATCATCTATGACACTTTCAATATCTGAGTATATATCCTCTTTAGTTTTAGATGATTGCTCTGAAAAAAACTTGCTAGTACCGAATATTGAAGAATTAACGGCTGAAGTATCAATTAATCCGGCAGTTCCTAATTCGTCAATAGTAGGTAAATCAGATAGTTTTTGAATATTAAAATGATTTAAAAAATTTTCAGTTGTTACGTACTGAATTGGTTTTCCAGGAATATTTTTTCGACCGGCGGGTCTCACCCAATCCAACTCCATTAATATTTCAATGGTATTTGAACCAAATGCTACGCCTCGTATTTGTTCAATCTCAGATCTAGTAACAGGTTGATGATAAACAATTATTGATAGTGTTTCTATTGTTGCTTTTGATAGTTTTTTTTGTGTTGATTTTTGCAGTGCCATTGTATTTGAAAGATCTGATGCTGTTCTAAATGACCATTTGTTTCTTATGCAAACCAAATTTATACCTCTTAATTTATAGTCATTTTGAATTTTTTCTAATATTTTTTTTATATTAGTTATATTTTGAAGCCTTTTTTCAATAGTTTCTAAATCTAAAGGTTCTGAAGCTGCAAACAAAATTGCTTCAACTTTTCTTTCAATCTTTGAAATAGAACTAGGAAATTTAATTATATTATTGTTTTTTTTTTTCATTTATTTTTTTTTACCAAGATATCATCAAAAGTTTTTTTTTGCATTAAATTGATAACTCCCTCTTTCGTAAGTTCTAAACTAGCAGCAAATATGCCTGACAAACCTGTTCTTTTTTTTTGAGAATTTTCTTTATAACTTTCAGGTATTAATTCAACGATATTTTTCCATTCATTAAGATTATCTAATTGATTTTTAATACTATTTATTCCTTGCTCAGTAGTTAAAACTGGTAACTTAGGAATATTTACTCTTTGAAAGGATTTTTGAGCATTAATATTTGCATATGTCTTTAATAATTCATATAAACTTACTTCATAAACTGGAGTATAGATGGATTTTATTCCTCCACGCATTCCTCTAAAAAATATATCTTTACCTATTCTTTTTCTTTTTAGCAATTGATCTGAAAGAAGTCTTATTAGCTCAAGTTTTTTTAGTTGTAATTTCAAACGTTCAGCAACTTCAAAAGCTTTAAAATCGTCATCTTCGTCTTCTGGTAATAGTAATTTAGATTTTAAATAAGCTAACCAAGTAGCCATTAATAAAAATTCAGATGCTGTTTCCAAATTTAAATCTTTATTGTTTTTTACAAATTCTAAAAACTGATCAGCCAATTTAGTAATTGATATATTTGCAAGATCAACTTTTTGGTTTTTAGCTAAATCAAGAAGTGTTTCCAAAGGACCGCTATAATTCGGTATGTCAATAGAAAATGAATTGTTTAACTTCGACTCCATGCTAAATCTTATCTTAAAAATTTATAAAATTCTGAAGTTTTTTTCTTAGTAAATTCATCTATAGGTGGAATTTTTTTAAGTAATTTTAACGATTCTGCAGATCTTCCTTGGCAATACAGAGTTAAATTACAACCAGCTCTTAGAGCTTTTAAAGCATTTTTTGTGATATCATGTTTGAGTGATTTCATACTGATATCATCTGATATAATTACTCCTTTATAACCAATTTTTTTTCTAATGATATTTCTAATTATTATTGGCGAATGTGTAGCACAATTTTTACTATCAATTTTTTTATATAAAATATGAGCAGTCATAGCAAATAATGATTTAGTGTTCTTAAAACACTTAAAATCGTTTTTAATTAGGTATTTTAAATCCTTGTTAACGATTGGTAATTTTTTATGTGAATCTATTTTGGCTAAACCGTGCCCAGGAATATGTTTAATAACAGTTGCTATTTTATTTAATTTACAAATGTCTATACAAATATTTGAAAGTGTTTTGATGGTCTTTATTTTTGAAGAGTAAACTCTGCGTTTTAAAAATTTATGTGTAAATTTATACAACCTATCCAAGACCGGAATAGTATTTATATTAATTCCCAGAAAATTTAAATTAATACAAATCTCTTTTAAGTAGTATTTATATATATTAGACCCAAATCTTTGATTTAAATCAAAAATCTCACCGAAATACTTTTGTGAAAAATTTTTATTGTTAATAATATTTTGTAGTCTGGAAACATCACCGCCTTCTTCATCTATTAAAATTGGGTATTTTTTATCTCTGGTAATTTTCTTAATTGATAAAATTAACTTTTTTAACTGAAAAAAATCTTTTATATTTCTTTTAAAAAGTATAACTCCCCAAGGTATATACTTTTTAAAAATATTAATTTCAGTTTTTGTAAGTTTGTAACCACTTAAACTTATTATGATAGCTTTCTTGACCATTTTTATTTAAAAAGTTCCCAAAAACTTCTTTTAAAATTTTGTTCATTTGAGTTATCGAACCCTGAGTTAAATTCGATTACATCATTTGTGTCATTTGGTAGAAGTGGTAAAACAGAGGTGTTTTTAAGTATTTTCGACTCTAAATTTTCTCTATTATTTTTCACAGTGCTTATGTTTTTGTCAGACACATAGTAATTGAATGTGAAAATAAAAAAAAAGATTATTATGATAGCTATCAAAAACGTTACTATATTATTCATCATTACATTTTATCAGGTAAGGAAACATTTAAAATACCCATTCCATTTTTAAGCACTAAAAGTAAAAGACTTGTAATTGTCAAAATATTACTAGCTATTTTCCCATTTTTTATAAATTTATATTTTTCGTCTTCATTACCTTTGCTCCAATAGGAATGAAAAAGAGTAGCTAACTCATATAGATAAAAAGGTATTCGGTGAGGCTCATATTTAAGCGAAGAAATCTTTACAACTTTTGGCCATTCAAAAATTTTTCGTAATATATCTCTTTCATACTTATTAAAATCTTTATCTATTTTTACAATCTTTTGTTTAAGCGTGGTATTATTAGTTGATCTCAATAGAGATTGAATTCTAGCATGACAATACTGGACGTAATAAACTGGATTATCTTTACTTTTTTCCAAAACTTTATCAAAATCAAAATCGAGTTCAACGTCATTACTCCTATTCAGCATCATAAATCTAATAGAATCTTTATTAACTTCAGACAATAAATCATTTACTGAGATAAATTCTCCAGATCTTTTCGACATCTTAAAAGGCTCTCCCTTTTTAAATAATTTAACAAGCTGACAAACTTTACATTCTAAAATTATTTTATTTTGAGAAAGTGCTTTAACAGCACTTTCAATCCTTTTAATATAACCCGTGTGATCTGCTCCCAAAATATTAATTAATTTATCGTAATTTCTTGAAACTTTATTAAAGTGATAAGCTATATCATTTGCAAAGTATGTCCATGATCCATTATTTTTCTGTAAAGCCCGATCAGAATCATCGCCAAATAAAGTTGACTTAAATAAAAGTCTTTTAGTCTTTTTCCAATTTTTTATTTCTTCACCTTTTGGAGGATCTAAATAACCTTCATCGACGTAATTTATTTTTTTGAGGAGATTAATTGCTTTATCTAGTGTTTTTGACTCAACTATCGATTTTTCTGAAACAAAATTGTCATGAGATATTCCAAGCATGCTCAAATCAGATTTGATCATTTTCATCGAAAGATTTAAAGCTTCCTTGTGCAAAAATTTATATTCATCATCAAAGTTTTTAAATTCAGATTTTCTTTTCTTCTGTATACTATCAGCAATCTCAATAATATATTCCCCGGGATATAATGATTTGTCATTTGGAAATTTTTCGTTGTACTTTATTTCCCTTATTCTTAAATAAACAGATTTTAAAAAATTTGTAATCTGACCTCCATAATCATTAATATAATATTCTTTAGTTACTTTATTGCCATTAAACTTCAAAAGATTTGATAATGTGTCACCAAATACTGCCCCTCTACAATGACCTACATGCATAGGACCTGTAGGGTTCGCAGAGACAAATTCTATGTTGTAATTTTTGCTGTCTTTCTGAGATCCAAATTTTTCATTTTTTTTTAATATATTATTTATAATTAAAGTTATTGCATCATTTTTAAGGGTAATATTTAAAAAACCAGGGCCTGCGATTTCAATGTCTTTAAAGTCTTTTATGTTTTTTTCTAACAGTTTTTTTATATTATTTCCTAACTTAATAGGATTACATTTGTTTTGTTTAGCTAAAATCAAAACTACATTACTTGAGATATCACAGTCAAAATTTGATGGAGGCTTTTCTAAATTAATCCCTTTATAGTTTTCTATCTTATTGATGCCCAATTCTTTGTAATGATGATTAATATTTTTTAGTATGGATTTAAGATAATTTTCAAAAATGTTCATTTTATTTTATTATATAGATTTATTGCATATCTATCAGTCATTCCAGCTATAAAATCACATATTGATCTTTCTATATCAGCATTGTTTGGTTTATCAATTTTAATATATTTTTTTGGGTTTTTTTTAATTATAAAAAACAATTTTTCTACAATTTTTTTCCCTAAATTAGTTTTGTGGATAACATTTTTATTATAGTACATATTTTTTTTTAAAAATTTTTTGATGTTTGTATCAAATTTTTTCATCTTATTAGAAAAACAAACTATAGGGTATTTTGATTTATAAATGTCCTTTACCGATTTTATTCTATTTTTTTTAATATTTTTTTGTGTGTTTAAAATGACATCTCTTACCATTTCATCAATTATTTCTCTTACTATTTGTCTTAAAACAATATCATAAGGATATTTTTTTATTTTATTAATGTGTTTTTTTAATAAAACATTTAAAATCGGAATTCTTTTAATATCATTTAATTTGAACAAATTTGCCTTTAACCCATCCTCCAAATCATGGCTATTGTAAGCTATATCATCTGAAATAGAGGCTATCTGTGCTTCTAAACTAGGGCTGTTATTAAAATTAATTTTTTGTTTGAAAAAGTTTTTTCCTAAAATCTGATTATATTTTATTTTGTTTTTTACAGGGCCATTGTGCTTAACAAGTCCATCTAGAGTTTCAATTGATAAATTTAACCCCTTAAAATTATAATATCTGTTTTCAAGAAGCGTTACTATTCTTACAGTTTGTATATTATGGTCAAAACCACCGTTTCTTTTCATGCATTCATTTAAAGCTTCTTCACCAGCATGGCCAAAAGGTGTGTGGCCTAGATCATGTGCTAAACTTAATGTTTCAGCTAAATCCTCGTTTAGGTTAAAATATTTTGCGAGAGTTCTGGCTATCTGAGATACTTCAAGAGAATGTGTAATTCTTGTTCTGTAATGATCTCCTGTTGTATTAACAAATACTTGGGTTTTATGTTTTAGTCTTCTGAAAGCTGTGGAGTGTAGTATTCTATCTCTATCTCGTTGGTATGGTGACCTCAATTTACTCTTATTTTCAAAATAGAATCTTCCTTTAGATTTGATAGAGATCGATAAATTTGAGATTGTATTACTTTGCATAAAACTATATTAAAATATATACTACATAATAATGACAAAAAAAATTGTATTTACAGATAAAGCTAAAGATCAAATTCAAAAAATAACTAGTGAATCTAAGTCTAAAAAGTATTTTAGAATTTCTGTTAAAGGTGGTGGGTGCTCTGGATTTAAGTATAGTTTTAGTTTTGACGACTCGAAAAAAGATGATGATGTAGAGTTTGAAAATGCATTAATTGATAAGACTTCATTGGACATTATCAATGGTTCAACTATTGATTTTAAAGTTGAGATGATTGGTGAGTCATTTGTGATAAACAATCCTAAAGCTACGGCTTCCTGCGGTTGTGGTTTGTCATTTTCTGTCTAATGAAAATTATCTCGTGGAATGTAAATTCTGTAAGAGCAAGAATAAACAATATTACAAATTATATAAAAGACGACAAACCAGATATACTTCTTCTTCAGGAAATTAAAACTCAAGATGAAAATTTTCCTTATGAGAGTTTTGAAAATATTGGTTATAACTCTTATATTTTTGGTCAAAAAAGCTATAACGGCGTAGCAATTATTTCAAAATTACCTATAAAAAGTATTTCAAAAGATTTTATAAAAGATGAAAAAAAACAAGCTAGAGTTATAAATGGTGAAATCCAATTAAAGAAAAAAAAGATAGAAATTATAAACATCTATGTACCTAATGGAAATCCTATTGATACAGAAAAGTATGAATATAAAAAAAATTGGTTAAAAAAATTCATAGAACAAGTTAAAAAAAAGATTTCGTCGGGTTCAAATATTATTATTGCTGGTGACTTCAATATTATTCCCGAAGAAATAGATGTATATGATTTTAAAAGATACGAAAACGACGCTTTAGGAAAATTAGAAATTAGAAAAAAATTTAGGGAATTATTGAATATTGGTTTTGTTGATGTTTATCGAATTAAAAATAAGAAAAAACAAGAATATACGTTTTGGGACTATTTCGCTGGATCTTGGCAAAAAAATTATGGAATGAGAATTGATCATTTTTTGTTATCAAATAATTTAATAGAAAATATTTCATCAATTAATATAAATAAAAAACCTAGGTCAAAATTAAAACCGTCTGATCATACACCAATAGAACTTATAATTAACTAGCTCTACCGTAAATATCCTCAAATCTAACTATATCACTTTCTTTAAGAATTGAGCCTAATTGAGCTTCCATAACTTTTGCTAACTTTTTATCTGGATTTTGAATTCTATGAACTGCTCCCCTAGGAATAAAAATTGTATCATTCTTTTTTTTGGAATAAAATTTTTTATTTAGTTCAATCTTTGGATTTCCTTTTGTTATAACCCAATGTTCCGATCTATGAAAATGTTTTTGTAAACTTAAAATTCCTTTTGGTTTAATAAATAATTCTTTTATTAAAAAATTGTTTCCTTTATATAAGTTAGTATAACCACCCCAAGGTCTAAAAAAAGTATTATTTCTTTTGTAGTATTTTTTTTTATTCTTATTAAACATTAAAAGAATTTCTTTCCAACTGCCCATGTCTGACCAAACTATATCAAGTTTAATTGCTCTGATATCTTTTGTTTGTTCTAAAATAGCGAAATCAAAAGATTTTGATGAATTTTTATTAAATTTTTTTTTACTTAAATAATAAGTATTTTTTTTAATTTTTGCTTTTTGAACAGCTTGAGACGTATTTAAAAACATTTTTTTTTGGTATTTTTTAAAATTATTTATGACTGAATCTTTTCTAATTAAAAACATACCTGAATTCCAATATCCACCTAGATTAATAAGTTGCTTAGCTTTTTTTATATTTGGTTTTTCTATAAATCTATTTACTTTATTTTTCCCTCCTTTTAATTTTGAGGTTATAAAATATCCATATTGATCTGATGGTGAATTAGGTTTAATCCCAAAAATAAAAATATTATTTTCGTTTAAATTCTTTAAGTTTTGCTTAATTTTTTTGTTAAATTCATTTGAATTTTCTATTAAATGATCTGCCGATAAAAAAATTATCGGTTGTTTATTTGGAATGTCCTCTATTAGAGAGGCTGAGAGAATAGCTGGAGCTGTGTTTTTTTTAATTGGTTCTAAAATAATACTGTATTTTTTAAAATTTTTCTTTCTTAGGTGTTTTTTCACTTCTTTTAGATATTTTGAATTTGTGCTTATTATTGGAGCATCAAATATTGGTGACTTAATTCTGTCCAACGTTTTTCCTAATAGTGTCCATCCTCCGAAGTCAATAAACTGTTTAGCTTGATTTCTAATTTCATCAGGCCATAGTCTGGTCCCTGCTCCACCACATAAAATAACTGGTCTGATTTTCATTAAATTTTTGAATATTCTTTGACCTCTTTTTTCTTACCTGGGTGTGTGGGTGCACCTAAATATGCTGGGCCAACAGTTTGAGCATACTTCCATAAAGTACCAGATCCGAATGAAGATTTTTTTTCTTTCCATTTTTTCTTTCTTGCTGATAATTGAGCTTTAGTTAATCTAACATTAATTTTTCCCTTTTTTGCATCTATATCAATTACGTCGCCATTTTTAAGTAATGCTATTGGACCTCCCAGTGCTGCTTCGGGACCTACATGTCCAACGCAGAATCCTCTTGTAGCACCTGAAAACCTTCCATCTGTAATTAATGCAACTTTTTCTCCTTTGCCTTGTCCATATATTGCTCCAGTAGTTGAAAGCATTTCTCTCATACCAGGGCCACCTCGTGGACCTTCATATCTAATTATGATTACATCGCCATCATTATATTTTTTTGATTGTACTGCTTTCATTGCAGCTTCTTCATTATCAAAACATCTGGCTTTGCCTGAAAATTGTAATTTTTTTAGCCCGGCTATTTTAACTATCGCTCCGTCTGGTGCCAAGTTTCCTTTTAAACCAACTACACCTCCGTCTGGAGATAAAGGATTACTAAATTCTCTTAATACTTTTTGATCAGTATTAAATTTTACATCTTTAAGATTTTCACTCATCGTTTTACCTGTAACTGTCATGCAGTCTCCGTGAATAAATCCTCCATCAAATAATGTTTTCAATAACATTGGTACTCCGCCTGCTTCCCACATGTCTTTAGCAACATATTTTCCGCCAGGTTTTAAATCCGCAAGGTATGGTGTTTTTTTAAAAATTTTTGCTACATCCATCAAATCAAACTTAACACCAATTTCATTTGCTAAAGCTGGTAAATGCAAAGCGGCATTAGTCGAACCACCAGTTGCAGCAACAATAGTGGCAGCATTTTCTAAAGATTTTTTTGTAACTATATCCCTAGGTTTTATATTTTTTTCCAATAAATCCATGACAGTTTTACCGCTTTCATAAGCATACTTGTCTCTCTCCTCATATGGTGCTGGAGTACCTGCTGAATAAGGTAGAGCAAGACCAATAGCTTCCGAAACACAAGCCATTGTATTGGCGGTAAATTGTCCGCCACATGCACCGGCACTTGGGCATGCAACTAATTCTAGTTCCCTTAACTCGTCTGAAGACATTTTGCCTGAGGAATGTTTTCCAACGGCCTCAAAAACATCGACAACAGTTACGTCTTTTCCTTTGTATTTACCTGGAAGGATTGAACCTCCATAAATAAAAACACTAGGCACGTTTAGTCTTAGCATTGACATCATTAATCCTGGTAAAGATTTATCACATCCAGCAATTCCAACTAAGGCATCATAACAATGACCTCTTACTGTAAGTTCTGCTGAGTCAGCAATAATTTCTCTAGAAATTAAAGATGATTTCATTCCCTCATGACCCATAGCTATGCCATCTGTAACTGTGATTGTACAAAATTCTCTTGGAGTTCCCCCAAATTGTTTTACGCCTTTTTTAACTGATTGAGCTTGTCTCATTAATGCAGTATTACATGGAGCAGCTTCATTCCAGGTTGATACTACACCAACAAATGGTTTGGCTACGTCTTGTTCTGTTTCTCCCATTGCATAATAGAATGAGCGATGTGGGGCTCTATCAGGACCTAACGACGTATGTCGACTGGGTAATTTTTTTTTATTTATTTTTGACATATTTAATTAATACTTAATACAATACTTCTTAATTTTTTATCTTCAACAGTTAATTCTTTAATAAGGTTTTTATCATTATTGACTATATCTTTAGGAGCTTTTTTTACATAAGACTTATTCTTAAGCTTATTTTTTAAGTTAGATATTTGATTATTTATACTTTCAATCTTTTGTAAAATTCTTTCTTTCTGAGAGGTTAAATTTACATTCTCATTGAAACCTAAAGAAATTTTTTCTTTTAATACTAAGATATCAATAGAATTCTTATCATTTACCTGTGTTTTAACGATATTATTAATCCTTCCAACTTGTTTTATTAAATTCAAATTTTTATTGATTAAATTTTTAAGTTTTTTTGATTTATCTGCAAAGGAAATATCACAAAATAATTTAGGTGTGATTTTTAATTCAGCCTTAGTTGATCTTATACTTGATATTAACTCAATTAAATTATTAATATCTATTTGATTTTTATTAAATTTGGTTGATATTTTGTAATTAGGCCAATCTGACGATATGAGGTTATTTTTAAAAATTGTACTAAATTTATTTTTCGACCAAACTGCTTCTGTAAAAAAAGGTATAAAAGGATGCAAAATTTTCAAAATATTAGCCATCATAAAAGAAGAAAAAGCTTTAGCTTCTTTTATATCAGATTTATTTTTTGAATTAAAAATTGGTTTTAAAAATTCTAAATACCAATCACAATATGAGTGCCATACAAATTGATATGCATATTTCGCTGCTTCGTCAAATCTAAAAACTTCTATATTTTTTGCTATTAAATCTTTAGCTTTTATAAACTCATTAAAAATCCATTGATTAATTGGGAGTCTTATATTCAATAAATTAATTTTTTTATCTAATTTACAACTATTTAATTTTAGAAAATTATTTGCACTCCATATTTTAGTAATAAAATTTCTATTCCCTTTTATTCTGTCTTTTGATAATTTTACATCTCTCCCAGGTGATGCCATAGAAATTAAAGTAAATCTTAAACTGTCAGCGCCATATTCATTTATAAGTTCGAGAGGATCAATTACGTTACCTTTGGACTTAGACATTTTTTGTCCTTTTTCATCTCTAACTAATGCATGAACATAAACTTTATTAAATGGAGTTTGTTTATTAAAGTAGTTTCCCATCATAAGCATTCTTGCTACCCAAAAAAATATTATGTCAAAACCCGTAACTAGTACTGATGTAGGATAAAATTTTTTTAATTCCAAAGTTTTTACTGGCCAACCTAGAGTAGCAAATGGCCATAATGCAGACGAAAACCAGGTATCTAAAACATCTGTTTCTTGTCTTAGGATACAATCTTTGTTTTTATTTTTTTTCTTAGCCTGATTTAAAGCTTCAGTTTTATTTTCTGCTACAAAAAGATTATTATTATTATCGTACCACGCTGGAATTCTATGGCCCCACCAAATTTGACGAGATATACACCATGGTTCTATGTCTTTCATCCATTGAAAAAAAGTCTTTGTCCAATTGTTAGGAAAGAAAGAGGTTTTGCCTTCGTTAACAACTTTAATTGGTTTTTTGGATAATTTCTTTGCGTCTACAAACCATTGTTCAGTTAAAAGTGGTTCAATAATAGAATTTGATCGATCTCCATAAGGTACTTTATTTTTAATTGACTCAATTTTAACTAGACTTCCATTTTCTTTTAATTTGGAAATTAAGAGGTTTCTAGCTTCAAATCTATCTAGGCCAATAAAATCCTTTATACCATTTTTATTTATTTTACCGTTTTTTTCAAAAATATTGATTGTTTCTAATTTGTTTCTTTTTCCTACGTCATAATCATTAAAATCATGAGCTGGTGTTATTTTTACAGCTCCAGAGCCCTGATCAGGATCTGCGTAATGATCAGCAATTATTTTTATTTTTCTATTTACTATTGGAATAGTAACTATTTTTCCAATCAAATTTTTATATCTTTTATCCTTTGGATTAACTGCGACCGCTGTATCCCCCATCATAGTTTCGGGTCTAGTTGTGGCAATAGTAATTTTTACATCAGAACTTTCCAGTTGATAGTTAATATAATACAGATGCGATTGTACCTCTTTTTGAATAACCTCTAAATCTGATATAGCAGTTTGAAGCTTCGTATCCCAATTAACAAGTTTTTTATCTTTGTAAATTAATTTATCATTATATAAATCTACAAAAACCTTGATAACTGCTTTAGATAAATCTTTATCCATTGTAAATCTGGTTCTTGACCAGTCACATGAACATCCTAATTTTTTAAGTTGATCTAAAATTATTCCTCCAGACTCCTCTTTCCAGGCCCATACATTTTCAATAAACTTTTCCCTTCCTAAATCTTTTTTTTTAATACCCTCTTTTTCTAAATTTTTCTCAACAACGGCTTGGGTTGCTATCCCAGCATGATCGGTTCCTGGTTGCCATAGGGTTTCGTATCCCCTCATACGATTAAATCTAACAAGCACATCTTGTAAACTGTTATTCAAAGCATGACCCATATGTAATTTTCCAGTTATATTTGGCGGTGGAATTACTATAGAGAATTTTTTTTTCAACTTATTTTTTTTGGGTTTAAATAAACCTTTTTTTATCCAAAAATCTGAGATTTTTTTTTCTTCTAACAGATGATTATATTTTTTAAATTCCATTTTTTATGATTTATATAGTTTATATCAAATGGAGAAAAACCTAAAAGACTTAGATTTTGCTTTATTGAAGCTATTAAATGATTTAAAAGAAGCATTATTGGCCACGTGGCGGAATGGTTACGCAGAGGATTGCAAATCCTTTTATCCCAGTTCGATTCTGGGCGTGGCCTCCAAAAATTTGGTTGTTTTATTATTTTAAAAAAAGTATGGTCTTTTTCATTCCTCGGTAGCTCAGTTGGTAGAGCAGTTGACTGTTAATCAATTGGTCGCAGGTTCGAGTCCTGCCCGAGGAGCCACTAACCAGTCTTTTCAAAAGATACTGTATTTTTAAGTATTTGAAGAATTTTTTCTTTTTGAGTTTTAGATAAAGATGAAAAAGTTTTACTCAAAAAAGAGTAATTTAAATCATCACTATCTTCTTGTAAGTTTTTATTATCGTTGAAATTTCTAAAATCTTCAAAAAAATAAGTAATTGGAACTTTTAAATAGTTTGATAGCTGCATTAATCTATTAGAGCTGACACCATTAGTTCCTTTTTCATATTTTTGGATTTGTTGGAATGTAACATTAATTGCTTCTGCTACTTTGGTTTGTGTGAGACCCAGAGATAATCTTCTCATTCTAAGTTTTTTTCCTAAATGCAGGTTAAAATTTTCTTCCATCCCATCTCCCAATTTCAATTATTCAACATTAATTTATCTATTTATGCAACAACTAAGTTCAACTTGGGTTCGTTTTTTTTGAGTATTTTAGGGGTCAATAATGCGAAAAAAACATGAAAACACTATTGACATATTAAAAAAAAAAACAGCTAAAAATACAAATTAATTATGTTTTTTAAGTCTGTACTCCCAATTTCCCTGTTTAACAAATCTCGCTTTTAACCAAATTAATGTTTCAGCATCATACCATATATCAGTATTTAATTTTTTGTTATCAGGTAATGATTCATCTGATGATAAAAATTTAAAATGAAGTGCTTCATAGTTTTTCCCATATAATTCAATTTGTTTTTTTCCTAGAAATTCGACTTTTTGCTCTATTATTCTTCCTGAAATTGCACTGATTTGTGCCTTTGCTTTAATAATTTCATGATTCCACCAAGTCCCAACCATAGAATTTATATCTGCGTCACCTTTATAAGAGGATCCATCAATATAAAGTTTATTTTTATCTTTTTTTAAGTTTATATTTACATATTTTTCTTTTTTATTTTGAATAGTTTTTGAATTAAAAGATGAAAATACGTTTTTTTCGTAATTTTCAGTGCTTTCTGCAAAGTATTTATACAAATCTATACCAAGCTTAGTAATTTTAAAATTTACAACACTTTTTACGGTCAAATTTTCATTATTTCTCAAAAATTCATATTTATGAGTTCCAATTAGATCATTATTTCTAAATAAATCATATTCCAAATATTTTACTTTGGAATAATGTTCTAAATGACCAAAAGAATTTGTGCTTAAAAAAATGTATAAAATAATTGAAACTAATATTTTTTTCATATAATTTTTAATATGGAATTAACAAATACTATTAATCGAATTGGTAATACACCATTAATTAAATTAAAACAAGTTTCAGAATTAACCGGTTGTAATATATATGGTAAGGCTGAATACTTTAATCCTGGAGAATCTGTTAAAGATCGAGCAGCTCTTTACATTGTAAAAGATGCATTCGAACAAAAAAAAATTGAAAAAGGTGGTATAATAGTAGAGGGTACTGCTGGAAATACAGGAATAGGTCTAGCTGTTGTTTGTAAAGAATTTGGTTTAGATTTAAAGATTGTTATACCCAAAACCCAATCAATTGAAAAAAAAAACACTTTAAAAAGATTAGGAGCAGAACTTATTGAGGTTGAAGCAGTTCCATACTCAAATCCTAATAATTATATTAAACAATCACAAAAGATTGCTGAAGAATTATCTAAAACACACAAGTTTGGGGTCGTTTGGGGAAATCAATTTGATAACGTAGTAAATACCAAAGCCCATGTTGAGACAACAGCTAATGAAATATGGTCACAAACTTCAGGTATGGTGGACGGTTTTACATGTGCAGTAGGAACAGGTGGTACTTTAGCAGGTGTATCGATTGGTTTAAAAAATAAAAATAAAAATATTAAAATTGCCTTATCCGATCCAATGGGATCTTCATTATATTCTTACATAAAAAATAATAAATTAGAAAGCAAGGGTAATTCCATAACTGAAGGGATAGGAACTGGAAGAATTACTAAAAACTTTGAAAAAGCTATTATAGATGATGCTTTTCAAACTGATGATATAGAAGCTTTAAAAATTGTTTATAATTTAATTGAAAAACAAAATATTATTTTGGGAGGCTCTTCTGGTATCAATATTGCTGGTGCTATTAAATTGGCAAAAAAATTAGGTAAAGGTAAAACAATTGTAACTATATTATGTGATGATGGTAGAAGGTATGCTAGTAAAATTTTCAATAAAGAATTTTTAAAAAGTAAAAATTTACCAATACCTAAATGGTTATAATATTTGACTTAAAAACAATTTTGTCCTGTCAGATTTTGGATTTTCAAAAAAATCTTTAGTTTTAGCTTTTTCAACGATTTTTCCTTCATCCATAAAAATCATGTTATCTGCAACCTCTTTTGCAAAACCCATTTCATGTGTAACAACTATCATTGTCATTCCTGCTTTAGCAAGATCAACCATTGCATCTAAAACTTCTTTAATCATTTCTGGATCTAGTGCAGATGTTGGTTCATCAAAAAGCATAATTTTTGGTTCCATACATAAAGCTCTGGCTAAAGCAGATCTTTGTTGTTGACCGCCTGATAATTGTCCAGGAAATTTTTTTGCTTGATCTGCAATTTGGACTCTTTCTAAGTTTTTCATTGCTAGTTCTTCAGCATCCTTTTTTGGCATTTTTTTTACCCATATCGGCGCTAAAGTGCAATTGTCTAAAATTGATAAATGTGGAAATAAATTAAACTGTTGAAATACCATTCCAACTTCAGCTCTAATTTTTTCAAGATCTTTTGTGTTTTCTGAAATTTCTTTTCCATCAACAATTATTTGACCATCTTGATGCTCTTCAAGCCTGTTAATACATCTTATCAAAGTTGACTTACCAGATCCTGATGGTCCACAAATTACAATTTTTTCTTGTTGATTGACTTCAAGATTTATATCTTTAAGTGCTTGAAATTTATCAAACCATTTATTTACATTTTTCAATTCAATAATTTTACTCATTTATCTTTCAGTTTTTAATTTCTTCTCTAAATTCTGGCTATATCTGCTCATAACATAACATATTACCCAAAATACTAAACCAGCAAATACATAGCCTTCCATGGCCATTCCTAGCCATTTTGGATTAGTTTTTGCTAAATTTACCATTCCAGCTAGTTCTAAAAGTCCAACAACAAATATCAATGGAGTGTCTTTTACCAATGCCAAAAATGTATTTGCTATTCCTGGAATTACTAATTTGAGAGCTTGGGGAAGAATTATTAAAAAATGCATTTTCCAATAACCCATTCCTAGTGATTTAGCTGCCTCGTATTGACCTTTAGGTAAAGCTTGTAAACCTCCTCTAACGACTTCAGCCATATAAGCAGCTTCAAATAACGTGATCGCAATTAAAACTCTTATCAATTTATCTACATAAGTTCCATCTGGTAAGAACATTGGAAACATGACTGCTGACATAAATAATACTGTGATTAATGGAACGCCTCTCCATAACTCTATAAATCCTATAGACGTATATCTTATAGCTGGAAGCTTAGATCTTCTCCCTAAAGCTAAAATAGTTCCTATAGGAAAACAAAGTATCAAAGCAAATGCTGATACTATAAATGTTAATGAAAGTCCGCCCCAAGCTCCAGTTTCAACATATTTTAGACCAAAATCTCCACCTGATATAAGCTTAAGACCAATTATTGGATACACGAATAATAAAAAAATAATGATGTATTTTTTAAACTTTTGAGGAACAAAAAATGAAGCTCCAACAAGTAGAAATAGCGTTAAAAAAGCCGTGTTTATACGCCATTGTTCTGTGTCAGGGTAAAGTCCATAAACAAATCTGTTTAACCAAACTTTAACAAATACCCAGCATGCTCCGCCACTAGTACAGTCTTCTTTTGTATTGCCTGCAAAATTAGCATCAAACACAAACCAATTTAATAAAGGTGGAATGTATTTTATAAGAGCAAATATTACAAGAAGAGTTAATAAAGCGTTAAAATTTGATGAGTTAAAATTAGTATTAACTTTATCAAGTAGTTTATTTCCACTAAATTCAATTCTTATTAAATAAAGGCCAAATAATCCAAATAATAAGGGAGTTAAATAACTTATTTTGTTGGGTAAAAATGCAGTTATATTTGTACTAAAAAAAGAACTTAAAATAATGTCTATAAAACCAACAAATATAAGGGCGCTTCCAGCACCAATGAAGGAATTTAGATTTTTTTTGTCAGATTTTAGTATTGATAGATTCATTATTTTTCCTTTATAGCCATTTTTTTATTATACCAATTCATAAATACTGAAATAGAAAGACTTAATGATAAGTAAGTAAGCATTGTAATTGAAATAATTTCAATCGCTCGTCCAGTTTGCATTAATGCAGTTCCCGCAAACACTAAAACAATATCTGGATACGCTATGGCAGCTGCTAAAGACGAGTTTTTTGTCAAATTTAAATATTGGTTAGTAGTAGGTGGAATTATAATTCTTAAAGCTTGTGGCATTACTACAAGTTTTAAAATTTGTCCTTTTGTTAAACCAATTGAAGCAGCGGCTTCTTTTTGACCTTTGCTTACACCTAATATACCTGCTCTGACATTCTCAGCAATAAAAGTTGCGGTGTACATTGATAAAGCTAAGGCTAGAGAAATTAATTCAGGGATAATACTTACTCCACCTCGATATACATAAACAGTTTTAGATAATTGAGTTAATTCAGGAATTTCAAATGAAAGGCTTACTCCGCCAAATAAAAATGTTAATAGCGGTAAACCAAAAATTAATGAAATTGATATATATAAAGTTGGAATTTGTTTACCATACTTATCTCTTTGATTTTGCGCATATTTTGCTAAAAAATAAATTAAAATTAATGCAAATATTAAAGAATAAATAAATACAGAAAAATTTACCCAAACAAATTTCGGAACATACCATCCTTTTACATTCAAAAAACTAATATCATAAAAATTGATAGAGTCCACTGTCAAAGGTAAAGCTCTTAAAGCTGCGAAGTACCAGAAAAAAATTTGAAGAATTAAAGGTATGTTTCTAAATATTTCTACATACCATTCTGCTGATTTTGCTACTAAATAATTCTGAGAAAGTCTTGCTATACCAATTGTTACGCCTAAAATCGTGGCAAAGAAAATTCCTATTGCAGAAACTAAAATAGTATTTAAAAGACCGACCAAAAACGCTCTTGCATATGAATGAGATCCATCATAATCTATAAGCGAAAAAGTTATATCAAAAGAAGATTCTTGAGATAAAAAACCAAATCCAAACGAAATTCCTCTGTTGCCCATATTGTTTTGAGCGTTAATAGTGAAATAGATAACAACTAAAATTAAAAATAAAATTGTTAAAATTTGAGGAATTAAATCTTTGTTTTTATTGCTTAAATTTAATTTAAGATTTTTAAAATTCATTTTGTGCAGAATAAAAAAAAGGGCTAGATAAATCCAGCCCTTTTTAATTTAATTAGCAATTATCTTGCTGGTGGTACATAAAGAATTCCACCTTTTGTCCATAACTCATTTGGACCTCTATTAGGTAAAATTCCAGTGTCTGCTATGTGTTTTTTATAGCTTTCACCATAATTTCCAACTTGCTCGATAATTCTCAAGCTCCAATCATTATCTAAACCAAAAGCAGCGCCTAATTCACCCTCAGCACCAACTAATCTTTTAATTGCTGGATTATCAGAGTCTTTTAAGCTTGAAGCGTTTGATGAATTAACACCATACTCTTCTGCTTCGATCATAGTATTTAGAGACCATCTAACAATATCTTCCCATACAGAGTCACCTTGTCTTACAACAGGTCCTAATGGTTCTTTTGAAATTGTTTCTGGTAATACTTTATGCTCATCTGGGTTACTCAACTTAGTTCTTTGAGCAGCTAATCCAGATTTATCTGTAGTATAAGTATCACATCTTCCAGCATCATAAGCTTGAACAACCTCATCCGCTTTTTCAAACGCAATCGGTTCGTAACTTATGTTTTTGGAATTAAAGAAGTCTCTCATGTTAAGCTCTGTAGTAGTACCTGTGTTTGTGCATGCAGATATACCATTTTTGAAATCATTCACTGAATTGATTCCAGAAGCTTTTCTAACCATGAAACCTTGACCATCATAAAAGTTCACACCAACAAATGTTAATCCAATGTCAGCGTCTCTTGATAATGTCCAAGTTGTGTTACGTGCAAGTACATCGATTTCACCTGAAGTTAATGCAGTAAATCTCTCTTTTGCACTTAATGGAGTATATTTAACTTTGTCAGCATCACCTAATACAGCAGCTGCAACAGCTCTACATACGTCCACGTCTATACCGGTCCAGTTTCCTGCTTCATCAGCATTTGAAAACCCTGGAAGTCCTTGTGAAACTCCACATTTTACAAAACCAGCTTTTTTAGTGTTGTCTAAAGTCTTAGATTTTTTAGAACCAGCGCCACCACCACTTTGGCCACAAGCCACAAGTAACAGAGATGCAAATCCAACTAAAATCCAAGTTTTGATTGATTTAATCATATTTATGATTCCCTCATTTTATTGTTAACAATATTTTGAAAATTAAATTTCAAAGATCAAATTATGTATAATCTATTACTTAATTTCAATCTGATTAAATAAACACAATATATAGACTCAATATAATAAAAATACCAAATATACGAATATACACCTCTTTAATTAGACATGTTCTAAGATATAATTTGTTATGCCAACATACTTTGTAAACTCATCAAATGTAAAACTTTCAAAACTAATAAAAGAAAAATTAGCAAAACAAATTACAAAAATTCATAACAAAGCTACTGGGGCAAATAAGTATTTTGCTCAAGTAATTTTTAATGACACAAAAAAAGGAAACCATTTTATGGGCGGAAAAATAGTCACTAAATCTGAAATTTTTATATATGGTCACATTAGATCAGGCAGAACTTCGAAAGTTAAAAATAAATTAATTAAAGGTTTAAGAGAAATGGTTAAAGAGAATACAAAATTAGAAAAAGATAATATTTGGGTATATTTATTAGATTTAAAGTCCAATCAAATGATAGAGTACGGTGAAATACTACCAAAATCTGGTAGTGAAAAAAAATGGTTTAAAAATTTACCAATAAAATTAAAAATAAGATTAAATAAAATTGATAATTAATATTTAGAAAATAAAAGTGAATTTATTTTATTGCCTTTTTTCTCTGCTTTTAAATAAAACTTAGTTTTAATTGTCACAATTTTATTAACTTTTTTTACCTTAACATAAGGGAGTTTTTTCATAATAGTTTTAACATTTTTAAAATAATCTATATTATCTGTACTAAAAAAAACTTTCCCTTTTTTTTTCAAAATTATAAAGATTTTCTTTAAAAATTCTTCATTTATAATTCGTCTCTTCTTATGTCTTTTTTTTGGCCACGGATCAGGAAATAAAACATATATTATATCAAAACGAAGTTTTTTAAATTTATTGATAAATTTTTGAAATACATAAGGATAAAGATAGATATTTTTTATATTATTATTAATACAGTAATCTGAAACATTTACCATTCCATTCTTAAAAGGATCAACGCCAATTATATTTTTTGTGATATTTTTTTTAGATAAATAAATTAGATTTTCACCCATTCCGATACCTACCTCTAATAATAGTTTTTTTTTTAAATTAAGTTTATTGATATTGTTTTTCTTGAGAAAATATTTAAAGTTTTTTTCTTTTATTTTTGATATTTTTCTTGATTTTATTCTTCCAAAATAAAGTTTTTTTTTCATTTGATAAGATCGCAATAAAGATGAATTTTATTCTAATGAACTAATTTCATTAAAAATACCCCTTTTGTTTAAACCTTCAAGAATTTTTATTGTACCATCTTTATTCCAATGAATATCACCTAAAATAAAATTATTTAAAATGAATTTTCTTTTATTATCGTTTTGAAATTGATCGTACAAACTAATGAAATTTATATTATTTCTTTTTGAAAATTTTTTCCAATAGGTTTCATGCTTATCATCGCCATAAAATATTTGAGTTGGCCATGGATAAACAATTAAATAGGACTTGATATTATTTTTTTCAAAAAGCTCATATAAATTTTTTAAAAAATAGTCTGATTTTTTGAGTCCATTTTTTACTTTAAAATAAGTTTTTACGTTAAAAGTCCAATAACCTCTGTCAACCGTAAGCATTCTAAAAAACAAGGTATCTTCTTTCGTAGTTTTAAAAAAAGGTTTATTGAATTCATTTGAAGCTTTATATTTTAACTTGATATAATTTTTTAAAACCTCTGTTCGATCAGATAACAATAAAAGAGATCTAAACAAAAGTGTATTGGTTGATAAAAATTCACCGACTTTGTAGAAATACCTTTTATAAATTGGTTTGGTAGAATAATAATTAATTATTTTGGACTTGTCTTTTGAATAGTCTAAAAATAACTCATCATAAATGTCTGAGACATCTAGAAATACTAAGGCATAATCAAATTTATATCCTTGATCGATATAATGTTTTGTCTTTAGATAATAAATTCCTGGTGAATATGAGCCTACTGCACTATTAAGAACCTCAAATCTATCACCCAATTTATTTTGTATCAATCCACCAATAGTATATTTATAGTCGTAACCAGATCCCTCTATAAAAGAATCTCCTATAAGCAAAACTCTTTTTTGTTCTTTATTTTCTTTTTCTATTTTCTTTTTTTCAAAATCTCTAAATCCAATAGAATTGGTCACGAATCTTAATTTAAATTTTTGCCAATTCTCTACAACATCAATGTTTGGCATTAAATCATGGTGATAAATTTCTGATTTAATCCTCCAATAATGATCAACTTTATTTGTGTTTTTCCAAAATTGAGTTTTTTTAAATATAAAATTTGTAAAAAATAGATCTAAAACAAAATAAATGGCAATTATAACAAAAATTATTTTAAACTTTGATTCTCTCATCTAAAAATTATGGCGCGCCCTGAAGGATTCGAACCTACGACCCTCGGTTTAGAAAACCGATGCTCTATCCAACTGAGCTAAGGGCGCTTTAAGAAACTTCTCTAGTATTAGCATTATATGACTGAGTAAATGGAACTTTAACTACTACAGCATCAACTGCTTTACTTGAATATTTCTTTGGTAAATGCACCTTATATTTTTTTCCTAAATTACCTATCGGAAAACCTGTTGCACTCAGATGACCCTCATACGGCACATATCCCATTGCAATATTGGTTCCTTTTTCTGGATGATACCATGGAGATGTAACATATCCAACTGGTTTGCCACCATCACTATTAGATATTAAATAAAAATCATTAGCGTAATCTTCTATAGGCTTTCCACCAAGTTCCAAACCAACTAGCTGCAACTTATATGGTTTTTCTCCATTTCTCAATTGTGCTTTCATCTTTTCTAAAGCTGCTTTACCCACGTAATCAGTTTGTTTTTCCCAAACTCCTTTTCCTGATAGAGATACTTGATATCCTAAATTACATTGGAAAGGATTTGTTTCTTGATCTAAATCTTGACCCCATGAAAGTATTCCTGCTTGTATTCTTCTATGGTGAGCTGGTGCAATAACCATTAATTTATGTTTTTTGCCTGCCTTTAAAACAGCATTCCACATATCTTCGGCATACAAAGTAGCATTTCTTAAATAAATTTCATAACCAGCTTCTCCGGAAAAACCAGATTGAGATATTACACAGCTCCGGCCACCTATTTTAGCTTCAGCTAAACCGTAAAAAGGCATATTGTCGAAATCTACTTGATCACCTGCAAGATCGTTCATTAATGCTTTTGATTTTGGTCCTTGAATTTGAACTGGACATGCATCGATCTCGTCTATTTCAACATTAAATCTTTTATCTGCGTTAACTCCTTGTAAATAAAGTCCAATGTCAGAATCAGATAAACTAAACCAAAATTCATCCTTTGAAATTCTTAACAAAACAGGGTCATTTAGAACACCACCTTTATAATTACATAAAATAACATAACGACCTCTCATAGGTGAAATTTTTGTTGCGTCTCTTGTAATTACATAATCTACAAATTTTTCCGCATCTACTCCTTTAACTCTTATTTGTCTTTCAACAGCTACGTTCCACATTGTTACATGATTTTTTATTGCATGATATTCAACCATTGCTCCACCTTTTTCGGGTCTTACATAACCTCTTGGATGGTAGATTCTATTGTAAACCGTAGCTCTCCAGCAACCTGCTTTCATTGATAAATGCCAATAAGGAGATTTCCTTACCCTAGTTGATATAAGCATTTCAACTTTTGTTGGACCACTTTGTCTTAAATTGTAAGGGACATGTCTATCTGATTGATCAACAGAAGTCTCATGTCTAACTTTGTCATAATTAACTTTTTCGGTTTTTAAAGATATTAATTTAAATTTTTTTTTAGATTTTGAAGTCTTATTTTTTTTACTTTTCTTCGGCATAGTTATTTTCAATTAACCATTTGTTAGTTTCCTTAAGTCCTCCAAAAGTATAAATATGAAAGTGCTGCGTTACTTTCTTTAAATTATTTATTAATTCATTAGGATCTTTAGGCTTCAATAAATCTAATGCTTTAGATGTATTAGATTTAAGGAAATTTATAGAATTTTTTGCCCCAACAATACTCGCAAACTTCAATAAGCTGCTTATTTTTAAAGGACCGGTAATTCCAACATGAACTGGAAGTGATTGTTTAGAAATGAAATTAGCAATGGTTGATGGATCCAAAAGCCATTGTGTAACAATGTAATCGGCGAGAGGAGTTTTTTCTTTCATAGCTTTTTCTAATTCTGAATCGGATATATCAGGGGAACCCTCAGGGTGTCCAGCGATTCCTATCTTCATACCTTCGAATAATCCAGTTTCTAATAATTGCAACGAGCAGTGGTATTCACCTATTGGTTCTCTTCCCCCGCCTATTACTAAAGCTTGTTTTACGCCAGAATCTTTACACATTTTGGTATAGTCTTTTAATTCATTCAGATCTTTAATAGATCTAGCCGGAAAATGAGGGATTGGGTTATACCCAGATTTAATTAACTCGTCAGCTTTTTCTGCTACTTCTCTATAATCTGTACCAGGCAACATGGTTACATAAACATCTTTAAGACCAGGTAAAGTGGAAAGATCTGTTTTAGAAGTAATTTCTAATGAAAATTTCATATTTGTATATAATTAAAAACAAACTAAATGGTCAATAAAAATAGGAGTTTTAATACCAAACTTTTCAGATTTTTCGTGTTGATGAATGTGATGTGAGTGAACGAAAACCGGTATATGTTCACCTTTTTGAGTTTTTAACGTGTATATAAAGTTTGTACCCCTAAATTTTCTATCTACAACCTCAAGTTTGAGCTTACTTTGATCGTCATGAATTAGATCTTCAGGCTGCAATAGTAGCTTTACACTTTTGCCAGTTGGATAGTTTTTTAGAAGTTTTCCTCTTATCTCTCCTAGCTCTTTATGTTGTAAACTATGAACAGCACAATCATTTGTAACAACTTTTACATCAACAAAAACACCTTTATTTAAAAATTTTGCTACCTCTAAAGAGTTGGGTTCGTGGTGTACGTTATAAGGGACATCGTATTGTTTAAGCTCCTGGTTAAGTATTATCCCACATCTGTCAGCAAGCGAAAATGCTTCGTAAGAGTCATGAGTAACAATTATAGTTGTAAGGTTTATTTTTTTTAATAATTTTTTTACTGAATATTGTATTTCCTCTTTTAAATTTTGATCAATATTAGAAAAAGGCTCATCTAATAATAATAAATCGGGTTTAGACATTAAGGATCTAGCTAAAGACACTCTTTGTGCTTCACCGGCACTAATTTGATGAGGAAACTTTTCTAAAATAGGTTCAATATGAAGTAATTTTATTATATCTTCTGCTTCATAGGAAAAACCGTTACCATTAGATCTTTTTTTACCAAAATTTATATTGTCGATGACTTTGTAATTTGGGAATAGTGAATTATCTTGAAACGACAAAGCTATATTTCTTTTTTCAGGTTCAAGATGAACATCATTAGAGGATATTAGTTTATCTTTTAAATAAATTTCACCTGCACTCAGTTTTTGCAATCCAGCAATAGTTCTTAGTATCGTTGTTTTACCTACGCCAGAGGGACCCAGCAAGGAAACAATTTCTCCTTTTTTTTCTATTTTAAGATTTACGTTATTAACTTTATTTTTTTCACTTGCAACAAAGTTACCATTTTTTATTTCAAAAAATCGATTTGACATTTTTTGATTATATTAGTTTTTTTGTGAAAGTATATATTTCGAGGAAAATAATATGAGGATAGATGCCCAGCCAATAAGAAATAAAGAAGGTAATGCCGCAGCCTCTAATAAATCTTGAGATGCATACACATAAGCCTGTGTTGCAAAAGTCTCAAAATTGAAAGGTCTTAATATCATTGTTATTGGTAACTCTTTAATTATTTCTAATGATATAAGAACTACAATTAAGATTATATTATTTTTTAAATATGGAACATGGATTTTTGAAAAAGTCTTAATTTTAGAATATCCGAGTAAGTATGCGCTTTCATCAATTGAATTATTAATTTTTTCATAACTTGATTTGATTCCATTAAAAGAAAGAGAAAAGAATCTTATAAAATATGCTAATATTAATCCAAATATAGAGCCAATAAATATTTTTTTTGTATTTCCTAAATTTGTATTTTCGTTTATTAAATCACTAAAATTCGAAAATAAAGTTATAAACGCTACAGCCAATATTACACCAGGAATAGCGTACCCTGAAATTGAAAAATTAGTTAAATAATTTAAAATTTTACTTTTTGATATTCTGCTTCCATAATTGATAAACAATGAAATAAAAACTAGTACTAAACTAGCCAGGCCGACCAAATACATGGTATTTAAATTAATTTTCAAAATATTTATATCTTGGATGTATTTAGGAAATTTTAAAGTCCAATAAATCATCTGTGAAACTGGAAAGATAAAACTTATAAAAAAAACCAAAAAGCAAAAAGAAAATGCTAATAAAGATTTTTTCCCGCTAAGTTTAATTTTATTAATTGGTTTGAATCCTCTGCCTGGCTGGTGGTATCTTGCTTCTTTTCTAGAATAAATTTCAATTGATAATAAAGCAAATATAAATATCAAAAGAATAAATGAAATCTGATTGGCTGAGTTAAGATCATCAAAAGATAGCCATGAATTATAAATCCCTGTAGTTAAAGTTGAGACACTAAAAATTGAAACTGTTCCAAAATCGGATAAACATTCCATTGCAACTAAAGCTAAGCCAGCAATAATAGCTGGTCTGGCTGAAGGTAAAATAATCTTAAAGAGAGTTTCTTTCTCAGATAAACCTAAATTTTGTCCAACTTCTATATAATTATTTGATTGAAAGAAAAATGACGATCTTGTTAATACGTATACATAAGGGAACAAAGAAAAACTAATAGCTATAATTGATCCTAATATTCCATCTAATTTAGGTATATGCGGGTTATAATTATATTCACCAAATATATTCGTGAGTATCGTATAGGCAGTTCCATAGTTTTCAAAAAAAGAAATTATAGAAAAAGCAAATATATATCCAGGTATTGCAAACGCTAAAATTAAAGCCCAACTAAAAAAGTTACATAATGGAAATTCATAAAATGATATGAAATAAGCTGAAATAACACCTAATAAAAGCGTTATAAACAAAACTGAAATTAAAATTATTAATGAATTATTTATATAATCAAATAGAAACGTATTTTTTAATACGGTAAAATAATTACTAGTTTCAGAAAAAAAACTAAAAAATACAGTGATAATTGGCATTGCAACTACCAATGCAATTATTAATGAGCTAAAAAACCAAAAGTTGTATTTAGTCATTTATTTTTTCAACTTGATTTTATCTTTAAGTGGAGAAAATATTTTTTTTGCCTCTTCAAATTTTAATTCTTTTGGTTCTCTGTTTTTAAGCTGAATTTGCATGATTTTAGCATCATTATTACAGGTACTACAACACTTATTAAAGTAATTTAATTTATTTTTCATAGTTTAATATTCATGGCGCTTTTAACGCCATGAATTATTAATTAACAACTATTTCCAACCTGCTGCTGTCATTACTTCTAATGCATCAGCTTGTCTTTTTCCGTAATTAACAACTTTAGTTTTAAGATCTTGTTTAAAATCTAAACCCATATTAACTACTAACGGATGAGGTGAAACACCTGTTATCATTGGATATTCAAAAGTATTGTTAACAATATGCTCCTGTGCTTCCTGACTTAATAAGAACTCTACAAGCTTAATTGCGTTAGCTTTGTTAGGAGCTCCCTTTACTAAACCTGCACCACTGATATTCATGTGTGTTCCTCTACCATCCTGATTAGGGAAGAAAGGTTTTACTTTTTTTGCTGCTGCTTGTTGCTCAGCACCTTTTTTACCTGATAACATAAGAGCTAAGTAGTATGTATTAGCTACTGCAATATCAGCCTCTCCTGCTGCTACTGCTAATATCTGTGCTCTGTCATTACCTTTTGGAGATCTAGCCATATTCGAAACCATACCTTTTGACCAATCTGCGACTTTACCTTTTCCATTATTTTTTATTAATGAAGCAACAAGTGATTGGTTATAAATATTGTTAGAAGCTCTTATTACCAATCTACCTTTCCATTTTGGATCAGCTAAACTTTCATATGTTAACCCTCTTAACTCTGCGCCAGTAACCCTCTCTGGAGCGAAGTATACTATTCTTGCTCTTTTAGCTATTCCAACCCATTTAGATGTTCTAAAATTACTTGGAACTGCTGACTTGATTGAATTGCTAGTTAAACCGCCTTGTAAATTTGCTGCAAATGCGCCAAGTCTGCCAGCATCAGCTGTTATATATAAGTCTGCTGTGCCACCCTCTGCGATTATTCTTTTCTCTAATGCACCTGATTTTCCAGATACAACATTTACTTTTATTCCTGTTTTAGCTGTAAATTTTTCATACAATTGAACATCTGAATCGTAATGTCTTGCACTGAATATATTTACTTCGTTAGCTAAAAGATTTCCAAAAATAAAAAATAATGCCGTAACCGTTAATATTATTTTTCTCATTATCTCCCTCGTTAGTTTTGCGAATGGTTCTCAATTACATGAGAATGAGAATAATTATCATTATCAATAATGTCGCACCTGATACGGGAAAATTATTTGATTAATTATTTTTTGATTAAAGTTTTTTTCTTGAAGAGATAGTAGAAGTCTGACTGAAGATTATTTTTTGGCTTTAGTATACTAGTTTTTAGCCTACCGTACTTTAGCTCTTTAGCATTTTTAATTCTTGAAGCTAAGATTCTCATGAGACTATACTATCATAAGTTGAGTTTAACACAACCCAAGATTGTTTCATTTTGGGCCCTTTTTATATATGTTATATTATAACGTCAGAGGAATAAGTGGAAATTGCAAAAAGTATAGCGCCAATATGTTTGGCTATAATAATGTTCGGTCTTGGACTAGGTTTAACAGCTCAAGATTTTTTAAGGGTAATTAAAAATCCTAAAGATTTTTTTATTGGCTTTTTATCACAAGTAATTCTTCTTCCTATAGTGGCTATTATCTTAATAAGTTTAATTTCGTTACCTCTTGAAATAGCTCTTGGTGTTATGATTATAGCTTCAGCACCAGGTGGCGTTACATCAAATATTTTAACAAAGTTTGCTGGCGGTGATGTTGCGTTATCAGTTAGTTTAACTGCTGTTGTAAGTTTACTCAGTATCTTAACAGTCCCTTTTATATTTTTTAATTCTGCTAATTTTTTAGGCTTAGAAATTACAAAAGAAATATCGATGATTAATATTGCAGTAAAAATGTTTTTTGTTGTTACTGTGCCGGTTATTTTAGGCATGATAGTAAGAAGCTTAATGACGGAATTTATTGTCTCAAAAACTTTATTAATTCAAAGATTATCAGTCATTTTATTTTTAGTTGTGTTCATATCTATTTGGGTCGAGGAATGGGATAGAATAGTAAGTTTTATAACCAGAGCGGGTCTAATAACTTTCATTCTCAATATTACAATGATTGTTTTAGGTTATTTTATCGCTAAAATTTTTGCTTCGGGTATACCGCAAAGAAAATGTATTTCTCTTGAATGTGGTTTACAAAATGGAACTCTAGCGGTGTTTGTAGCAACTCAATTATTTGACGATATTGTATTTATGGTTCCTACGGCTGCATATGCTCTAATTATGTTTGTAACTTCAATAGTTTTTGTTCTTTTTGTAAGAAAAATTAATTAAATTATCTAGATTTTATATTATCTTGTGGAATAATTTTTTGGGTTATTCGATCTAATATAATTGCTAAAATTACAATACCTGTTCCGCCTATTACAGCACCTCCTATGTCTAATCTACCTAAAGCGACATAAACTGTTAATCCTAACCCGCCTGCCCCAATTAAGGCTGCAATAACAACCATTGATAAAGCTAACATTAAAGTTTGATTTACTCCAGCCATTATAGTTTTCATTGCTAAAGGAATTTCTATTTTTCTTAAAATTAAAAACCTAGTTAATCCTAAACTTGCACCTGCTTCCTTAAATCCTTTGCCTACTTGTCTAATACCTAGATTAGTTAATCTTACAATTGGTGGTAATGCGAATATAATGGTTGCAATTACTCCCGGTGTTAAGCCAACACCAAATAACATTACAACTGGAATTAAATAGACAAAACTTGGAATAGTTTGCATTATATCAAGTACCGGTCTTAAAATTGCTTCAAATAAGTTACTTCTTGATGCAACAATGCCTAATGGAATACCAATTAACATACAAAAAATCACCGCTGTAAAAATCATGGCTAATGTTGTCATTGTTTCTTGCCATAAATCTACTAGATCAATAAAAATTAAACTTAGTGCTGAAAGAATTGCAAGTTTTATTCCATTTGTTTTAAATGCAAATGCCATGAAAATTAAAATGACTATTGGAAATGGTATAAAGTTAAAAAGAGTGTCTAAACCGTTAAGAACTGAGTCAATTGGTGCAGATAATTTTTTAAAGAGTGGTCGTTGCATAAACAACCACTCTTTAATATGTTTTTCAATCCATTCTGCTATCGGAATGTATACTTCATAGTCAGATGGTGAAAGTTTTAAGCTCACTTATCTTAAAGCTTACTTAATCCAACTATCGAACGTACTTTGGTTCGCTTTTATCCATTCTGCAGCATGCTTCTTGATGGCTCTTTCGCTTTTTTCACCCGCATTCATTTTCATGTTTTGCGCAGCGATATCCGCTAGTGGAATAGATGCTTTAGTAAGCATTTTTTTCACTTTTGGATTAGCTTTTAAGAAGTCTGAATTTGCCGCTGGACGAATGTCATCAGCACCAAAACCCATATTTATTTTAGATTTTGTTGCATTAGGAACGCTAACTTTTTTAGTTTGGCTGTAAGGAACTTCTATCCAAACAACATCCTGTCCAAGTTTTAAAGCACCAACAGTCCAATTCGGAGTCCATGTATAAAATAATACAGGTTTTCCGTTTTTATATTTTGCTACTGCATCAGCCATAGAAGCTGAGTAGTCAGCTTTCACTGGATTAATAAAGTCACCTAAACCAAGTTCAGCAAAATGTTTTGTAATTTGCTTCTCACAACCCCAACCTGGAGGGCAAGCAACCATGTCTGCTTTACCGTCGCCATTTGAGTCCCAAGCTTTAGCGTTTGCTTTAATATCCATTACGCTTTTGATACCGTATTTATCAGCTGATTTTTTATCAACTAGGTAACCTTGTAAGCCACCTTTTTTCATAACATAACCAACTTTTTTTACTTTACCTTTAGCTTCTTTCATATAACCGTCGTGAGTTCCAAACCAACCATTTACCCATAGGTCTAGATCTCCTGCTGCTGCTGCAACATAAAATACTGAAGGCTTGATTGCTTTAGGTTCAGTTACTTTGTAACCCATTTTTTCCAAAGCTTGTTTGTATATTTCAGCTTGGAAATAACCAGTATCCCAGTTTGCTTTAGCCATTTTTACTTCGTTTGCATTAACTGCGTTTGTTATAAACAAAGCGGCAATTAACGTTACTAGATGTTTAAAATGTTTCATGTAATCCCCCTTATTTTTATAAAAAACTAGCATGTATAAAAGTTAAATGTAACCGTAATACAACTAAAAGGTGAGTCTTATTTCAAAAATGTAAGTAAAACGGGTGTTATTTAGGAATTTTTTAAATTTAAATTAATTTATCCAGCTATCAAAAGTGCTTTGATTAGCTTTTATCCATTCTTCAGCGTGTTTCTTAATAGCTTTTTCACTTTTTTCACCAGCATTCATCTTAAGGTTTTGCTCAGCAATATCTGCTAGTGGTATAGAGGCTTTTTTTAACATTTTTTCAACTTTAGGATTTGCTTTTAAAAAATCAACATTTGCTGCTGCTCTAATGTCATTTACACCAAAACCCATATTTAATTTAGATTTTGTTGCATTTGGTACTTTTACTTCTTTTGTATCGCTATAAGGCGCTTCAATCCAAACTACGTCTTTTCCTAATTTTAATGTTCCAACTGTCCAGTTTGGCGTCCAAGTATAAAATAAGATTGATTTTCCATTTTTGTATCTTGATATCGTATCAGCCATAGATGCAGAATAATCAGCTTTTAATGGATTAATAAAATCCCCAAGACCAAGTTCTTCAAAATGTTTTGTAATTATCTTTTCGCATCCCCACCCTGGGTGACATGCTACTAAATCAGCTTTTCCATCGCCATTAGTGTCGAATTCTTTTGCATGTTTTTTGATATCCATTATTGATTTTATATTGAATTTGTCAGCTGTTTTCTTATCTATTAGATAGCCTTGTAAGCCACCTTTTTCTACAACATATCCTACTGGCTTAACTTTTCCCATTGCTTCGGTCACATAGGTATTATGATTATCAAACCATCCGTTTACCCATAAATCCATATCACCTGCAGCGGCTGCCACATAAAAAACTTGAGGCTTCATTACTGTTGGTCCAGTTACTTTGTAACCCATTTTTTCAAGAGCTTTTTTATATATTTCTGCTTGAAAATAACCTGTATCCCAATCAGCTTTTCCCATTTTAATTTCTTTAGCATTTAAAGAAGTTAAGAAAAATAGAGCACTTATAATAGATATAATAAATTTCATTTTTAAAGATTAAGATAATTTAGTAGATATTGAAAATTGAGATTTGTCGCAGTATTGAATTAACTTCTTTTACAGGTTGTACATAAACCATAAAATTCTAAATTATATTTTTTATAGATCATGCCGGTTTTGTCATGAAAATTTTTTAAATATTTAGAAAGTTTTTTGTCGCTAATTTCAGTTACCTTTTCGCATGTTTCACAAATTGAAAAAGCGGTAGCTTTTGATATTTCACAATTAGAACTTTTACAGGCTACGAATGCATTTTTACTTTCCACTTTATGAATTTTACCAAGCTTAATTAATTTTTCTAAAGCTCTATAAACTTGAGGAGGAGCTTTAATACCCTTTTTTTTTACATTAAATAGAATTGAGTAAGCTTTAACCGGTTCTCTAGATTTTTCGATAATATCAAAAACTATTTGCTGATTTTTTGAAAGATTATTTTCTTTATTCATTTTAGCTATTGTACTGATTCTCCATCAATTTTTCAATTTAATCGATTGTTTAATTTTTAATAATGAAAGTATGAATAAAAATAAAGCAGCAGCTATAATTGAAGGTCCTGAAGCTGTATTAAATTCTAAAGAAGTGAATAAACCTAAAATTACAGACAGCAATCCTCCAATCACTGAATAAATTACCATCATTTGTGGGCTCGAAGAAATATTTCTAGCCATTGCAGCTGGTATAATTAACATTCCTGTAATTAATAATAGTCCAACCATTTTTATTGAAATAGCAATGATGCCTGCCATTAAAATAGTAAATATAGCTTTAGCTCTATCAGGGTTTAAACCTTCAGCTTCTGCTAATTCGTAGTTTACTGTTGATGCAAATAAAGGTTTCCATATCAATTTAAGAATTATTAATATTAACGGACCACCTATCCATATAATGAATATATCATCAGTTGTAACTGCTAATATGTCTCCAAATAATAATCCCATAATATCGAACCTAATAAATGTTAAAAATCCAATAACAACTAGTCCAACTGCTAAGGATGAATGAGCTAAAAGTCCTAGTAAAGCATCGCCAGGAAGATTAGTTCTTTTTTGCAGATCTATTAGAATTAACGCAATTAAAGATGAAATTATAAAGACTGAAATGGCAATATTAAATTCCAAAGAATAGGCAAGTGTAACTCCAAGTAAAGCGGAATGAGCAAGAGTATCACCAAAATATGACAATCGTCTCCATATGACGAAACATCCAAGGGGACCTGTTACAATTGCAATACCAAGCCCAGCTATTAAAGCTCTTATAAAGAAATCATCTAACATTTAATTTTTTTTTATCTTTCCTTCATTTGTATGAATGTGATCGTGTCTGTGTTCGTATCTTGACAATATTTGAGAAGCCTGTTCTCCGAATAAAGCTTTATATTCATTATTTTTTGCAACCTCTATTGGAGATCCTGAGCAACACACATGACCATTTAGGCAAACAACGTGATCCGTAGCACTCATTACAGTATGCAAGTCGTGGGAAATTAATAAAATTCCACAATTTAATTCTTCAGAAATTTTCTTTATAAGTTCGTATAAGGCAATTTCACCTGTAAAATCAACTCCCTGTACCGGCTCATCAAGAACTAGTAATTCTGGTTTTTTTGAAATCGCTCTTGCAAGCAGAACTCTTTGAAATTCTCCACCTGATAAGTCTCCTAAATTTTTATCTTTAAGATGTATAACGCCCGTTAATGATAAAGCATCGTTAATAGTTTCCTCTTTAAGATTTTCAGTAAGTACCATGAAATTACTTACTCTTAGTGGTAATGTCCAATCAATTGAAATTTTTTGAGGAACATACCCAACTTTATTTGTATATTTTTTAGCTTCCCCATTAATTTTTTTATAGATACCAAGTGCAATTTTTGCGGTTGTGCTTTTTCCAGAACCATTCGGACCAATAAGAGTAACTATTTTACCTTTTTCAATCTGTAGAGATACATCTTTAACAAGCCATTTATTATTTATACGAAGACCTGCTTGTTTTAATTTTACTAAGATATTTTGATTTGAGCTCATTTTTATCACTTGACTTTCAAATGTTATATTATTACATACTGTTATATTATAACAACCTTAACATATCTATATTATGAAAAACATTAAAAAATTACCGCTAATAGCATCATTATTATCTCTCTTAATTATTTTTACTCCGGCAAATGCTGATGTCAAAGTAGTTACTTCAATAAAACCTATACATTCATTAGCAAGTTATTTAATGGATGGAGTTGGTAAACCAGATTTAATTGTAGATGGTTATGCATCTCCACATGGATTTGCTTTAAAACCATCACATGCAAAAATGTTACAAAATGCTGACTTAATATTCTGGGTTGGCGAAGACTTAGAAAATTTTTTAGAAAAACCATTAAAATCAATAGCAAAAAAAGCTGAAAAAATAGAATTAATGGAAATTAAGGGTTTAAAAAAATTAAAATTTAGAGAAAGAAATATATTCGAAGGGCACGATGATCATGGGCATGATGAACATAAAGAACATGGTCATAAAGAAGATAAACATGATGATCATCACGAGCATGCTCATGGTGAACATGATCCACATATCTGGCTTGATCCAATGAATGCAAAAGTAATTTTAAGTGAAATGGCAGAGCATCTAATTGAAAAAGATCAAGAAAACGCATCTAAATATAAAGCTAATTTAAAAAAAGCACACAAAGATTTAGATAAACTTACGAAAAAAGTAAAATCTGAATTAAATAAAGATTTTAAATCAATTGTTTTTCATGACGCCTATCAATATTTTGAAAAAAGATTTGATGTGAATGTCTTGGGAGCTTTCACAGTAAATACAGATGTATTACCTGGTGCTGAACAATTGTCTGAAATTAGAGAAGTGATTGAACATGAAAAAGTAAGTTGTGTATTTTCTGAACCTCAATTTAACCCAGATATAATCAAAGCAGTAGCAAAGGATACAAATATTAAGACTGGAGTTATAGATCCATTAGGAGCTACTCTAAATCCAGGAAAAAAATTGTATTTTGATTTAATTAAAAATATGTCTTCTTCTTTTAAAGGCTGTTAAGAATATATCAAAATTAGTTATTTAATCTGATAACCACAATGATTGAAAAGGTTCAATCCGAACTTTATTATTGGTTGTGTATAATTTTCTATTATTTAATAAATTTTTTAAATTCATGCTTTTTTTATCTAAGCTTAAACTTTGAGTTTTTGATGTTAAATTAAAGATACAAGTCACTGTTTGTTTTTTGTCTAAGCTTATTCTTTTAAATATAAATAAATTTTGATTACTTTTAATCGTTTTTCTTATGGCATTGGGATGAAATGCTTTTTGATTTTTTCTTATTAGAAGAAGTCTTGTTATTTCTTTATAGAATTTATATTGTTTCGAATGCTTATTTTTTAATTTTTTTTCTAATTTTTTTTTGTTCCATTTATACCTATTCAAATCTCTTTTGTTGTTAGTAACAATATATTTATTAAAATCATTAGGAGTTCCAAATATAGAATTCAAATAAATAGCTGGTATTCCCTCAAAGGAGATCATAATAGCATGAGCCGTAATATATCTTTCAAAACTATATTGACCTTTAGGGTCTCTATCAGTTTTTTCCAAGGCGTTGAAAATGGTAATATTAGCCTCATAAATTTTTTTCCTAGCTTTCTGAATTTTCCTGTAAGAAAATTCACCTCCATTTTTTTTAATTCTCCTAAAAAAAATATTTAATGTCTTATTATTTAATATACCCTCTGCTGGCCTCATACCTATACCGTCATGTGATGCAATAAAATTTAGGTAGCTTGTTCCCTTCTTTGCTTGAGGTAATTTGCGACTCCACTTTAATAGCTTTGAACTATCTTCAAAACTAAGTGCATGAACTAAAAGAGGTGGTAAAGAGAAGTTATAAATCCAATTAGCCTCATCTCCTTTACCAAAATAACTCAAATTTTCTTTTTCCGGTAAATTAGTCTCAGTAACTAAAATTGACTCAGATTTAAGATTTTTTCCTACAAGTTTAATAAATTTTATAATTTCATGAGTTTGTTTTAAGTTAACACACTTTGTTCCGCTTTCTTTCCATAAATAAGCTATAGCATCCAGTCTGAAAACATTTGTTCCATGAGATAAAAGATTTATTAGTATTTTAATATTTCTCATTAAAACTCTTGGATTTTTAAAATTTAAATCAATTTGATCTGCACTAAATGTCCTCCATAAATATCTAGTGTTATTAAATAATTTTATTTTTTTTAATAGTTTATGATCTCTGGGTCTTATAACTTTATTAGTATTAAACTTATGATCAACAGTTAGAAAATAATCTTTTCCTGGAGAGTTGTTTCGTAAATAGTTTTTAAACCACAAACCTCTCGATGATGCGTGATTTATAACAATATCAGCCATTATCAAATTTGTTTTTGATAGAGAGGAAATATCTTTCCAGCTGCCAATTTTCCTATCTATTTTATAATGATCTTTGACTGCAAAACCACTGTCGCTGCTTGAAGGATAAAATGGTAAAAAATGAATTGCATTAAAATAACTAGATAAATATTTACTAAAAAACTTTTTAAAGTGTTTAAGTGTATGATCGGCGCCATTTTGAGTAACACTATCTCCATAGGTAATAAGTAATGTAGTTTTTTCAGAAATATTAATTTTTTTTCTCTTTTTATTTTTTTTATTAAAACTATTAATGAGCTGTACTAATTCTTTATGATAAAAATTTGTATCGATATTTTTGTCTACTGGACGATAAATTTTATCTAATCTTTGTTTTAATAACTGCTGAATTTTTGATGATAACATTACTTGTAATTTTTGTTATCTTCATTTATTGCTTCTTTTAATCTTTTTAAATAATCAGGTATGGCACTCTTAACTCTACTCCATGTAGGTATGAACGGGGTATCCATAGGACTTTTTAAAAAGGAGTCGCCGGCCTTCATTATATTTAAAGCAAATAACTCGACTGTTTTTTCTTCAGTATGAGAATCAAATTTAAAACCATTCATTTCAGCATCGCTTCTATAAATGTCGATTAAATCTAATGCATATCGATAATAGGTAGCTTTTAGTGATCTAAAAGTTTCAGGACTAAAAGTATTTCCTTGTGTTGCAAGTTTTCTTATTAATGTTTTAATAATATCTAAAGACATTCTTGATAATCCTTTGTTTTCGTTATTTGCTGACAAGTCCTGGTGCTTGTGATCATATTTATCTGCTAGATCGACTTGGCAAATATTTTGAGGGGAAAAATTTCTTTGCATCTCTGACAGAATACCAACTTCAATACCCCAGTCTGATGATATCCTAAGCTCTGGTAAAACATTTCTTCTGAAAGAAAACTCCCCAGCAAGAGGGTATTTAAATGATTTCATAAATTCTAAATAATCACTTCTTCCAATAGTTTTTTCTAAAGCAGTTAATAAAGGAAATACAAGTAATCTTGCAACTCGACCGTTCATTTTTCCGTTAGCTATTCTTGGATAATATCCCTTACAAAACTCAAAGTTAAAAAAAGGATTTACAACAGGGTAAAATAACTTTGCTAACATTCTTCTATCATAAGTTTTAATATCACAATCGTGGAGAGCAACAGATCTAGCTTCATCGCGTGCGATACACATGCCAAGACAATACCAAACATTTCTTCCCTTTCCCATCTCACTCGGTGCTAAACCTTTTTCTTTAAGTTCTTCATGTAATTTTTTTAATCTAGGTCCATCATTCCATAAGATTGTGAAAGGTGTATTTAATTTTTTAAAAAATTTCCAAGCTTTGATAGCCTCTGGTTTTGAAGCCTTATCTAAACCAATTATAATATGATTAAGATATTTTGTTTCACCAATTTGTTTTACAATATTAGGTAAAGCATCTCCTTTTAGTTCAGAATATAGACTAGGTAAAATTAATTCCATTTTTCTCTCTTTAGAAAATTTTAATAATTCTTTTTCTATATCAGCTGTGGTTTTAGTTCCAAAATCGTGAAGACTTGAAATTATTCCATTTTGAGAAAAATCACCCATAACAAAACTTATTCCTTTTATTTTATTTTTTCTAGTGCCAATTTGACAATCTCTACCCACCCCTCTGGAGCAGTTTGTTTTGATATTATCAAATTTTTAATTTGTAGATCTTTATTTATAAACTTATTATTTTTTACCAAACAAGGTATATCTGAATTTTTAAGCATTTCTAGGTCATTATGATTATCGCCTACTGCTATTGTTTTTGGTTTTGACTTAAATTTTTGTTGAAGCGTAAAAATAATTTTTTTCATTGCATCAGCTTTATTAATTCTATCACCTAAATTTAAAATCCTTCCCCCGTCTTTTAAATCTAGACCGATTTCCAATAACATGTTTTTTAAAAGTAATTTTTCCTCATTATTTCCCACAAATTTTATTGGTATTGTACATGTTCTTTTAAATACATTTTTAAGCTTATTTTCTGGTAATCCAAATATTTCAATTTGTTCAGACGTTGTAAGACTAGAAATAACCTTGCATTTAGATTTTAGATCTTGATTTATATTTTTTATCAAAAATATTTTGAATCTCATAAACATTTTTAGCTAGTATAATTTTGTCTGGGAATTCGTCACTTAAAAAATTTAGGTTATGAATAATTGAACCATTTTCACTGATAAATGGGAATTTAAAGTTAGCTTCATTATTGAATTCTATTATTTCATCCTCAGTTTTACTTGAATTTGGTATGATTATTATATTCTTATTTTTAAGCTCGTATAGAAAAGTTTTTATACTGTCAAAATTAAAAGTATCGCGATCTAAAAGTGTACCGTCTAAATCAGTAAATATTAAAATGGATGAATTTGAATACATTTTAATATTTTAACACAGAAATAATAAGATTATACTTCTATAACTAAAGTATCTTTTGAGCCACCACCTTGAGAGCTATTAACTATTGTGCTACCTTTTCGAAGTGCTACTCTTGTCAAACCACCAGTTGTAACCCATGAAGTTTTGCCGCTAAGAACAAACGGTCTTAAATCTAGATGCCTAGGTTCAATAGTGTTTTCTGAAATTGTAGGTGTGGTCGACAAAACTTCAAGTGGTTGAGCAATGTAACCTTTTGGGTCTTTATTAATTTTTCTTATAAAACCGTTTTTTTCTTTTGTTGAAGCCTTGGGTCCTATCATAATACCATTTCCTCCAGATCCATTTGTCGGCTTTACTACTAATTTAGAAATATTTTCTAGGACATGCTCTCTTTCTAATTTGTTTCTACATAAAAAAGTTTCAACTTGATTAATTTTTGGTTCCTCACTTAAATAAAATTTTATCATTTCACCAACATATGAATAAATAGCTTTATCGTCTGCAATTCCTGTTCCAGGTGCGTTTACTATTCCTACATTTCCTTTAATCCAAGATTTGAAAAGACCAGCAACACCTAAAAGTGATTTTTTATAAAAAACTTTTGGATCTAGAAAATTGTCATCTATTCTTCTATAAATACAATCTACTTTTAGAGGGCCTTTAACTGTTTTCATGTAAACATAATCTTTTTCTACAAATAAATCTTTCCCTTCAACTAAGGCTATGCCCATTTGATCGGCTAAAAATTCATGTTCAAAATATGCTGAGTTATATACACCTGGAGTAAGTAAAACCATGTGAGGATTTTTAGTTTTTTTTGGCACACATTCTTGCATACAATTATAAAGTTTATTTGGATATTGATGAATAGAAGATACCTTGTGTCTCGTAAATAATTCTGGAAAAACATCTCTCATCACCATACGATTTTCAAGCATGTAAGACACTCCTGATGGAACTCTAAGATTATCCTCTAAGACTAAAAATTCTCCATCTTTGTTTTTAATTAAGTCAACGCCTGATATATTAGACCAAGCTTTGTGCTTAGGTGAAAATCCCTCGCATTGCTTTAAATAATATGGAGATTTGAAAACCAATTCCTCAGGAATTAATTTTTCCTTAAAGATTTTTTTTTCATTATATACATCATCTATAAAAAGATTTAGCGCCCTTACTCTTTGTAGTAATCCTTTTGAAACTTTATTCCATTCTTTTTTTTCTATTATTCTTGGAATGATATCTAAAGGCCATTTTTTTTCATCTTGTATTTTGTCTGCTGAATAAACTTTGAAATTTATACCTCTAGCATTAATAGTGCTTTGACAGTTTTTTTCAATTTCATTTAATTTTTTTATTCCATATCTTTCTAAGATGCCTGATATGATTTTAGCTTGTTTTCTAAGCTTATTATCTAAGTTAAAATACTCATCATAAGACTTGCTAGAGTTATATTTTTTCCATATATCAACCATAAGTTAAAATTATTAATTATTTAGGAAATTAATCAAATGCAAGAAATAGATGTCTGGCATGTGTAATTTGGATTATCTATAATAGATTAAATATTTTAACATTAATTATGACTTATTGTGTTGGTATAAAAACAAACGAAGGCGTAGTTTTAGCATCGGACTCAAGAACTAATGCTGGTTTAGATAATGTTAATATTTACTCTAAGATGTTAACTTATGATGTAGGAGATAGAACAGTAATTATAGTAACATCTGGAAATTTAGCTACCTCTCAAGCAGTTTTTAAATCTTTAGAAAAAGATATAAAAAATAAAGATAGCTCGTTAAGTTTAAATACTTGTAAAGATTTTGAACAGATTGCATCGTATATCGGAAAGCTTAATGTAAAACACTCATCACCTAATGGCGTAAATACAGATAGCTTGGTATTAGGATCTACTTTTATAATTGGAGGACAGATAAAAGGTCAACCACTTGAATTATATATGGTTTATCCTCAAGGTAACTATATTAGACCAGCTGATAGCAAACCTTACTTGGTGATAGGTGAAGTAAAGTATGGCAAACCAATTTTAGATAGAGTTATAACTCCAAGTGTTTCTATTGGAGACGCATCAAGATGTGCATTAATTTCTATGGACTCAACTCTTAAAAGTGATCTTACAGTTGGCCCGCCTATTGATATTGCGGTTTATAAAAAGGACGAAAAAAAAATTTCTTATCTTAAGTGTCTTAATACAAGTGATGAAGACTACTCTAAAGTCTGCAATCAATGGTCAGATAAAGTTTTACAAGTTTTTGACACATTTCCAAAATTTGATTGGGAAAAATAATTAAATTTATAAATTAATCTCCAATATAATGTAGATTAATTTTTCTTTGATGTTTTTCGATTCTATGTTCAAATAAAAAGAGACCTTGCCAAGTACCTAATACTAAATTAGAATTTTTAATAGATAAACAAAGATGTGTTGAAGTTAAAATTGTTTTGATATGTGCTGGCATATCATCTTTGCCCTCCATTTTATGAATATAGCTGTTATCCATTGGGACTAGTCTATCAAAAAAATTTAGTATATCTTTTTGTACATCAGAGTCTGCATTTTCTTGAACAATAATTGATGCACTAGTATGTAAAATATTAATATTTAATATTCCTTTATTAAAATCTTCACTCTTTATCCATTGTTGAACACTTGAGGTAAAATTATAAAGCTTTCTTCCTTTTGTTTTAATTTCAAGTTGGTGAAATTTTTGTATCATGATTATTCAATATCACCGATATAAGTTCCGAGAGAAAGTGCGGTTTCAACTAAAGGATCACTTCTTTTAACATTTCTATAAGTTTTTATACCTTTGTCTATAGGTACATCAACTACTCTTCTATTATTCCATGCAACCATTCGATTAAAATTTTTTTTAGCTAATAAGTCAACTGCATAAACACCGAATGCACTTGCTAATATTCTATCATTTGCAGTTGGTGGAGCTCCTCTTTGAACATGCCCTAGTGTGGTTACTCTGCATTCAATATCAGTTTTTTTTCATTATTTCAGAAGCTATATATTCTCCTATCCCTCCCAATCTTTTTTTCATCATTAATATATTTTTGTATTACTTTTAATCCATTTTCTTTTTTAACTGCCTCAGCTACGATTATTAAAGAGTGTTGAATTTGATTCTCTTTCATCTCGTTAAGTTTATTAATAATTCCTTTTATTGAGTATTTTATTTCAGGTATTAAAATTACATCGGCTCCACCTGCTATACCTGCATTTAAAGCAATGTGGCCGGCGTCTCTTCCCATAACCTCTAATATCATTGACCTTCTATGACTTGCCGCAGTTGATTGTAAATTATCTAAAGCTTGAGTTGCAACATCGATTGCTGTGTGAAAGCCAATGGAATTTTCTGTGGCCCCCACATCGTTATCAATAGTTTTTGGAATTGCGACGATATTCATTTTTCCTTTCATAGCTAACTTTTTCAAAATTCTCATACTTCCATCTCCACCAATAATTATTAAACCGTCAAGATTTAAAGATTTGTAACCCTCAATTATAAGTTTTGACGTGTCTATTGTTTTTCCTTTTTTTTGAAATTTAAAAGGATTGTCTTTGTTATTGGATCCTAAAAAAGTTCCACCCTGTCTTAATAAATAGCCTTTAAAAATATTTCTAGTCAACTTCTGCACATCTGGCGGTCTTTTAGCTAGACCGATAGTTCCATCTCTAATACCATAAACATCCATATTATATTTAGTCTTAGCTCTGAAAAAAATTGATCTAATTGCTGCGTTCAGTCCCCCGCAGTCACCTCCGCTTGTCAAAATTCCAATTTTTTTAATTTTGCTCATTATGAAATTTATTTTTTTAGGAATCATGATAATATAACATATCTTATTAAAATAATGGAAAAAAAAGCAAAAATTATAGCAACTATAGGTCCAGCAATTTCATCATCTAGTCAAATTAAAAAATTAATTACACTTGGCGTAGATGCATTTAGAATTAATTTTAGTCACGAAATGAAAGAACTAAGAAAAATAATAAATAGAATAAGAAAATTAGAAAAAAAAACAAAAAAAAAAATTTCGTTAATTGCTGACTTGCAGGGTATAAAATTACGAATAGGTAAGGTTAAAGATAATCTTGTATATGTAAAAAAAAATAATAGATTTATTTTTGATCTTAGTAAAAAAGAAGGTAATTCTTTAAGGGTTAATTTGCCTTATCCTCTTGTAATTAAGAAAATTAAGAAAAATAATATTATTTTAATAGATGATGGAAAATTTGCTTTTAAAGTCATCAAAAAATCAATTAATTCAATTACAACAAAATGTTTGAGTCAAAATTGTAAGTTAACAAGTAACAAAAGTTTTCATGTGTCAAGAATATCTTTGCCTTTTAATAACTTAACTGCAAAAGATAAAAAAGATATTAAAATTGCAAAAGCAATAGGGTGTAATTGGATAGCTTTATCATATTTACAAAATACAAAATTAATTTATCAAACAAGAAAATTAATTACAAAAGACATGGGTATAATTTCTAAAATTGAGAATAGAGTTGCTTTAAATAATATTGATGAAATTATCAAAGCCTCTGACGCTGTAATGATTGCTAGAGGTGACTTAGCTTTGGATGTAGGACATAGCGAAGTTCCTAAAATACAACTATCTTTAATAAAAAAATGTAATAGGTTTTCAAAGTCAGTTATCGTAGCAACACAGATGTTAGAAAGTATGATAGAGAATTATACACCAACTAGAGCCGAAATTAACGATATCGCTACTGCAATTTTCCAAGGAGCAGATACGGTGATGTTATCTGCAGAAACTGCTGTAGGTAGATATCCAATACAATCTGTTAAGACAATGTTCAAAACTATTGTTTCAACAGAAAAATATAAGAGAGAACACATTGAGGACTTTAAAAATTCTATTGAAACAAAAACAGATCCAATTAAATCCATAGTCTTATCTGTAAAGGATTTAGCATACAATCCATCAGTAAAAGCTATAATAGCATTTTCAAATTCTGGTAAAACTGCAAAATTAGTTTCGGCAGTAAGACCTAGCGTAAAAATAATAACGATTTCTCCAAATATAAATATAAGTAGACAAATGTCTTTATTATGGGGTGTTCAGTCTATTAAAAGTAAAGATGCTAGCGGATGGAAAGATATGATGAATATATCCCGGCAAATAATAAAAAAAGATAAATCGATAAAAAAGAATGATTTTGTAATTATCACTGCGGGTTTGCCTTTTGGCAATGCGACTATGACCAACATGATAAGACTCTATAAAGTTGGTTCATAATGGAAGAAAAATATTCTATAAATGAAATTCTAAATGCGGTGAATGAAATAAATGAAGTTAAGGTCAATACCCAAATAAAACCCAAAAAAAATATCGATAATAACGGTATCCCTACAAATACACTTGAGTTAATTGAACAAGCAGAAAAATCTAAAGACTAAATTAGTCCAGCAATTTGAATAGAAGTATCGCACATTCTATTAGAAAATCCCCATTCGTTATCATACCAAGAAAGAACTCTACTGAATTTTCCTTTGACTACCTGAGTTTGAGTCACATCAAAAATTGAGCTATGTGGATTATGATTAAAATCTTTTGAAACCAATGGTTTTTGATTTACATCTAAGATTCCTTTCAGTTCACCCTCAGCTGCTTTTATCATTGCGTCATTAATTATTTCAGGTGTTACATCTTTTTCAGTGACCAGTGTTAAGTCTATTAGTGAAACGTTAGGTGTGGGAACTCTAATTGCAGTTCCATCTAATTTTCCTTTCAAGCTTGGTAAAACTAAACTCATAGCTTTAGCTGCACCAGTAGAGGTTGGGATCATAGCTCCCTCTGTAGATCTAGCCCTTCGCAAATCTTTATGTAGTGTATCTAAAAGTTTCTGATCCCCTGTGTAACTATGTATTGTTGTCATGTAGCCATAGTTTATTCCAAAATTTTTTTCTAGAACCATTGCTACTGGGGCTAAACAATTTGTAGTACAAGAACCGTTTGAAATTATATTGTGATCTTTTTTTAATTTATTGCTATTCACACCTTGAACGATGGTAAAATCAACCTCTTTTCCAGGTGCTGATATAATAACTTTTTTTGCACCACCTTTTAGATGTTTTTCAGAAGTCTTTTTGTCAAGAAAGATTCCGGTACACTCTAATATTATATCCGCTCCAGCTTTTCCCCACGGAATATTTTCTGGGTCTCTCTCTGAAAAGACTTTAATATTCTGGTTAGAAATTTTAAATCCATCTTTTGATGTAGTAATTTCATCATTGATAATACCATGAGTGCTATCATATTTTATTAAGTGAGCATTTGTTTCAATTGAACCAAGATCGTTAATTGCAACTACTTGAATCTTATCTTTATAATTTTCAAGAATAGCCCTTAATATAAGTCTGCCAATTCTTCCAAAACCATTTATTCCTACTTTAACCATAAAATTTATACGTATCTAAATACAACAATAAAATAACCAACGCAAATTATAGATGCTATCCACAATAAGCTGCCGACTAATCCTAACCAAGCAAGATGAATAAACGCACTTCCTAGCAAAGAAACAAATAATCTGTCACCTCTAGTTGTGTCTAATCCTAGAATACCTCTTCGAGGGGATCCACCTGGCACTTTCTTTTCCCAAAAAAACATTACTGTAATACATAAAGCTATAAAAATAAAAAAAGCAGCTGTTTGCCAAGTCCAAGCCATCCAAGAAAATAAGTCAAAATCAAAAAGACCTTTTTCTTTAGCTTTGCCAACTTCTCCCCAGGTAGCTGCATACAAATTTGAAAACATTATACCCTCCCCATCGCAAATCCTTTAGCTATATAGTTTCTTACAAAATAAATTACAACAGCGCCAGGAATTATTGTTAAACTTCCGGCCGCTGCTAATAAACCAAGTTCATAACCTGATGTACTTGAAGTTCTTGTCATTATTGCAGCAATAGGTTTTGCTATAGTAGCTGTTAAAGTTTTAGCCAACAGTAGTTCAACCCAGGAAAACATAAAGCAAAAAAACATTGTAATACCTATTCCTGCAGCTATTGTTGGAATAAATATTTTAAAGAAAAATCTACCAAATGAATATCCGTCGACATAAGCTGTTTCATCTAATTCTTTTGGAACAGCAGACATAAATCCTTCTAATATCCATACAGCGAGAGGAATGTTAAAAAGACAGTGAGATAAAGCTATAGCTATATGAGTATCAAATAAATTTACTGAAGAATAAAACTGAAAAAAAGGTAACGCAAATACAGCTGGTGGAGCCATTCTATTTGTTAATAGCCAGAAAAATAAGTGTTTATCTCCTAAGAATTTATATCTAGAAAAAGCGTAAGCAGCAGGTAGAGCTGCAGAAACTGAAATTATAGTATTAAAAACTGTGTAAGTAATTGAGTTTACATAGCCCATATACCAGGTGCTATCTGTAAAAATTGTAACATAGTTTTCTAAAGTAAAATCTTTAGGCCATAAAGAATAAACGTTTATAATTTCAGTAGTTGTCTTAAATGACATATTTAATAACCAGTAAATTGGCAACATTAAAAATATTATATAAATAGTTGGGACTAACCATTTAATCTTTTTCATGTTCTACCCTCATCTTTCATCATTATGGTATAAAAAATCCAACAAATTAAAAGGACAATTAAAAAATATATAAGAGACATTGCTGCAGCTGGGCCAAGATCAAATTGCCCTAAAGCCATCTTAACTAAATCAAGAGATAAAAAGTTTGTAGCGTTTCCAGGTCCTCCACCAGTTAACACAAAAGGCTCAGTATAAATCATAAAACTATCCATAAATCTTAGGAGGATAGCTAAAGTTAGAACTTTTTTCATTTTTGGAAGCTCAATATACCTAAATATATCCCACCTGCTGGCTCCATCTATCTCCGCTGCTTGATAGTAAGCTGGCTGGATTGAGTTTAAACCTGCATAAGATAATAAAACTACTAAGGAAGTCCAATGCCAAACATCCATTAAAATGGTAGTAAACCATGCATCGCCGCTTTGTTGTGTGAAATTATAATCAAAGCCTATTGAATTTAAAGAGTTTCCTAAAAAACCAATGTCAGGTAGGGCAAAAATATTCCACATAGCTCCTACTACATTCCAGGGAATTAATAATGGCATAGACATTAAAATTAAGCATACTGGAACACCCCAACCTTTTTTTGGCATAGTAAGTGCGATACCTATTCCTAATGGTAATTGTATCAATAAAATAATAAAAGTGAAAACAACTTGTCGTCCAAGTGATGCGTGGAATCTTTCTGAATGCAAAATTTCTTTGAACCATCTAGTACCTTCCCAAGCAAAAACGTTACTTCCAAAAGTTTCTTGAAAAGAATAATTAACAACTGTCATCAAAGGAACTGCTGCATTAAAAGCAACCAATACAAATACTGGAATTACAAATAACCAAGCTTTTTGATTTTGTGTTTTATTCATTATTCAATTATCCAATTATCTCCATATGCAAACGTATATTTTTGATTAAATGTAATATATGTGCTTCCACTTGGAATTTGAGTGGAAGAATTGGCTAATATTTTTATATTTCCACTATTACATTCAACATCAATTACTTTATGTCTTCCAGTATCGCTTACTCTTTTAATTTTGACTTCAATGCCATCGTTTGAAAAACTTATAAATTCTGGCCTTATGCCTACTTGTGTTTTTTTGAAGCTATTTTTTTTTATATTAACTTTATTAGGCAATAATTTTCCTTCAAAGTTTATTTGTCCATTTTCTATATCACAAGGTAGAATATTCATTCCTGGTGAACCAATAAAATGTCCCACAAAAGTATGTTTTGGTTTTTCAAATAGTTCTACAGGAGTACCGGTTTGAACAATTTGACCTTCATGCATAACAACTACTTGGTCAGCGAATGTTAAAGCCTCTATTTGATCGTGAGTAACGTAAATCATAGTTCGATTAATTTTTTGATGTAATTATTTTAATTTTGATCTCAAAACCCATTTTAAATGTGGGTCAATAACAGTTAAAGGCTCATCAAACATAATAACATTGACATCTGATCTAACTAATCCTCTACCTAAAGAAATTTTTTGTTTTCCATCCGCTGTTAAACCTGAGGCTTTATTATTTAAGGTTGAAGTAAGTTCTAGCATCTCTCCGATTTCTTTTACTTTTAAATCTATTTCTGAATCTGATAGACCTCTGTTTTTTAAAGGAAAGGCTAAATTATCATAAACTGTCATAGTGTCATAAATAACTGGGAACTGAAATATTTGAGCGATATCCCTTTCAACTGGGTTAAATGTTGTCATATCTTTGTCGTCAAATAACACTTCTCCTTTTGTGGGTCTTAATAATCCTGAGATAATATTTAATAACGTAGTCTTTCCACAACCTGAGGGTCCTAATAAGGCGTAAGCACCTCCATCTTTCCAATCTATGTTTACATCTCTAAGGGCCCAATCTTCATTGTTACTCTGCTTTGGCAAATAGCTATGACTAAGATTTTTCAAAGTAATTTTAGCCATGATTTACCAATCTGTTATCTTGATCAAAATATAAAAATTCATCTATATTCATATATAATTTAGTTTCTTCACCAATATTCTTAGATTGAACACCATTAGACAAAGAAACCCAATTAAGCTTACCATTTGTAAAATGTATAAGACTTTCAGATCCACTAAGTTCTGAAATTAATACTTTTCCATTAATTTCAACTGAATTATTTCCTTCTTTGTACGTAGTAATATTATGAGGGCGTATGCCTACCTTGTATCTTCCGTCCTTAATTTTAAGATTTGATTTCCATTCTACATTATTGTTGTCTATTTTAAATATCTCCCCACTTTTATTTATTTCAGCAATATTCATTGGTGGATCACTAAATACTCTAGCAGAAGTTAAATTTTCAGGTTTTGTATAAACATCTAATGTTTTTCCATATTGAATAACTCTACCTTCTAATAGTGTGGCTGTATTTCCACCAATCATTAAAGCATCTTGGGGTTCAGTAGTTGCATACACAACTATACAGTCTCTATCTTCAAACAGTTTTGGTAGCTCTTCTCTAAGCTCTTCTCTCAATTTAAAATCAAGGTTTGCTAATGGCTCGTCCAATAATATTAGATCTGAGTCCTTTACTAATGCTCTCGCTAATGCGGTTCTTTGTTGTTGACCGCCAGATAATTCGTCTGGTTTTTTATTTAACATTGCTGATAACTTTAAAAGTTCTGCAACTTTTCCAACTCTTTCTTTTATTTCATCAGATTTTACACCTGTTATCTTTAAAGGTGATGCAATATTTTCAAAAACAGTAAAATTTGGATAATTAATAAATTGTTGATAAACCATTGAGCAATTTCTTTTTTGAACTTCTTTACCCGTTACATTTTCACCATTAAACCAAATTTCACCAGTTGTTGGTTTGTCTAATCCAGCCATAATTTGCATTAAAGTTGTTTTTCCTGCTAAAGTTGAACCAAGTAAAATATTAATAGTATTTTTTTCTAATTTTAGATTTGTAGAGTGTATATGAGTGTCGATTCCTACTTTTTTTTCAACATCTTTTAATTCTAAACTCATATTTATAATTTATAATTTAGTTTTAAAAAAAGGGGGCAGAAAATGCCCCCTTTTTAATTAAATTAAACCCAGGTTACTTCCAAGCGTCTTTAAATGCTACAGTTTTACCCTGTGGTTTCTCATTAACTTTAGCTTTTGGCGAACCTTTTTGTTTTAACCAATAAGATGCTTCTCTTGGTTTATTAAGTCTAGGTCCACATCCACCGTATGCGTTGCTACCTTTATCAGCAGCTTCCATACGAGACATAACTAAGTCCATCTCATCTGCAAGACGATCCATAGTTTGTTGTGGAGTAAATGTGCCAGAGTTAACTTCTCCGATATGCTGCCACCACAATTGTGCAAGCTTCGGATAATCTGGTACGTTAACACCTGTTGGTGACCAAACATTTCTGTTTTTTGATCTGTAGAACTCTACAAGTCCGCCAAGTTCAGGTGCTCTCTTGGTAAAATGTTTGTGATTAATCGTACTTTTTCTCACAAATGTAATACCAACATCAGCTTTTTTAAGAGATACTGTTTTTGAAACAGCAAATTGAGCATATAACCATGCAGCTTTTCTTCTCTCAACATCAGTAGACTTAAATAAAGTCCAAGATCCAACATCTTGATAACCAAGCTTCATGCCTTCTTCCCAATAAGGACCTTTTGGTGAAGGACCCATTCTCCATAATGGCATACCGTTTGCATCAACAACTTTATTATTAGGATTTTTTCCTACTAAAGAAGCTGTGAAAGCAGTGTACCAGAAAATTTGCTGAGCAACGTTTCCTGAAGATAATGATGGTAGAGACTGATAGAAGTCCATAGCAGCAGCTCCTGGAGGTGCGTACTGTCTTAACCACTCATCCCATTTTCTAATTGCATATACTGCAGCTGGACCGTTTGTAGCTCCACCTCTTGATACATTCGCACCAACTGGATTACAAGAACCTGGTTCCATTCTTATTCCCCACTCATCTACTGGAACTCCATTAGGTAGTCCTTTACTTCCTGCACCTGCCATTGATAACCAGGCATCAGTCATTCTCCAACCTAAGTCGGGAGCTCTTTTGCCGTAGTCCATGTGGCCGTATATTCTTACGCCATCAATTTCTTTAACATCTTCTGAAAAGAATTTAGCTATATCTTCATAGGCAGACCAGTTTACTGGAACACCTAAATCATAACCATATTTTTTCTTAAATGCTTTTTGGATTTCTGGTCTATCAAACCAATCTTTTCTGAACCAATAAAGGTTAGCAAATTGTTGGTCTGGAAGTTGATAAAGATTTCCATCAGGACCTGTAGTAAATTGAAGTCCTATGAAGTCATCTAAATCCAACATTGGATTAGTGACAGCTTTACCCTCGCCTTTCATCCACTCAGTTAAATTTACAGCTTGTTGCATACGCGCGTGCGTACCAATTAAGTCTGAATCGTTTACATACGCATCGTAAATACTTACGTTCGTTTGCATTTGTGTTTGAACAGCCATTACAACATCACCTTCTCCGATGATTTGGTGTTGTACTTTAATGCCAGTTATCTCTTCAAACGCTTTTGTAAGAGTTTTTGACTCATACACGTGGGTAGGTATTCCTTCAGATACTACCTTTAAAGACATTCCTTTGAATGGCTTAGCAGCATCATGGAACCATTGTAGCTCTTTTTCTCTATCTTTTGCAGATAGAACTGAAAGACTAAATTCCCCATTAGACCATTTCTTAATTGCAGCCATATGACCGTCTGCAAATGCAGAAGAAATAGTTACGATTGAAAAGGAAACAGCAACAGCTATTATAGTTTTAAATGTTTTAAACATTAATTCCCCTCTGTTGTTTGTTATTTTTAAATATTGAAACAAAATACAACTAAATTGTACAGACCTAATTCCAAAAAAAAAAATACAACTTGAAATTGTTTTAATTAATGAGAGCTCTTTTTATAGCTTTAGACCAACCTAGTAAAAGTGTTTTTCTAATATTATTTTTCATTTTAGGAGCAAATTTTTTTTCTAAACTCCAATTTTTAGAAATATCTTTAAGAGACTTATACGTTCCAATTTTTAAACCAGCCATAAATGCCGCACCTAATGCCGTAGTCTCATGAACTTTTGGTCTATAGACTTTTACATTAACTATATCTGATAAAAATTGTGAGAACCAATTGTTCATTACCATTCCTCCATCTACCTTTACCATTCTAGGTCTTAAACCGTCATGTTTCATTGCTTCAAATAAATCATATGTTTGATAAGCAACAGACTCGATTGTAGCTCTAACAATTTCTTTAGGACCAGTATCTCTAGTCAAACCACTTAAAACACCTCTTGAATTTTGATTCCAATATGGAGCCCCCATGCCTGTAAATGCAGGGACTAAATAAACATCTTTGTTATTCTTTAAAGATTTTAAAATCTTTTCAGTCTCAAATGCTTTTTTAAAAAATTTCATTCTATCTCTTAACCATTGTACTCCTGCTCCTGCAATAAAAATAGATCCCTCCATTGCATATGTAGTTTTACCATTTATTCTGTAGCCAATTGTAGTGAGTAATCTATTTTTTGAATAGATCTTTTTATGACCTGTATTTAATAATACAAATGCACCTGTTCCGTAAGTGCTTTTTAAAGAGCCAGGTTCAAAACAGCATTGGCCTATTGATGCAGACTGTTGATCTCCGACTACTCCTGTTATTGGAATAGAATTCCCTGTAATCGAGGGATGTGTCGAACCGTAATCATCAGCACAATTTTTTACCTCTGGTAGAATATGTTTTTTAATTTTCAATATTTTAAGAATTGTATCATCCCATTTATTTGTTGTTATATTGTAAATCATTGTTCTACTTGCATTTGTTGCATCTGTAGCATGAACTTTGCCTTTAGTAAGTCTCCAAATTAAAAAGCTGTCAATGGTTCCGAAAAGAAGTTGCTTTTTGTTCATTAACCTTCTAGCTACAGACACATTATCCAATATCCATTTTATTTTTGTGCCTGAAAAATATGAGTCAATTGGCAAGCCTGTTTTATTAAAAATAAGAGTTTCTTTGTTTTGTTTTTTTAACTTTTTACAATATTCAGCCTGTCTACGATCTTGCCAAACTATAGCTTTATAAATTGGTTTGCCCGTTTTTTTATCCCACAAAACTGTAGTCTCTCTTTGATTAGTAATTCCGATTGCTAATATCTTTCCTTTTAATTTTTTAGCTTTTAAAATAACATTTTTTAAAACTTTTTTTGTTGTGTTCCAAATTTCTTCGGGGTTATGCTCTACCCATCCACTTTTTGGAAAATATTGTGTAAATTCTTTTTGAGAAGAAAAAACTGGTTTACCTTTTAAATCAAAAAGTATCGCTCTATTTGAAGTAGTTCCGGCATCTATAGAAATAATAAATTTTCTCATTTTTATTTATTTAAAATTTTTTTTTTTTCTTTTTCGTACTCATATCCACTTATAACACCAGACTTGTACTGATCCTGTAAAGATTTAAGTTGATCAGAAATTTTAGTAGTTTCTTTTAAGTCTTGACTGTCGTTAGCGTAAGAAAAAGTAAATATTAAAATATTTAATATTAAAAATATAAAAATCTTTTTCACCTGAATAACTCCCATTTAAGATCAAGTTTTTTATCCTCTACAATAGCATTGATCATACCAAGCATTAAAGGTAATTTTTTTTCATCAAAATCCTCATTAACTTTTTTTGCGATTTCTTTTGCCAAATCAGCTCCCTCAACTGTAACATTTTCCATTTTTGTTTTTTTTGCTTCTGAGAATGTTAAGCCTTCCCCAATATAAGATCCCATTTTAGCATTTCTGCCGCCACCAGAACTTACGTAAAGATCTCCCAGGCCTGCTAAACCTTTTACTGTTTCCTTTTTTCCTTTTAAGTGTTCTACGAATAATTCCATTTCATGTATCGATTGTTTTATTAATGCTGAAGATGTATTCAAATAGTTTTTTTCTCTTACGTCATTTGAAATGTTGTCACTACATAAACCCTTCGCAGCGCCAACTGCCATGGAAAATATATTTTTAATTGCAGCTGAAACCTCTACACCATTTATATCATCAGAAAATGAAGTATGATAATAACTAGTATTAAGCATGTCAGAAATTTTTTTTGCAATTTTAATGTCTTCATTAGCTATAACAACACTGCTATGAACTCGATTAGCTAATCCTGCAGCAAGACAAGGACCTCCCACAGCAGATATATTTACTTTATTTATTCCATTATCAGATAATAATCGTTTTAGTTTATCAACTAATAACTCATAATCATTATTAAAAATACTCAATCCCTTTGTAAGCATGAGTAAATTTGGAATATTTTCATCTTTGAAAATTTTACTTAGCTGTTCTGAAACCCACTCAATACCTTTTGAACTTATTCCTAAAACAATTAAATCAGTGCTTTTGTCCAGTATATTTTTTAATTTATCGAATTTATGTATTTTAATTTTTTTATCTAATTTTACATTCAGCCCAGGATGTAAGTTTTCTTTATTTTTTAAACTATCGATGAAGTCATTTTCTAAATGCGTGCCAATAATGTTAACATCATGTTTATTATCTATACAGGGCAAAGCAAAGGCTGAACCCATAGCGCCAGCACCAATTATAATAATCTTTGACATATTTATTCTTTAAATAAAATTTTTTTGAACAAAATTAAAATTGATATTAACTCAATTTTTCCGATAATCATAAATATAATTAGAAATAATTTTGTACTATTCAATAGATTGGCAAAATTGATATCACTCACGCCATATAGTGAGGAATTTGTAGTATTTGTTAATGTAAGTATAGATAGTTTAAAAGAACTTTCAAAATTAATATCATCTAAAACTAATATACTTGATAAAATAAAAATACTAATAAAAAAGGATATAAAGATTAAAAAAGATAAGTTAATTGTTTGATTATCTATCTTTTTTTCAGAATAAAAGATTAAATTATTAAAAACATTATTAGGCCTTACCAGTCGTATTATTTCAGCAGCTGCTGATTTTATTAATATATAAATTCTAATAAACTTTATTCCAGAAGAATTTGAAATTAACGATCCACCCATCGCACATAAAAAAATAAAAATAATTGTTCCGTTACTTGACTTTGTAAAAGAAATGCCTGAATTGCTTATACTTGAAATTATATTAATTAAAACTTCACTAATATTTACATCTTTCAAAGTATAAAACATTACAACAGATAAAATTGAAATGAATACTATTAAAAATAAATCCTCTTGATGGTCATTAATAATTTTCCTTCTATTAAATAGGTTAAATAGAAAAAAAATATTTATTGTCGGAATCAGAAGAGTTATTGCAAGAATATAACGATTATCTTTTAAAAATATTTGATCCAAACTATTAGTGGGAAGAAAACCCCCATTTGAGATTATTGTCATTGAAAGATTCAACGAATTAAATAATCTTACATTTCCAATACTCAATATTATTAAAATTAATAATGTTAATAACGAATAAATTAAGAAAATTTGTAATAAAATATTTTTAGTATTGGATTTTGAAAAAGAACCCATATTTCCTGTGTATACCAACTGATTTAACCTAAAATTGTGCTGATTGTTTGAAAAAATAATTATCAAAAATATAAGAAAATATAAACCTCCTATCCATTGAGATGAAGATCTCCATAATATTAAAGTTGGATCTAAATATTTAATATTTTCAAATATAGAAAATCCAGTAGATGTTATCCCTGAAAAACTCTCAAAAACTGAATCAAAAAAAGTAATTTGGTAATTGCTCAAATAATAAGGTAAAGCAATAAAAATAGATGAAATTAAGTATACCAATATGATTAATAACAGTTGTTCGTAAAAGTTAATCTTTTTAATAGAATTTTTACCGTAGTAACAAAAAAAAGATCCAGTTACCAATGTAAGAAAAAAAGTTACAGTGTAAGATTCTATACTTAAAAAATAATCAAAATATGTTGAATAAAGAATATTTAAAAAGGAGAGTCCAGACAAAGGAAAAACAAATAGACCTATATAAAATAAAATAGCTTTATAATTCATTTGAATAAAATTATCGCCTAGAACTTTTCTGTCTCTTAATCTCGCTTCTAATTCTTTTAACTAAACTTCTACTAGTATCAAATAATAACTTTATATTTATTTGTTTACTTCTTTGAATAGATAAACTTTTAATATTTCTTAATTCAACATTGTCGGCAACAGCTGCTATTGGCCTTTTTTTTGAATTAAGATTTTTTATTCTAACTATTGATTTATTAGAAATAATTTTTCCTTTCCATCTTCTTGGTCTAAAGGGGCTAATAGGAGTTATAGCTAACTTTCCAGAATTTAAAGATAAAATTGGCCCGTGAACAGAAAGATTATACGCGGTACTTCCAGCTGGTGTTGATACAAGTACTCCATCACCTATTAGTTTTTTTATGATTTGTTTTTTACCTACCGAAATATTAAGTGAGGCAGTTTGTTTACTCTGTCTAAAAATTGAGATTTCATTTATTGCAATTAACTTTTTTTTTAAGCCATTTCCGTAAGAACATTTTACAGAAAGACTGCTTATAGTGGTTTTTTTTGATTTTAATATTTTTCTCTCTAGATAATCAATGTTCGAATTGTTCATTAAAAATCCAAAAGTTCCACAATTAACACCGTAGAAAGGTTTATTAAATTTGTAATATTTTTTTAAAATCTTCAACATAAAACCATCACCACCAAACACAACAATGCAAGAAGATCTTAAAGGAGGAGAATTTTTAAATTTTTTAAAAAGTTTTTTTTTAAAGTTTTGTGATTTTTTATTTTTATCAAAAACGAAATGATATTTGTCCATATTAGTGGTGCCCTCGGCCAGACTCGAACTGGCACTCCCAAAAGGGCAAGGATTTTAAGTCCTTTGTGTCTACCAATTTCACCACGAGGGCATAAGTTATTTTCATGAGTACTTAAGCTTATATATATAATTTAACAAGTTTAATAAGTAAATTTA
>CACEOY010000002.1 GCA_902561155.1 uncultured Pelagibacteraceae bacterium
CATAAATAATAACTTATACTCTGCTGCTACTGAAGCGGGTATTGAGCCAAATATAATTATAGAATTTGCAAGAATATATGGATTTGAAATTGATTTTCAAAGAGATATCAGAAAAGGAGATACTTTTGAAATTTATTATGAAAAATTTTTAGATGATAATAATATTGTTCGAGATACTGGAAAAATTATTTATGCCCATATGAACGTTAATAATAGAGAAATAAATCTTTATAATTTTAAAGATAGAAATGAAGATGGATATTATGACATAAGTGGTAAAAGTATTGTAAAATCTTTGATGAAGACACCAATTAATGGGGCAAGGCTTTCATCATCTTTTGGAATGCGAAAACATCCCATTCTCGGTTTTAATAAGATGCATAGAGGAACAGACTTCGCAGCACCAACAGGTACACCTATAATGGCCTCTGGTTCAGGAACTGTTACTAGAGCAAGATGGTGTGGAGGTGGAGGAAATTGTGTTAAAATTAGACATAACTCAACTTACGAAACAATTTATGCTCATATGTCAAAATTTGCCAGAGGCATTAAAGAAGGTAAAAAAGTAAAACAAGGACAAATTATTGGATATGTAGGCTCAACAGGTTTATCTACAGGTCCCCATCTTCATTACGAGGTAATTGTTAATGGAAAATGACTGTACCCGAATAAGAAGGTCCGGCTAACTTCGTGCCAGCAGCCGCGGTAATACGAAGGGACCTAGCGTAGTTCGGAATTACTGGGCTTAAAGAGCTCGTAGGTGGTTAAAAAAGTTGATGGTGAAATCCCAAGGCTCAACCTTGGAACTGCCATCAAAACTTTTTAGCTTGAGTGTGATAGAGGAAAGTGGAATTTCTAGTGTAGAGGTGAAATTCGTAGATATTAGAAAGAACACCAAATGCGAAGGCAACTTTCTGGGTCACTACTGACACTGAGGAGCGAAAGCATGGGTAGCGAAGAGGATTAGATACCCTCGTAGTCCATGCCGTAAACGATGTGTGCTAGACGTTGGAAATATATTTTTCAGTGTCGCAGCGAAAGCATTAAGCACACCGCCTGGGGAGTACGACCGCAAGGTTAAAACTCAAATGAATTGACGGGGACCCGCACAAGCAGTGGAGCATGTGGTTTAATTCGAAGATACGCGCAGAACCTTACCAACACTTGACATGTTCGTCGCGAAACCAAGAGATTGGTTTCTTCATTCAGTTGGACGAAACACAGGTGCTGCATGGCTGTCGTCAGCTCGTGTCGTGAGATGTTGGGTTAAGTCCCGCAACGAGCGCAACCCCTACTTTTAGTTGCCACCATTTAGTTGGGCACTTTAAAAGAACTGCCAGTGATAAGCTGGAGGAAGGTGGGGATGACGTCAAGTCCTCATGGCCCTTACGTGTTGGGCTACACACGTGCTACAATGGCACTTACAATGGGAAGCAAAGAGGTGACTCCTAGCTAATCCCAAAAATGTGTCTCAGTTCGGATTGCACTCTGCAACTCGAGTGCATGAAGCTGGAATTGCTAGTAATCGCGAATCAGCGCGTCGCGGTGAATACGTTCCCGGGTCTTGTACACACCGCCCGTCACACCATGGAAGTTGGTTACACCTTAAGGCAAATCGTCAACCTTCGGGAGACATTTGACTACGGTACGATCAGCAACTGGGGTGAAGTCGTAACAAGGTAGCCGTAGGGGAACCTGCGGCTGGATTACCTCCTTTCTAAGGATGACCAAAAAATTTCTTTTGGTCACAAAAAATAAAGTTAATGTGGCCGTCCTCATTTCTCTTCTTTTAAATTAAAGTGTCTCTTTAATGCTAGGGGCCGGTAGCTCAGGTGGTTAGAGCGCACCCCTGATAAGGGTGAGGTCGGACGTTCGAGTCGTCCTCGGCCCACCATTTACTAGGGGGATTAGCTCAGCTGGGAGAGCGCCTGATTTGCATTCAGGAGGTCAGCGGTTCGATCCCGCTATCCTCCACCAAAGACACTTTTAGCTTTTTTACATTGTAAATATTTTATCAATATCTATATCCGATTGTTCGAATAGATGAACAATCATGAATGTTCGAATAGATGAACATTCCAACAAAAATTTAATTAGGACAGAAAATTTTTTTCTGTGCATAATTCAAGCGTTTAAGGGCGTATGGCGGATGCCTAGGCACTGAAAGGCGATGAAGGACGTGGTATACTGCGATAAGTTTCGGGGAGCTGTATGCAGGCTTTGATCCGAAAATTTCCGAATGGGAAAACCCACCACTTTATGTGGTACTTTAAACTGAATTCATAGGTTTAAAGAGCTAACCCGGAGAACTGAAACATCTAAGTAACCGGAGGAAAAGAAATCAATTGAGATTCCGTTAGTAGTGGCGAGCGAACGCGGAAGAGGCCAGTAACAATGTTAAGATAATCTAAATAGTTTGGAAAAGCTAACCACAGAGGGTGATAGTCCCGTAGGAGTAATGTTTAACGTTGTTCTTGAGTAGAGCGGGACACGTGAAATCTTGTTTGAATATAGGGGGACCACCCTCTAAGCCTAAATACTCTTCAGTGACCGATAGTGAACTAGTACCGTGAGGGAAAGGTGAAAAGAACCCCTATTAGGGGAGTGAAATAGAACCTGAAACCGTATGCCTACAAACAGTCGAAGCTCTTTTTAGAGTGACGGCGTACCTTTTGTATAATGGGTCAGTGACTTAATTTATCCAGCAAGCTTAAGCCGTAAGGTGTAGGCGTAGCGAAAGCGAGTCTTAAATGGGCGATTAGTTGTATGAATTAGACCCGAAAACGAATGAGCTTACCATGAGCAGGTTGAAAGCAGGGTAACACTTGCCGGAGGACCGAACCAGTTGACGTTGAAAAGTCTTTGGATGACTTGTGGTAAGGGGTGAAAGGCCAACCAAATTCGTAGATAGCTGGTTTTCCGCGAAAACTATTTAGGTAGTGCGTTGAACAAACATATGTTTGGAGGTAGAGCACTAAACGGGCTAGGGGAGAGAAATCTTTACCAAACCTGATAAAACTCCGAATGCCAAACATAATTCCTCAACAGACAGACTGTGGGTGCTAAGGTCCATGGTCGAGAGGGGAACAGCCCAGATCACCAGATAAGGTCCCTAAATCATGATTAAGTGTGAAAGGATGTGGAGATTCCTTAACAGCCGGGAGGTTGGCTTAGAAGCAGCCATCCTTTAAAGATAGCGTAACAGCTCACCGGTCTAATAGAGTTTCTGCGCCTAAGATGTAACGGGGCTCAAATCATGTACCGAATCTGTGGGTGTGTATTTTCTTCGGAAATTACACGCGGTAGCGGAACGTTCTGTAAGCCTGTAAAGGTGTACCCGTGAGGGACACTGGAGGTATCAGAAGTGCGAATGCTGACATAAGTAACGATTAACAGAGTGAAAAACTCTGTCGCCGAAAATCCCAGGGTTCCTGCGCAAGGTTAATCCGCGCAGGGTTAGTCGGTCCCTAAGTCGAGGGCGAGAGCCGTAGGCGATGGGAACAAGGTTAATATTCCTTGACCAGATGGAAGTGACGGATTTCGTAAATTGTTAACTCTTATTGGATTGAGTTAGCTGTGAAGAAGTCCCAGGAAATAGCTCCATCATAAGACCGTACCCTAAACCGACACAGGTGGATTATTAGAGTATAATTAGGCGCTTGAGAGAATGATGTTGAAGGAACTCGGCAAAATGCCTCTGTAACTTCGGAAGAAAGAGGACCTTAGATAAGGCAACTTATCAAAGGTGGCACAAGCCAGGGAGAAGCGACTGTTTATCAAAAACACAGGGCTCTGCTAACACGTAAGTGGATGTATAGGGTCTGACGCCTGCCCGGTGCTGGAAGGTTAATGTGGTGAGTGCAAGCTCACTCCTGAAGCCCCAGTGAACGGCGGCCGTAACTATAACGGTCCTAAGGTAGCGAAATTCCTTGTCGGGTAAGTTCCGACCTGCATGAATGGCGTAACGATTTCTCCGCTGTCTCCAACATCAACTCAGTGAAATTGAATTCTCCGTGAAGATGCGGAGTTCCCGTGGTTAGACGGAAAGACCCCGTGCACCTTTACTACAACTTTATATTGGTGTTAGGAATGATATGTTTAGCATAGGAGGGAGACTTTGATACTTAGGCGTCAGCTTAAGTGGAGTCACCAGTGAAATACCTCTCTTATTATTCTTGACATCTAACTGCTTGCCGTAATCCGGCAGCAAGACATTGTATGGTGGGTAGTTTGACTGGGGCGGTCGCCTCCCAAAGAGTAACGGAGGCGTGCGAAGGTAGGCTCAGAACGGTCAGAAATCGTTCGTAGAGTGCAATGGCATAAGCCTGCCTGACTGCAAGACTGACAAGTCGAGCAGAGTCGAAAGACGGTCATAGTGATCCGGTGGTTCTGAGTGGAAGGGCCATCGCTCAACGGATAAAAGGTACGCCGGGGATAACAGGCTGATACCCTCCAAGAGTCCATATCGACGAGGGTGTTTGGCACCTCGATGTCGGCTCATCACATCCTGGGGCTGGAGCAGGTCCCAAGGGTTTGGCTGTTCGCCAATTAAAGTGGTACGTGAGCTGGGTTCAGAACGTCGTGAGACAGTTCGGTCCCTATCTGCCATGGGTGTAGAAGAATTGAGAGGAGCTGTCCCTAGTACGAGAGGACCGGGATGGACATACCACTGGTGGACCGGTTGTAGCGCCAGCTGCAGTGCCGGGTAGCTAAGTATGGAAGAGATAACCGCTGAAAGCATCTAAGTGGGAAACTCACCTCAAAACTAGTTCTTCCTTTAGAGCCGTAGTAGACCACTACGTTGATAGGCTGGATGTGTAAGCGTGGTAACACGTGTAGCTGACCAGTACTAATAGCTCAATTGGCTTGATTTATGCACTGAAAAAAATTTTAAATTAATTAGTATATTCTGATTATAAACATAATCTAGATATTGTTAAATATTTTCATTAACACACTTCATATAGAAAAATTATTAAATTGAGTTGAATTTGTCTTTACTGTTCAAAAATTGAACAATATAGTGTTCAAAAATTGAACAATGAAGAAAGACAATCTACAAGATAAATTTGAGGTTTTAAGAACCTTATATAATAAACCCGACGCTTCACAAAGAGAGATGGCTGAAAAGCTAGGTTTTAGTCTGGGAAAACTAAATTATTGCTTAAAAGCACTAAAGGAAAAAGGTCTTATCAAAATTAACAACTTTCAAAAAAGAGAAAACAAAATCACTTACTTACAATACGTTCTCACACCTAAGGGCATATCAGAAAGAACTAAATTGACTTTGAATTTCATGAAAAAAAAAATGAGCGAGTACGATGAGCTTAAAAAAGAGCTTAAAAATAAATAAAGATGTGGACTGTAATTAAAATTGATAAAAAAAAAATTGAGCTTTTAAAGAAAGACTTCCAAAATAAGATAGGAGATAGCTGTAAGTTTTACTCGCCAAAAATTCTTGTACATAAATTTTCTAAAAATAAATTATGTAAAAAAGAATTCTCGCTTCTTGGGGACTACGTTTTTTGTTACCATGAAAATTTTGTGAAAAAAGAATTTATAAACATGCTAAAGTTTTCAAGAGGTTTAAAATATTTTTTAACAGGATTCACAGAATTTCAAAAAGATATAAGCAATTTTATTTCGTTTTGTGAAAAACTAGAAGATGACAAAGGTTTTATTACTCAAAGCTTGTTTGATTTAAAAATAAATACCAATTATAAATTTTTGTCAGGACCATTCGTTGAAAAAATATTTAAAATTGTTACTTTGCAAAAAAATAAAATTAATATTCTAATAGGCAATATAAATACTTCTATAAAACCAAAACAGTACTTATTTAGACCTATTTGAAACTGAGACATTAATGGAAATTTTATTTAAATGTAAAATAGTTATTTTACAAAGTGCGGAGCTATGAAAAAAAACTTATTATTAACATTAAGTATTATAATAATTTTTCTAATATTGATTTTTTTCAATTTAGATAATCTTAGATCTTATTTAAAGTCAAATTTACCTGGAAGTTACAAATTAACGATTAAAAAAATTATATTTGGACAAAATTATTTGGATGAGGTTAGTTATTTTAGGAAGTTGGGATATAACGTTAGAAAATTTCCAGACACTCAATTTTTTGAGCTAGGTATTAAAAAATATAAAATTAACGATATAACTGATAGCGCTGAGTCCCATTACAATCTTATTAAAGGTATTTCCGCTCCTAAAACAAAATTATTTTTAGCAACTGATGAGGAAAATTTAATTGTAACATCATCAACTGGTCAATTAAGATTTATCAAAGACCTGAAATTTCAAAATATTATAAAAATTCAAAGTAATCTTTCTGAAATAAAAGATATAGAGGTGATGGATACTCTGATTTTTGAGGATACAATGTATGTAAGTCTTAAAGCAGAAAAAAATAAAGAGAAAAACTGTGATTATTTTAATGTATATGCTGCAAATTTTGGAAAAGACCCAAAAAAATTAAGTTTTAAAAATATTTATAAAAACAATTTTTGTGCAAAAAATAATTATGGTGGAAGATTGCATAATGGAAATTTTAAAAATGAAAAAGGAATATATATTACTACCGGAGCTACAGAGAGCGAACAGTCATTTGCTCAGGACCCTCAGTCGATGTTAGGTAAAGTAATTTTTCTTAATCTTAAAAGTTTACAATCCACAATAATTTCACTAGGGCATAGAAATCCACAAGGTTTAGAAATTCATGATGATAAAATTGTTGCCACTGAACATGGTCCATATGGAGGGGATGAAATTAATTTAATAATCGAGGGAAAAAATTATGGTTGGCCCGTAGTATCTCATGGAGATACTTACGAGTTTGAAAAATTTGATTCTGAAGAGAGAAAAAATTTACAAAATTACAACTTGAAAAAAAATCATAAGACTAATAATTTCAGAGACCCAATTTACTCTTTTGTTCCATCTATTGGAATTTCACAAATTATTCATTTACCAAATAATTTTTCTAAATATTGGCAAAATAATTACCTTGTGACATCACTTAACGGAGGATCAATATTTAGACTTACTTTTGATAGAGATTTAAAAAAATTAATTTCAAAAGAGAGAATTTATCTTCTTAGGAGAATGAGAGATATAATTTATTTGGAAAATTTTAAAACAATAGTTCTATCAATTGAGGGCAAACCCGGAGAAGTTTGGCTGTTAAAATCGCCTGCCTAAATTTATTAATAACCATGCCAAAATCTAAATTAAAAAAAATAGAAATATTTTATCACGGTAAAAATATCGATCTTTGTATACTCAATAATTACATTATAAAAAATTCTGATTGGTATAAATGGTTCAATAATAAAAAATTAACTAAATACACTGAACAAGGAGTGTTTCCTAATTCTTTAAAAAAACAATTAATTTTTTTAAGAGAAAATATAATAAAAAAAAAAGATATTTTTAAAAGGGTTCAAGATGATAAAAAAATTCAATTAGGTATCGTAAAAAATATGGAACTTATAGGAATAATTAGCCTTTACAGATTTGATTATAGAAATAGGTGTTGTGAGATATCTTGTGTAATAAATCATATTGGTCTTAAAAATTCATTAATATATTTTAAGGAAGCCCAGGATTTAATGTTAAAACATGCTTTTAATAAAATGAATTTCAACCGGGTACAAACAACAGTATACGATAAAAAATTAGTTGACTTATCAGTGAAGCTCTTCAATTTTAAAAAGGAGGGAACTTTAAGAAAAAGAGTTTTTATAGATGGAAATTATTTAGATGCATATATGTTAGGCATTCTAAAAAAAGAGTTCAAAAGCAGTATTTAATGAAAAAAATATTACTAATAGGATCTGAAGGTGTATTAGGAAAATATTTTAAGACAAAGCTTTCTAATAAAAAAAATATTTTATTTCTTGCTGATATAAAAAATAATACAAAATACAGTAAAAAAAACGTACATCATTTTAGATTGGACTTAAGGTCTGAAAAACAAATAAAAGATCTTTTTGAAAGAATACATAAAAAATTTGGCAAAATTGATGTTCTTATTAATAATGCAGGACTTACTACTGAGGGAATAAAAAATCTTAATATCAAAAATTTAAAAGAAGAAAGTTATGACTCAAAAATTTGGGATACAACAATAAATATAAATTTAAAAGGAGTTTTTTTATGTACAAAATATTTTTTACGATTTCATCATGATAAAAAAAAACTTCAAAAAGTAATTAATATTGGGAGCATATATGGATCTCACAGTCCGCACCATGAGATTTACAAAGGGCTTAATTTTTTTTCTTCTTTAGCCTACACAACAAGTAAATCAGGATTAATTGGATTTACAAAGTGGCTTGCAACAAAATACTCTCAACAACTTACAACTTTTAATATTATTTCACCAGCTGGAGTATATAACAAACAACCAAAAAAATTTATGAAAAACTACCTAAAACTTATTCCTAACAATAAAATGGCCCATCAAAAAGATATATTCAGTATTTTAAACTTTTTAGTTCATGACAGCACTAACTACTTAACTGGACAAAACATACATGTCGATGGAGGTTTTTCATCTTGGTAAACAAATCTTTTAAAATTGGTAAAATTACTATTAATGATTTACAGCCAGCATTAATAGTCCCTGAAATTGGGATAAATCATGGAGGCAAAATTGATGTTGCTATAAAGATGGTTGATTCAGCAAAAAGGGCTGGTGCAAAAATAATTAAACATCAAACACACATACCAAATGATGAAATGTCCAATGAAGCTAAAAAGGTAAAACCAGGAAATTCAAAAAAAGATATATTTTCAATTATTAAAAGCTGTTCTCTAAACTTAGAGGAAGAGTATCTTTTGATGCAATATGTTTTAAAAAAAAATCTATCATTTATTAGCACTCCATTCAGCAAATTAGCAGTTGACAGGCTTGTTAAATTTGGAGTTCAGGCATTTAAAATTGGATCTGGAGAATTTAATAATTTTCCATTACTTGAGTATGCCTCTAGATTTAAAAAACCAATGATTTTAAGTACTGGGATGAACGACTTAAATTCTATTAAAACGGTTTATAATTTTTTAAAAAGGAAAAAATTAAATTTTGTGTTTTTACATACAACATCACTTTATCCTACCCCGGATCATCTAGTAAGATTAAACTGTTTGAATATTTTAAAAAAAAATTTTCCGAATATAAATATTGGTTACTCAGATCACACCAAATGTATCACCGCGGCAACTTCTGCAATATCAATGGGTGCGAAAATAATAGAAAAACATTTCACTGATAAAAAAAGCAGAAAAGGTCCAGATATTATTTGCTCAATGGATGAAAAAGAATTGCAAAAACTAATTTTGTTTAGTGAAAAAAATTACCAACAATTTCAAGGAAATAAAAATTTAATCAAAGAAGAAAAAGTAACAAAAAATTTTGCTTTTGTATCTGTTGTTTCCGACAAATTAATTAAAAAAGGGAAAAAGCTTAGCAAGAGTAATTTATGGGTAAGAAGACCGGGTAATGGCGATTTTCAAATTAAAGATCTTAAAAAATTATACGGTAAAAAAGTTAACCAAGATATACCTCCCAATATTCAAATTAAGAAAAAACATATAAATTTTTAATTTAATTATTTTAAATGAAAAAAAAAATTGTTTTTATCACAGCAACTAGAGCTGATTATGGAAAACTTAAAAGCATTATTAAAGCCGTGCAACTAAACAAAAAGTTTAAAACAAAAATTTTTGTTACAGGAATGCACAACTTAAGGTTCTACGGTAATACAGTAAACTTGCTAAAAAAAGACAGAATAAAAAGTTTAGTAAAATTTGGTAACCAAAAAAAAAATGATTCGATGGAAAATATAGTAGCTAAAACAATTAATGGTTTTTCAAATTTTATAAATAGATGGAAACCTGATTTAATTGTAACACATGGTGATAGAGTAGAGCCTTTAGCTTGTGCAATAGTTGGATGTTTAAGTAATACATTGGTTGCCCACATTGAGGGTGGTGAAGTTTCAGGTACTGTAGATGAAATTTTAAGACATTCAATTTCAAAACTATCCCATCTTCATTTTGTATCTAACAATTTAGCAAAAAAGAGACTTTTACAACTCGGTGAACTTGAAAAAAATATTTTTATAATTGGCTCTCCAGATATAGATATTTTGTTATCTATAAAAAAAAATTTTCTTTATAAAGTACAAAAACACTATGGTTTAAAATTTAGTAAATATTCAATTGTTCTTTTCCATCCAGTAGTAACTTTAAAAAATAATCAAAATTATCTATATGCAAAAAAATTAGTAGATACCCTTTTAGAGACAAAAAATAATTATATAGTGATTTTTCCAAACAATGATAAAGGATCACAAGAAATATTACGCGCTTATAAAAGAATTAAAAATCATAGAAGGTTTAAGATTTTTTCCTCGCTGAGATTTGAGTATTTTCTTTCTTTATTACAAAATTCTGATTTTATCATTGGAAATTCTAGCGCTGGAGTAAGAGAAGCTCCATACTATGGTATACCAACAATTAATCTGGGCTTTAGACAAAATAAAAGGTCTCTTTCAAAAAGTGTTATTAATTTAAATTTTGAAAAAAAAAAAATATTAAAGCTAATAAGACACATCAATAAAAATAATGTGAAATTTAAAAAAAGAAGAGAGTTTGGAGGAGGAAAGGCCTACAAGAAATTTATAAAAATCATTAACAATAAAAAATTCTGGGAAACGCCTAAACAAAAATACTTCAAAGATTTAAAACTTATATGAAAAATTTTTTAGCTATAGTGCTCGCAAGAAAAGGAAGTCAGGGTATAAAAAATAAAAATCTATTAAAGATTAAAGGAAAACACTTATTCTTTTGGCCAATTAATGCTGCCCTTAAATCAAAGTATGTTAAAAAGGTTGTATTATCAACAGACTCAAAAAAAATTGCAAAGCTAGGTAAGCGATATGGAGCTGATGTTCCATTTTTAAGACCAAAAAAATATTCAAGAAATACATCCTCTTCTTTTGAGGCAATTAATCACTGCATCAAATTTTTAAAAAAACGAAAAGAATATTACGATAATTTTATTTTATTAGAACCTACTTCACCGCTTACCACTTTTAATGACGTAAATAATGCTATAAAAAAATATTTACAAAGTAAATCTGCAAAAGCGATGGTAAGCGTAGCTCAAGCTATTTCAACAAATCCAGTTTTCTTGTGTAAATTAGGTCATAATGACTTAATAAAACCATATAAAAGAAAAAAATTTTTGTTTAAAAGAAGACAGGGTATCGAGAAAGTTTACTTTTTTGATGGTTCTTTATATATATCAGATGTTAAGTATTATTTAAAAAAGAAAAGTTTTAATCATTTCAAAACAAAAGCTATTATAATGCCAAAAATTAAATCATATGAGATTGATGATATCTATGATTATAAAATTATTAAGCATTTGAAAAATAAAATTAGAACATTATAAAATGAGCAAAGGTCAAAAACTTTTAAAAAGAGCTAAAAAAATTATTCCTGGAGGAAATCAACTTTTGTCCAAAAGGAGTGAAATATTTTTACCTGGTCAGTGGCCCTCTTATTACAAAAAAGCCAAAGGATCGAAAGTATGGGACTTAGATAATAAAATTTATAATGATTTTGCTGGAATGGGAGTAACGACTTGTATTCTTGGTTACGCTGATAAAGATGTCAACAATGCCGTAAAAAAAGCAATAAATAACTCGTCTATGAATACTTTAAACTCATATGAGGAGGTAGAACTAGCCGAAAAACTTATAGATTTACATCCTTGGGCAGAACAGGTTAGATTTGCTAGAACTGGAGGAGAAGCATGTGCAATAGCTATTCGACTTGCTAGAGCAGCTACTGGCAAAAATGTAGTATTATTTTGCGGATATCACGGTTGGCACGACTGGTATCTGTCGGCCAATTTAAAAAAAAATAGTTTAGATAACCAGCTTCTTCCAGGACTGGAGCCCAAAGGTGTGCCAAAAACTTTGAAAAGAACAGCCTATCCATTTAATGTTAATGATACTAATTCATTTAAAAAAGCAGTCCAAATGTTTAAAGGAAAAATTGCTGCTATAATTATGGAACCAGTTAGAAGCGACCCTCCAAACATGCAATTTATAAGAAATGTAAGAGCAACAGCAAAAAAAATTGGATCAGTTTTTATTTTTGATGAAATTACTTCTGGTTTTAGAGAAACTATTGGGGGCTATCATTTGAAACTCAAGGTTAACCCTGACGTTGCTATTCTTTCAAAAGCAATGTCAAATGGCTTTCCTTCTTCAGCAATTATAGGAAAAAAAAGTGTAATGGATCAGGCTCAAAATACATTTGTTAGTTCATGCATGTGGACAGAGAGAATCGGTTTTGTGGCAGCCTTAGCAACAATGAAAAAAATGAAAAAAAAGAATGTTGTGAAGGATTTGATAAGTCATGGAAAAATTATAAAAAGAGGATGGCTTAAAGCATCTAAATTGGCAAAACTAGACATTAAAGTTGCTGGAATAGATCCAATTCCACAATTTTCTTTCAACTACAACAACAACGATGAAATTGCCACTTATTTTATACAAGAAATGAAAAACTCTGGATTTTTAGCAAACACTCGTTTGGGCACCACATACGCGTACAATAAAAAAATTATTTCTCGATATTTGGAAAGCTGCGAAGAAATTTTTGAAAAAATTTCAAGGTTTATAAAATCAGAGAAATCACTGCCTTTAAATGGCCCTATAAGACATAATACTTTTAAACGACTTATTTAATCTGAAATGAAATTTTTTTTTAAAAAGCTTGGCAAAGCTTTAAATTATATTTTTCTTTGCAAATTTTATTACACAAAACCAGATCAAAAAAAATATTTAATATTTGATTCGGAATTGTCTGAGCATTTGCTTAAAAACTTGGAAAATTCAAATACTTTTGTTCTTGATGTAAGACCCTGGGAAAAAGATAATAAAATCAATTTATATGTTCTTTTTAAGATGTTTTGTACTTTTAATATTTCTTTAAAAAAATACATTGAAATTTATATAAAAGAAATTAAACCAAAGATAATTTTAACATTAATTGATAATAGTATATTATTTTATCAGATTAAAAATTTATATCCATCTGCAAAAACCATATTAGTCCAAAATGCTTGGAGAGGTGCACACAGGGATATTTTCAAAGATAGGAATTTAACTGAAAACAAAAAATCTTATAGGTGCGATTATATAGTTTGTTTCAATAAGCACATTGGAAAACTTTACAAATCATTTTTAAAAGGAAAAATTATAGTTAATGGATCTTATAGATCCAACGAAATAAAAATTAAAAAATTAAAAAAACCAAATAAATACCTTTATGTTTCAGTATTTAGGGAAGCAAAGGGAGTTAAGACCTCACCAGAAGATATTGTTTTACTAAAGGTAATTAACAATTATTTCTATAAGACTAAAAAAAAATTAGTTGTTTTAGGTAATTCAGCTCTTTTTCATAAAGAAGAATTAAACTTTTACAAAAATCATTTTAAAAATATAAATTTCAAATTTATTCCAAATAGCACAAATAGAAAAACGTATGAAATTATCGACTCTAGCAATTTAATTATATCTTTGGAGTCAACTTTAGTTTACGAAGCTTTATCGAGAGGAAAAAAGGTTATAAATTTTTCGATGAGAACTAATGAAATACCATCCTGGGGTCATGAATTTGGTTGGCCAGCACCTAAAGAATTAAATGGTCCGTTTTGGACAACAAGAGTTGATTATGATGAGCTAAAAAATAAAATTATTTATTTAGAGAACCTTAAATCAAAAGATTTTCAAAAAATTTTAAATAAACACGTTAAAGACCTTCTTCCATATAGTTATGGAAATTTTAAATTTAATAAATTAATACAATCAATTTCTTAATAAAATTGAAAAATATTTTTTCACACTTGAAGTCGTTTAAAAATAAAGTAGTAGCAATTGATAATGAGGGAGACTGTATAACTTATAAAAATCTTTTTGTAACGCCACATAAATTATTTGAGCAGATTAATTTTAAAAAAAAATTAGTTGCAATTACAAGTGACAACTCCATTGATTTTTTAAAAATGTACGTATTTTGTCTTTATAAAAATATACCATTGATTTTATTGGACTCTAATACTCAAAAATCTGAAATTATGGAGCTCACTAAAAAATTTAAAATTAATTTGTTAATAAGTAAAAACAATTATAATCTAAACAAAAGATTTCTAAAAAAAAAAATAAGTTATAAAAAAGTAAATTTTTATTTATTTAAACAGGAAAATTTAATTTTAAAAAAAGGGGCAAGTCTTATCTTATCCACCTCTGGTACCTCTGGTTTAAAAAAGTTCGTAGTTTTGACACAAAAAAATTTAATTAATAATACAAGAAATATTTGTAATGCTCTTAATATAAATCATCAAGATAAAACAATTACAACTTTAAGCCCAAGTTATTCTTACGGAATGTCGATTATAAATACTCATTTATATAAGGGCGCAACTATACTTTTAAATAAAAATTCTATAATTAGTAAAAATTTTTGGGATTTTTATTTAAAATTCAAACCAAATAATTTTGGAGTAGTTCCATACATGATTAAAATCTTAGAAAAAATTAATTATGGACGACTGAGTCTATGCCCACCAAAATATATTTCTCAAGCAGGGGGTAAATTAGATTTGTTAAGTAAAAAAAAACTAATCAAATATGCAAAAAAAAATAATATTAAACTTTTTTTCATGTACGGTCAGACAGAAGCCTCACCCAGAATAACTGTATTACCTCACCAGCTTGTGAGAAAATACCCTAATAGTGTAGGTTATCCAATCGGAGATAATAAGGTTTTTATTAAAAACAAAAATAATGAATTAGTTAACCATGGTAGAGGTGAAATAGTGTGTAAAGGAAAAAATATATTTTTAGGTTATGCAAAAAATTTTAATGATTTAAATAATTTAAAAGAAACTAAATATCTTTACACAGGAGATTTAGGTGAAAAAACACCTAAGGGACTAATTTATATAATTGGTAGACAAAAGAAAATAATAAAACTATTTGGTTTACGGATCGAAATAGCAATATTAGAAAAAATTTTAAGAGGAAAAAAAATTGATTGTATTGTAAGTGGGGGGGATGAGATGATAAAAGTTGAGACTAATAAAAGCAATTTTAAGAAAAAAAAGAAAATTATAGAGGTGATTAATAAAGAAACAAAAATATCCCCGAATTTTATAAAAGTTTTGTGTGTAAAAAAATTGGTTCGTAATAAAGATATAAAATTAGGATTATAATATATGAATAATAAAAGTATTAATTATAAAAAGATCATCGATAAGCAAAGTTTTTATCACTATAAAAAAGCTATAAATCCAAAAAAAATTGATGAGATTAAAAAAAAAATGATATTAATTATGAAGCAGTTTACTAAAATAGACTCTGGCTTAAGTTTAGACCAACAACTTGATCACGCTTTTAAAAATAGCTGTAAGTATGGTACTAAATTGAGGTCAAATATTTATAAAGCAATATCAAATTTGCAAGAAATATACAGTTTGTACAATAATAAAAATGTAAAAAAGATAATTTCCAATCTAGGAATTAAATCTGCTAGACAACAAGGAACTGCATTATTTGCTATGGAACCAAATGAAAATAAATTTTTAACAGATGTTCATCAGGATATAAGAAATAATTTTTGTAGTATGAAAGCTATAAATCTTTGGTTTCCTTTAAGCAAAGGAGATGTTAAATCTGGTGGACTTGGAATTTTTTCTGGTTCTCATAAACTTGGACCTCATAAACATAAAATTTCTTCTAAGACAGGTTACATTACGATTGATAAAAAAGAAACTCTATCCAAGTTCCCTTTGAAAAAAATTAATAAATTTGAAATTGGAGATATCATAATTTTTTCACCGTTCTCTTTTCATTTCTCATTAAAAAATACTTCAAAAAATATTAGATGGACTGCCGCAATGTGCATCGATGATGCTGCAAATACTCCTCACTTTAGAGATCAGTTTAATCCTTATGAGAGATCTAAGTATGTGGAAATGTTATCGAATGAGTCACTACATAACAAAAAAAATTAGTTTTCTTTAGAATGAGTAAGAGTATCAATAAAAACTATGGTGAAATATTCCAAGAAGAAAAAATTTTTCACCTTTCAAAATATGAAAAAAATATTTTTCTTAAATTTCATTTAAATAAACTTACAAATTATCATAAAGATAATTGTTTTGAATATAAAAATATCTGTAAAAATCTAGGATATAATAAACAGTTAAAAGATGTTGAACTTGGAAAATTACCTTTTATTCCAGTAAGCTTGTTTAAAAATCTGGATCTTAAAAGTGTTAAAGAAAATAAAATTATAAAAGTAATGAACTCCTCAGGAACTACAAATAACAAAGTATCAAGAATTTTTCTTGATAAGGAAAATTCGACAAATCAGGTCCAAGTTTTGAAAAGGATTTTTTCTGAAGTAACTAAATTTGAACAAAGAGTACCAATGTTGATTATTGACAATAAAGAAAGAGTTTTTAAAAAAGAAAGTTTTTCAGCAAGGTCAGCTGCTTTTTTCGGCTTTTCTAAATTCGGAAGAGACTATACTTTTTTAATTAATAATAAAGGACAAGCTGACACAAAGATACTAAAATCTTTTTTAAAAAAAAATATAAATCAAAAAATTCTTATTTTTGGTTTCACAGATTCGATTTGGAAAGATTTTTTTACAAATCAAGATGTTTTAAAAATAAAACCAGATTTAAAAGATGCAACTATCATTCATGGAGGGGGCTGGAAAAAACTTGAGGCTGAAAAAATTAGTACAAATAAATTTAAAGATTTTGTCGCAAAGAATTTCAATATTTCTTCAAATAAAGTAATTAATTATTATGGAATGATTGAGCAAACTGGTTCAATTTTTTTTGAATGTGAAAAAAATGATTATTTTCATACAAGTATATTTTCCGACATTATTGTAAGAAATAAAGATCTAAAAGAATTAGGAAAAAATAAAAAAGGTTTTATACAACTTCTTTCAGTTTTGCCAACCAGTTATCCTGGACACAGCCTTTTAACTGAGGATATTGGAATAGTGCTAGGAGAGGATGATTGCAATTGTGGGAAGAAAGGCAAATACTTTAAAGTTTTAGGAAGGGTAAAAAAATCTGAAATTAGAGGCTGCTCCGATGCAATTGACTAAATATTTAAAAGTAAAAAAACTTGCTGGAGCGTTAAATTTAAACAATTCTCAAGCTGTTTCAGAAATATTTGATAAGACCAAATGTGATTTTTTAGAAGATTTATCAAAAAAAATAATCAACGATAAAAATTCAAAAAAATTTGGAGATTTAATTGCCTTTGCATTTTGGATTAGAAAAAAAAATATTTTTTCAATTAAAAAGAAAAATTATAATAATGAAATAAGAACGGGTAGAGGTCTTACATTCCATATAACACCGTCTAATGTAGCTTTAAACTTTGCCTATTCCTTTGTTGTTAGTTTTATTTCTGGGAATACTAATATAGTAAGAGTTTCAAATAGAGATTTTGAACAAAACAAAATATTCTTCAAAATTTTAAATAATATTTTAAAAAAAAAGAAATACCTATTAATTAAAAAGTCTAATATTTTTATCCAATATAAATATGACAATTTAATCTCAGAAAAACTTAGTTCAATGTGTGATAATCGAATAATATGGGGAAGTGATAAAACTATAAATCAAATGAGAAAATTCAATCTTAAACCTTCTTGTATGGAGGTCCTTTTTCCAGATAAATATTCCCTATCAATTATAAATTTGAATAATATAAAAAAAACTAACGATAAAAAGTTAAGGGAAATTGCCTTTAAATTTTTTAATGATTCATTTTTATTTAATCAAAATTCTTGCACTTCTCCACATTTAATTATTTGGCTTGGAAAATCAAACTCTAATTATTTTAAGTTTTGGAATATTTTAGACAGTTTAGCTTCCAATAATAAAAATTTTTATTTAACAGATAAAAACGTTTACGATAAATTTGATAAATTTTGTCAGATTTCTGCTAAAAATAATAATGTAAGTGCCTCAAAAATAACTTCTAAATTATATAGAATGATATTATCAAAATTACCAAAGGATATCTCAAATCTAAGACATGGAGATGGTTATTTCTTTGAGTTTTTCACTAATAAACTAGAAAACATCAAACTGAATTTAAATGCAAAGATTCAAACCGTTACATACTTTGGCCTAAAAAAAATAGAATTCAAAAAATTTATAAGGTCAAAAAAACCCATTGGCATTAATAGAATAGTTCCAGTGGGAAGAGCCTCTGAATTTAATGAGTTCTGGGATGGATATGATTTAGTAAGAGTATTATCAAAAAAAATTGAATTAAGATGAAACATTTAGTTCTTGATAAAAAACTTATTCTTGAATTTCAAAATAATGTTGATCCTTATTTAATGATAGATCACGCAGAAAAGGTAATACCAGGAAAAATGTCAGAGGGTTATAAAATACTGGATAAAAACGACTGGTATTTTAAAGCCCATTGGAAAAATGACCCGAACCTTCCAGGTATGTTACAAATAGAAGCATTATTACAAATGTCTTCATTAGCAATCTTGACTCTTCCCGGTAATAAAAAAAAATTTCTTTATTTAACTTCAGCAAGTAAATTAAAATTTATAAAAAAAATTACACCTGAATATAAAAAATTTTACCTTAAGACCAAAGTCAAATCTTTTAAAAGAGGTTTAGCTTTTATGACTGGAGAGGGGTTTTTAAATAATTATCTTGCATGTTCAGCTGAATTTTGTTTAGTTCTTCCAGACGATTTGAAAAAATTTAAAATGGAAAAGTAAAATGCCGATTGCCTCATCATTATTAGATAAGCCCAAGTTAGTGAAGAAGCTAAGAGACTTTTACACTTATGTTAATAAAAATAATGGAAAGGTAGGAGTCAAAACAAGGGGTATAGATTTAAATTTTAATAATGCGTGTAATCTGAGATGTAAATACTGTTTTACCAATTCTCCGAAAGGAGATCATGTTAAAGAATATTTAGATTATAAAGCTATAAAAGATTTAGCTGATCAAGCGGATGAGCTGGGTTATTTTGAATTTGATCTACAAGGAGGTGAACTATTATTGCAACCAGATAAATTATTTAAAGTATTAGAAGCTATAAAACCTGAAAGATTTTATTTGTATTTAACAACAAACGGATATTATCTTGACGATAAAATGGCAAAAAAACTAGCTGAATATAAAGTAAGTAGAGTTTCAGTTAGCATTGATAGTATGGATGAAAAAATACATGATGAAATTAGAGGAAGGAAAGACTCATGGAGAAGGGCTATGGAGGGATTAAAGCTCGTACAAAAGTACGGTATGGATCCATATTTAAATATTACCGTAGGACACTACAATATCCACACAGATCATTTAAAAAAACTTTTGGATTATTCAAAACAGCAAAAATATAAAACTTTAATAAACGTAGCTGTACCAGCGGGCATGTGGCAAAAAATGGATCAAATTATTTGCAATGATGAAGACAGAGAATATTTAAAAAAATTAAGAAGAGATTACAAAAATTTAGTAAGAAATATATGGAATCCTTTTGATAAAACTAATGAAAAAATTTTGGGCTGTACCACAGTAAATAGACTTTACATCACTCCGATCGGGGATGTTTTGGTATGTCCTTATGTGCACATAAAAATTGGCAACATATTTAATCAAAGACTTAAAGATATTGTAAAACATGGTTTTTCAATAAAATATTTTAAAAATCACAGCGATTTATGTCTAGCCGGGGAGGATAAAGATTTTATCAATAAGTTCATGACCAAAGAAGGTCAAACAATTTTTAATCCTGCAGACTCTAAAGAAATATTTTCTAAAGACGACTACATTTAATAATGTTATATCCAGATTTAGTTAATAAAAATGTAATCTTAACTGGTTGCAACAGAGGAATAGGAAAAGAGACTTTAACACAATTTTCAAATAATGGATCTAATTGCTTTGCATGCATACGAAAAAATAATTCAGAATTTACAAATTTTTGCAAAACGCTAGAAAAAAAGAATAAAAAAAAGATACATATAGTTGAATTTGATTTATTAAATATTGAAGAAATTAAAGAAGGTTTGCAAAAAGTTTTTTCTGTCTTTGATAAGATTGATGTTTTAGTAAATAATGCTGGCATAGTAAAAAATTCACTTTTTTTAATGACGTCTCAAAAGGATTTACAAGAAATGTTCCAAATTAATTTTTTTTCTCAAGTTTACTTAACTCAACTAGTGTCAAAAAAAATGATAACAAAAAAATCAGGTAATATCATATTTTTATCGTCTTCTTCCGCTAAAAATGCAGATTTTGGAAGATTTTCATATTCCTGCTCCAAATCATCTATAGAAACTTTAAGCAAAACACTTTCCAAGGAATTAGCCTCATATAACATAAGAGTAAATAGTGTAAGTCCGGGATTAGTTAATACGAGCATGACTAAAAATTTTATTAAAGAAAAAGAATTAAAAAATGAAATAAATAAAACTTTGGCGAAAAAAATGGCTGATACTCAAGATGTAACAAATCTAATATTATTTCTTGCATCTAGTAAATCAAATTATATTAATGGTTCGAATTTACCAATCGACTCAGGTCTCTAAATGGATAATATTGAAATTAAGAAATTTGCCAACAGGGTAAGAAAAAACATCCTTTTTGGAGCGTATAGCGCTGGATCCCACAGCGCTCATATAGGTGGAGCAATGTCTGTTGTCGATGTTTTATCAGCAGTTTATTGCTTAGCTAATTTTAATTCATCACTAATTGGCAAACCAAATAGAGATAGAATTATTTTAAGCAAAGGCCACGCCTGCTTAGCATTGTATGGATGTTTAATTGAGAAAGGCGTTATCAAAAGAAGTGATCTTAAAAATTTTGAAACTTCTAAAAGCTACCTATTTGGCCACCCAGTTATGAATAAAAAAAAAGGCATTGAATTTTCAACTGGCAGCTTGGGTATGGGATTATCATTAGGTGTAGGTGTTGCAATTGCAGCTAGAATTAATAATCAAAATTATAAGACTTATGTTATTCAAGGTGATGGTGAATGTAATGAGGGCTCAGTCTGGGAAGCGGCAATGATTGCAAATCAAAAAAAGTTAAATAACCTTACTGTTTTAATTGATAGAAATAATTTTCAACAAACGGGAACATCTGATGAAATTTTAAATCTTAATAATTTGAAAGATAAATGGAATAGTTTTGGTTGGGAAACTCAAGAGATTGATGGTCATAATTTGGATGAGATAAGACAAGCTTTAAAATTCGATAACAGTAATCGTCCAAAAGCTATAATTGCAAACACAATTAAAGGTAAAGGACTTAAAATCGCTGAAAATAACAATAATTGGCACCATACTGTTTTAACTGAAAAAGATTATGAAAAAGCTGTATCAGATTTAGATGAAATATAATAATCGAAATATCCAAACTTGGTCAACAATTGGCTCAAGAGCAACTTTTGGGTTAAGTTGCCTAGACCTTATAGAAAAAAATAAAAATTTATTAGTTTTGTCTTCAGATGTCTCAACATCTGCGGGCCTGGACAGGTTTAGAAAAAGTTGGCCCAAGAATTATGTTGAGATAGGTATATCAGAGCAAAATATGATTGGAGTTGCAGCTGGTTTATCTAGTGAAGGATTTCAAGTAATCACAACTACTTTTTCTCCATTTCAAACATTGAGGTGCCTTGAACAAATTAAAGTAAATTTAGGTTACATGAAAAATAAAGTTTGTTTTGTGGGCTTAGCTAGTGGAGTTGTTCTTGGCAGCTTGGGCTATACTCATTGTTCAATAGAAGATATTGCTGTTTTAAGATCAATTCCAAACATAACTATTTTATCACCAGCAGATTCAACAGAAGTAACAAAATGTTTACCTGCTGCACTTAAACACAAAAACTCGGTATATATAAGACTTACAGGTGGGTCCAAAAATCCTGTAGTTTATAAAAAAAATTATGAATTTAAGATTGGCAAATCAATTGTTTTAAAAAAAGGAAAAAATTTAACATTATTTGCAACTGGAACTATGGTGTCAAAAGCTCTGGAAGCATCAATTATTTTAAAAAAATTTAAAATTGATAGTGAGGTAATTAACATTCACACTATAAAACCAATAGATGAAAAGCAAATTATAAAATCAGCAAAAAAAAGTCGATTGTTTGTTTCTTTAGAAGAACATAATATTATAGGAGGTCTAGGAACCTCAATTTCTGAAGTTATATCTGGAATAAAAAACAAACCTTCTCTCCTTAGACTTGGATTAAAAGACTCTTACGACCATAGTGGTGAGTATGATTTTATATTAAAAAAAAACGGGCTTGATGTCAAAAGCATTGCTAACAAAATTAAAACATTTTATAAGTCAAAATAATAATGAAATTTCAAGATAAATATAAAAAAATTTTCATAAAATCTTTATCAATTAAACCAAAAAGTTTTAATGATAAGATTGCTTACAACGAGATACCCGAATGGGATTCGATAGCACATATGACCCTTATTTCTGCGTTAGAGGAGGGTTTTAAAATTTCAATTGATACTGATGACGTTATCAATTTTAGTTCTTTCAAAAAAGGTGCGCAAATTTTAGAAAAATATATTTCTAAGTAATTTTCTTTATTCAAAATTCAAAAAATGAAAAAAATTTATAATTTTTTTGACAAAAAATTTAAATTAAATTTTTTATTTCTTATATTTTTAATGGTAATCAATATGCTATTAGAATTTTTTTTCTATAGGTTTAGTTTTTCCCCTTTTAACAATAATTTTAAATGAAAATAATTTATTTAATATTCCTTTTATTTCTACTTTATTTAATATCGAAGTTTTTAAAAATAATAACATAGACTTGACTGTTTTAATTATTGGATGTTTATTATCATTAATCATTCTCAAAAATTTTATAATGACTTTGTTTTATAGATTTGAGGGAAAATTAATCTATAGTTTTCAAGAAAACTTATCTTTCAGATTATTCAAAAACATAATTAACAGAAATTATTTATATCATATCAACTCTAAAACTTCTGATTTTATTACAAAAATTAGAACTGAAGTAAATTCATTATCTTCAGCTATCTTATCATGTACCATTTTTTTAAGTGAAATTATTGTTTTAGTTGGAATTATTTTTCTTTTATTATTAGTCGAACCTTTTATTTTTATACAAGTATTTATTACTGCCACAATATGTTTAGCAGTATTTTATTTCTTATTTTATAGCAAAATTAAATTAGCTGGAAGTTTAAGACTAGAATATGAATTAAAAAGACAAAATTATTTGACTGAGGGATTTAACGGCATAAGAGAGTTAAAAATATTTGATCTTACTGATAAATATCAAGCTGATTACAAAATTTTGTCATCAAATTTATCTAAAGTATATTCAAATAATCATTTTTATCAAAGTTTACCAAAAATTTTTTTAGAAACATCTGCAGTTATTTTAATTATTACAGTTGTTGTGCTTTATTTTGATTTTGTCGATTCAGAAAATCTAAAGAGATTAATGCCAATTATAGGTTTATATTTTGCTGCAACTTATAGATTATTACCATCTTTTAGCAGAATTATGGGCTCAGTTAATAATTTTAGATTTAGAAAAAGCAGCATTGATGAGCTTGAAAGCCAATTAAAAAAGAAATCAATTTTCGAAGAAGATAAAAATTTTAAGATTATTAAAAATTTCAAAGACATTACTTTTAAAAATGTTACCTATTTCTTTAATCAAAATGAAAAAGTCTTAGAGAATGTTTCATTTAATATTTCTAAAGGAAAAAAAATTTTTATAGTCGGTCAAACTGGAAGTGGAAAATCAACAATTCTAAATCTTTTGTTAGGACTTATATATCCAAAAAAAGGTAATGTTTTACTCAATAATGAAAATTTAAAATTACAAGACATTATTAAAAACAATTTAATTGGTTATGTTCCACAAAATACTCATTTATTTGACTCTTCCTTGAAATTTAATATTACTTTAGAGAATAACTTATCAAGCATTGATAAAGACAGATTTGAAAAAATTATAAAAATTTGCAAAGTTGAAGAATTTTCAAAAATGAAAAGTACAACATTAAACTATCATGTTGGTGAGGGTGGAAACCTTTTGTCTGGGGGTCAAAAACAAAGAATAGGAATAGCACGAGCTTTATATAAGAATCCTGAAATAATAATTTTTGATGAAGCCTTCAACGCACTAGATAAAAAAAATTCAGAAGAAATACAAAAAAGTATATTTAATAATTACCAAAATAAAACAATTATAACAGTCTCTCACGATTTGAGTATTAAAAAATTTTTAGATTTTGACATCATTTTGAAGGTTGAGAATAACACAATTACTTTATCTTAAAATTCACCTAATAATTTTATGGACTTTTTATTAAAAAATTTTTCAAAAGTATTTATTTTAATTTCTTTATTAATATTATTTTATGTAATTTTTCAATCTGAAATATTTTGGAAAGGGACACAAAGAGATTATTATTTGAAATATTATTTCTTTTCAATATTACTTTTAATATTTTCTGGTATCTCTTATTTTCTTCATGATAAGATTAAGCGGTTCTTATTAACTTTTTCTTTATGTTTTTTTTTAAGCGTTTATTTATTTGAATTTTATGCAAGTTATACTGATTTGAAGGAAATAAAATATAAAGAAGAAATATTTGAAAAAAATACAAATGAAAATTTTGATAAAAGATCTAGATTTCAAGTTTACAAAGAACTAAAATCGAAAAATAAAAATTTGCAAATTTATGTACCACCTTCAACATGGTTGAAAAAAAAGGATAATATTGGGTTATTCCCTTTATCTGGTATCTCAAATTCTGAAACATTGTATTGTAATGAAAATGGTTATTACTCTAGATTTAAATCAGATCGTTACGGGTTTAATAATCCAGATTTTGAATGGAATTCTGAGCAAATCGAATATTTAATAACTGGAGACTCATACGCATTCGGAGCATGTGTTAATCGCCCAGAAGATATTTCTTCGGTTTTAAGAAAAATTTCAAAAAAAAATGTTTTAAACCTATCAAATGCCGGAAGCGGAAGCTTAATTCAATATGCTACTTTAAGAGAATACCTTCGTCCAGGAGTAAAAAATATAATTTGGATGTTTTATGGAAATGATTTGGATGACTTAAATTCAGAGAGAGATTCCTTAATTTTAAACAACTATTTAAAGGATTTAAGTTTTACTCAAAATTTGAAAAATAAACAAATACAAATTGAAGAATTGCTCAAAGCTGAAATTGATCAAGTATATTATAAAGAACTAAAAACTAACAATAATTTTAAGATACCTTCTTTTATAAAATTATATAAATTTAGATCGTTAATAAAATCACTTAGAAAAAAAAAAAAATATAATTATGAAGAATTTAATCAAATTATTGGATTGGCTAAAAGTCTAGCTGAAAAAAATAATTCTAATTTTTATTTGGTTTATTTACCTAGATACGCAGACTACAAAAACAAATTTAATATGAAATTATATAAAGATATAAAAAAAATTTCACAAAAAAATAAAATTGGCTTCATTGATTTACACGAATTGGTATTCAAAATTAACAAAAATCCTTTAAATTTATTTCCATTTGGTAAAGCAGGTCATTATAACGAAAAAGGATATGAAGCTTCAGCCAATGCTATACACAATTTTATTGATAATAGATAAATACCTATGATGAATATCTTGTTAATTAATCCAGGTAGACGTGATTACATTGTTAGTTACTTTACGCAGCTATCGTCAAAATTTAAACTCAAGATTTATTTAATAGATAAAGATGAATTTATACCAAGTTTTAAAGTATCTAAAATTACAAAAAATTTTGTTTGTCCTCCAGCTAGTAGAAGTCATTTCTCACAATTTATAAAAAATTTTGTAAAAAAACATAAAATAAAAGTTATATTTCCTCTATCAGAACATGAACAAAAAAAATTATCAAAAAATAAAGATTTTTTTGAAAAACGTGGAATTAAAGTTATAGTATCAAATTACAAAGTAATAGAAACTTGTAGCGATAAATTAAAAACATATAATTTTTTGAGAAAACAAAAAATTAATTATCCTAAAATAACTAAATTCAGCAATTTAAAAAATAATCTTCCGGTTATCAGAAAAGAAATTAAAGGTAACTCGAGTAGAAACCAAATTATAATAAAAAAAAAACATGATCTACCCAAAAAAAATGAAAAAAAATATTTATTTCAAAAATATTATAATATTCAAGAGTACGGCATGGATATTATAAACGATCTTTGTGGAAAATTTCTACATTGTTCTGTTAGAAAAAAACTTCAAATGAGAGCTGGTGATACAGATAAAGCTAAATTGGTAAACCCTAAGAAATTTTTAGAACTAGCAAAAAAAATAAGTTTATCATTAAAACATGTAGGAAATTTGGATGTTGATTTTTTACATAACGGAAAAATTACTTATGTTTTGGATTTAAATCCAAGATTTGGAGGAGGATATCCATTCACACATGAATTCGGTTATAATTATATTGAGAGGATTCTTGAAATAGTTACTAAGCAAAAAAAATTTAAAAAGTTTAAAAAATTTGTGGATAAACAAACTACTTTTTCCAAAGGAATAAGTATTTATAAACACTAAAAATTAGTTAAGTAATGAAGAATGTTTACATCATTGCAGAAGTAGGACCAAACCATCAGGGTTCAATTAAAGTTGCATTAAGATATGTGAGAAAATTATCTTCAATAGGAGTTGATGCGGTAAAATTTCAAATAGGGATTGCAAAAGAACACTACTCAAAAAATTCATTTAAGCCCAAATATCAAAAAAAAAATAATAGTTCTAAAAGTATTATTACTGACGCTAATAATAGATTATTAAAATTAAATGATCATATTAAGCTTTTTAAGGAGTGTAAAAAAAATAAAGTCGACTATTTGTGCTCTGCTTTTGATTTGAAGAGTTTAGAATTTTTATATAAAAACACAAATTTTCCTTACTTTAAAATTCCTTCTGGAGAAATACTATCAATAGACACTCTTAAGTTTATATCAGAAAAGAACTTGCCTATTATTTTATCTACCGGAATGGCTTCAGTAGATGAGATAAAGCGCACAATTAAATATTTGAACAGAAAAAAGAAAAAAAAAATAACGCTATTACACTGTATTAGTGATTATCCAACAGATAACAAAAACTTGAACTTAAATTTTATTAAAAAATTAAAAAAAATTTTCAACTATCCTGTTGGTTTATCAGATCATTCTACTGGCGTTTTAGCCCCAATCGTGGCTGTTTCATTAGGTGCATCTATTATAGAAAAACATGTTACTTTTGATAAAAAAGCAATAGGTCCTGATCATCAGGCATCTTTAACAATAAAAGAATTTAAAGAAATGATAAAGCTAATAAGATCTACCGAAGGAGCTCTTGGCAAAGAAAAAAAAATACTATCTAAGGGCGAAAAACTTAATTCTTTGGCTGTAAGAAAAAGCTGTGTTTCAGCCAAAGATATTAAAAAAGGAGAAAAAATTTCAAAAACTTCAATATGTTACAAAAGACCTGGAACAGGCATTTCACCGTTTAATTTTTCTAAATTTATTAATAAGAGATCTAAAAAATTTTTATCAAAGGATACTGTTCTTAAACTAAGAGACTTTAAATGATATGAAAAAAAATATTCCATTAAAGATAGTAAAAAAAATTGAAAATCTTTTGATCAAAAAAAGTAAAAGATTACATGACCCAATTTTTATAGGTAATGAAATAAAATATCTAAAAAATTGCATACAATCTGGCTTTGTTTCATCTGTAGGTAATTATGTAAATAAATTGGAGAAAAAACTCTGCCAAGTAACAGGCTCCAAGTATTCAGTTGCTACTTCATCTGGAACTGCAGCTTTGCATTTAGCCCTTCATTATTTAAATATTGGTCGAAATGATGAAGTTTTACTTCCATCATTTACTTATGTTGCAACTGGCAATTCTATAAAATATTGTAATGCAACACCAAATTTTCTGGATATTGAAAAAAATAACTTAGGTATATGTCCAATAAAATTACAAAATTATTTGAAAAAGATAGCAATTAAAAGAGGTAATTTTACCATCAACAAAATTACAAAAAAAAAAATCAAGGCATTAATTGTAGTTCATGTTTATGGTTTTCCAAGTAAAATCGATAAAATTAAAAAAATTTGTAAAAATTATAATATAATTTTAATAGAAGATGCAGCAGAGGCAGTAGGTTCCAAATTTAAGGATCAACACGTAGGAACTTTTGGTGAAATCGGAATTTTAAGTTTTAATGGAAACAAAACTATTACTACTGGAAGTGGGGGAGCGATACTTTGTAAAACGGGTAAGGTTTACAATTCTTTGAAACATTTATCAACACAAGCTAAATTAAAAAAGGAATTTGACCATTTTCATGATAAGGTTGGATTTAATTATAGAATGAACAACCTATCAGCTGCAGTAGGTTTCGCGCAATTAGAAAACCTTTCAAAAATTATCAATGCAAAACGCAAAAATTTTAAAAAATATTTTCACTTATTGAAAGATCATTCTGATTATAAAATACACAAAGAACCTAGTGCAACCAAGTCAAATTATTGGTTAATAGTTTTAAAATGTAAAAATACAAAACTTAAAAAGAAATTAATAAAAGAATTTAAAGCTAGAGCAATTGGCATTAGATTTACATGGCGACCGCTTCATTATCTAAAAATATTCAATAATTGCCCAAGAGACAACCTTAAAAACTCTGAAGATATTTTTAAAAGAACTTTAACTTTGCCAAGTAGCCCCATTATAAGTATAAAAAGTTAAATCATAAAATGAGAATAATTGCTAGACTCGACATCAAAGGGCCAAACCTTATTAAAGGTATTAATTTAGAAGGCCTCAAAGTTGTAGGTGATCCTAATAAATTTGCTTTAAATTATTATAAAGATGGTGCAGATGAACTTATATTTATGGATATAGTGGCCAGTTTATACAACCGAAATAGCCTACATGATATTATAAAGAGTACGTGTAAAAATATATTCATTCCAATAACTGTTGGTGGAGGCATAAGAACAGTTGATGATGCATTAAAAATATTTGACTCTGGAGCTGATAAAATAGCCATTAATACTCGAGCTGTTCAAAATCCTGAATTAATAAGCGTTCTATCAAAAAGATTTGGATCGCAGTCAATAGTACTATCAGTTGAAGCTAAAAAGATAGGAGAAAAAAAATGGGAGCCTTATATAGAGTCTGGAAGGGAAAAAACACATCTTGATGCTATTGAGTGGGTAAAAAAGGGATTTGATTTAGGTGCAGGGGAAATTTTACTTACATCAGTTGACATGGAAGGAACTTGTAAAGGATTTGATACTGAATTAATTTATGAAGTATCTAAAAATGTATCAATACCAATAATAGCAAGTGGTGGATTTGGAGAAAAAAAAGACTTGGAAAAGGCTCACAAGGCAGGTGCCGACTCAATAGCTATAGGACACATGCTCCATTATAATAAGTTAAACTTAAGGCAAATAAGAGATCACGCCTTGGATACCTCAATTAAAGTAAGGAAGTACGCACAATGATAGTAATAATAGATTATGGTTGCGGGAACTTACTCAGCTTGAAGAGAGCTCTTGATGAATTTAAAATTCCAAATGAAGTATCAAAAGACAAAACTAAAATTCTAAATGCTGAACTTTTAATTCTTCCAGGAGTTGGGGCTTTTGAAAATGCTATGAATCTTTTAAAAAAAAACGATCTCATTAGTACAATTCTCGAGTTTACTACTAAAAGAAAAAAACCTTTAATAGGTATTTGTTTAGGTATGCAAATTCTTTTTACAAAAAGTTTTGAAATGGGTGAGCACAATGGATTAAACTTAATTGAAGGTACTGTAAAAAAAATCAATAAAATCTCAAACAATAAAGATATAAAGGTGCCACATATAAGTTGGAATGAAATTATTTTTGAAAAAAACACAACTTTGAAAACTACATTAATTGAAGACTTAAATGGAAGAAGCTTTTATTTTGTACACTCATACATGGCAATACCTGAAAAAAATATTAATCTTATTGCTAGATGTAAATATTTTGATGTTGAAGTTCCAGCAATAGTTCAGAAAGATAAAGTTGTAGGTTTTCAATTTCATCCAGAAAAAAGCGGTAAAAATGGACTTAAATTACTTAAAAAAACCATCGATAACCTCTTAAAGTAAACTTTTTAATCATGCCTTCTTTAATTAATGAAAAAGTAATATTTTGTGAAAAATGTGTTGAGTCTAATCAACGCTACGTAAGTTCTGTTCAACATAAAGATGAAAAGAAAACTTATAAAAGTAGAACTTCTTTTGGAAAAGATAATAAAGTTTGTTCAGCATGCAATTACTTTGAAAAAAAAAACAAAATTGATTGGGCTTCAAGGGAAAAAGAATTAGAAAAAATATGTGATAAGTATAGAAAAAATGATGGTTCTTACGATATATTAATCCCCGGAAGTGGCGGAAAAGATAGCTCTTGGGTTTCACATATTATGAAATCAAAATTTAAAATGAATCCTCTCACAGTAACCTGGGCACCACATATGTACACCGACATAGGTTGGCAAAATTTTCAAAATTGGATTGCTAGCGGTTTTGATAATTATCTTTTTACTCCAAATCCCAAGGTGCATAAAATCTTAACAAAGTTAGCTTTTAAAAATCTACTTCATCCTTTTCAGCCTTTTGCTATGGGTCAACTATATTTTCCTGTAAGGATTGCAATTCAGTATGACATAAAATTAATTATGTATGGCGATGCTCAAGCTGAAAAAGCTGGAGATGACAATTTATGGAAGGAAGGCTCAAGTTTACCACCAGAAATATTTACTTATGAAAAAAAAGAAGACCTTTTTTTTGGAGGAATAAACTACAAAGATTTGAAAAAATTTGGAATTAGCGAACATGATATAAAACCTTATATGCCAATTCACAAAAATAAATACAATAAGGAAATAAAAAATTTAGTATTACCTTATTTTATAAATCAAAATCCTCAAACAAATTATTATTTAGCCGTAGAAAAAAGTAACTTTAAACCAAACAAACAAAGAACAGATGGATCATATTCTAAATATTCCTCTATTGATGATAAGATTGATGATTTACATCATTATACATGGTTTATAAAAACTGGAAGAGGTAGATGTACTGATGATGCAGCGTTAGAGGTTAGAAATAAAATAATCGACAGAGATGAGGCTGTGGCTTTAGTGAAAAAATATGATGGTGAGTTTCCAAAAACATATTTTAAAGAAATTTTAGAATATCTTGACCTAACAAAAAGTGAATTTCACGATATTATCGATAAATTTAGACCCAAACATTTGTGGGAACTAAAGGATGGTAAATGGCAACTAAAACATGCGGTTTGGAAAAAATGAGAAATAAAACCATCGGACTTGTAGGTTACAAAAAAAAGGAAATTTCAAGTTTTAAAAAAAAATTTAAAAGATTTAAATTTTTAAATATAAATGATAAAAATTTCTATAAAAAAAAAAGCACGAATATTGATGCATTAATTGTTCTATTTGAGTATCCCATCAAAAACTCTTTATCGAACTTTTTATCTGAAAAATTTGAATTATTTAAAAAATTAAAATGGTTTCATTTGTCGAGAGCAGGAGTGGATGAATGTATACCTTTTATGAAAAATTATAAGTTTAAATTTACATCGGGAAAAAAAATTCAAGGCCCTAATGTTTCTGAACATTGTATTGCACTTTTGCTATTATTAACAAGATCCATTTTTGCAATGGATAAAAGCAACAATTATTTAAGACCTACCGAAATTTTAAATAAAAAAATATTAATAACAGGTTTAGGCGGAATAGGATTAGAAATTGCAAAAAAATTGTCAGCTTTTGGAGCAAAAATTTATTCAGTAAACGACACAAAAATTAATAAAAGATTTATAATAGAAAATTACAAATTAAGAGATGTGAAAAAAATTATAAATAATTTTGACATAGTTATAAATGCCTTACCTTTGACCTCTATTACAAAAAATTTCTTTGACATAAAAATATTTAGAAAAATGAAAAAAAATTCATATTTTGTAAATATATCAAGAGATCAAACTATTAATATGAAAGATTTTAAAAAAATTTTGAAAAAGAAAAAATTTGCTGGAGTAGGAATAGATAACACTGGTTCATTTAAAATGAAACAAAAAATTTATTATAATTCAAAAAATAACTTCATTTTAACCGATCATCAAGCTGGTGTCTCAACAAATTTATCGAGACGAAAAGAACTTATATATAATAATATAAATAATTATTATTATGGAAAAAAACTAAGCTATTTAGTGTCGAAAGATAAAGAGTATTAATGAAATTAATTGACCAAACTAAAAAATCATATGAGTTAACTTATGCAAATGGATATGACAAGTCTTATCCAAGTTTAGAGGTGGTTAGGCTAGAAAATTTATTTTTTAACAATCAAAAGGGGAGAGTCTTAGATTTTGGCTGTGGACCAGGCACTAATGGAATCCACTTTTTAAAAAAAGGATATGATGTTACTTTTTGTGACATTTCAGAAAATGCATTAAAAAAACTGAGAATAAAACTTAAATCTTTAAAAATCAAAAAAAATTATAGAATAATTAACTTAAGTAAAAATAAGAATTTTCTTAAAACAAAAAAACAATTATTCGATTACATAATTTGTTTTTCAGTATTTAATAACTTAGGCGATCAAAAAAATGCAGAGCTGTTTGTGAAATTTTTTTATAATATTTTAAGATTTAATGGAAAAATAATTATTGACTCAAATCTAAAAGGCAAACATAATTATAAGATAGTAAATAGAAAAAAAAATTTATATACCACACACCCAAATAATAATTTCAAGCTTAAGATGTATTTTCCAACAAAAAGTGTTTTTATAAAGATTATAAAAAGAAATGGATTTAAAATTAATGATATAGGCCGTGCAATGTTCAAAATATTTGACACGAAAGAAGACGAAATAATAATTTCGGCAACAAAAAAATAAAATGGAAAAAATTGACGTTACAGAAAAATACAATTTACCTAAAGATGTAAAATTTTGTAAAAAGTGTGTTATTTCCAATCAAAGACCTAGAATAGTTTTTGATAAAGAGGGAGTTTGTAGTGCATGCAGATATTTTGAATATAAAGATAAAATAGATTTTAAAGAAAGAGAGGAAGAACTTAAAAAATTGCTGGATAAACACAGAAGTAAAAACGGAACATATGATTGTGTTGTTCCGTCATCAGGAGGTAAGGACTCAGCATATGTTGCCCATGAACTTAAATACAAATACGGAATGCATCCTCTTACAGTTACTTGGTCACCATTAAAATATACCGATATAGGTTGGCAGAATTTAAATAATTTTAATGATAGTGGATTCGATGTTATTTTGGGCATGCCCCAAGGAGATGTTAAAAAAAAATTAACGAGAGTTGCAATGATAGAAATGGGTGATCCTTTTCAGGCTTTTATTTATGGTCAGGTTCTTTTTCCTGTAACTATAGCTTTAAAATTTGGAATTAAACTTATCTTTAGAGGGGAAAATGCTGAAGCTGAATATGGTGGTTCACCTGAAAGTTGGAACAAAAAATATCTACCGATGGAAGAATTTAAAAAGGTTTGGTTTTCAAATTACACTTTAGATTTTTGGTTAGACAAGGGTTTCACAAAAGAGGAATTAAGTTTTTTTTATCCACCTATGAGCAAAGAATTTGAAAATAAAGTTTGTGACTCCTATTTTTACGGTTACTTCAGGAATTGGTCTAATCACAGCAATTTTTACTATGCGTCTAAACACACTGGATTTAAGCCTAATGAAAGGAGAACTGAGGGAACATATACAAAGTATTCTTCTATAGATGATAAACTTGATACATTTCACCAGTGGTTTGCTTTATTAAAATTTGGCCACGGAAGATGTACCGCAAATGCTGCTAGAGAGATTAGAGAAGGTTACATAACTAGAGAAGAAGGAGTAGCATTAGTTCACAAATATGACACTGAATTCCCAAAATTATATTTTAAAGAATTTTTAGAATATACAAAATTAAAGGAAGATGAGTTTTGGGATATAGCTGAGAGATGGCGCAATCATAATTTATGGACTAAAAAAGGTAATGAATGGGTTAAAAAATACCCTGTAAAGTAAAAATATTAAAAAATTGATGAATAGTAGGTTTATATATATATAGTTATTTAAATTATGGAAAATTTGGTAAATAAAAATTGTATCGAGCCATTGAAAAAAAATGGTACCCCAATAATTATTGTTGCAGCTGTTAAAGAGGCTGAGGCCATAGCTTATGCTTGTAAAGATTTTGGGATTAAAGTCGAAGCTTTTTGTGATAGTGAAAAAAGAAAATCACAAGAAGGTTTTTGCGGTTTAGAAGTGATACATACACCAACTTTACCAAAAAGATTTTCTCGAGCTAGGTTTTTAATAGCCACTCAACAAATTTCTGATGTTGTAGATCAACTATCAGGATTAGGTTTTAATGAATTTTATTCAGCAAATGAATTGATAGAAAAATTTAATGTTAACAGCCATGATTATGCAATTTCAAAACCTTTTATGAAGACAAGATTAGACATTTATAAAAAAAGCCACGAAGTCTATTTTGACAAAGACAAAACTTATATGAGGAGCGTAGATGTAATGATAACAACTAGATGCTCTTTAAAATGTGTAAGCTGCTCAAATCTAATGCAATATTACAAAGAACCGAAAAATAGCGAACATGATAACACTCTAAGAGCATTAGAGATATTAAACAAAAGCGTTGATTATATTTCGGAATTTAGAGTAATAGGCGGTGAGCCTTTAATGAATAAAGACTGGGATAAAATAGTCAAAGGTATAGTTGAGAAAAATCCAGAACGTAAAGTTTTCATATATACCAATGGAACGATTGCACCTAAAGATGAAAAACTTCAACCATTTAAAGCAAACAAAAATATTAATTTCGTCATTACAGAATATGGCGCCTTATCAAGAAATCTCAATAATCTTCATAATCAATTAGATAAATATGAAATAAATTATTCTTCAACGGTTGCTGATAATTGGGTTGATTGCAGCACAATTAAACATCACAAGAGAACAGTTGCGCAAAATAAAGAAGTTTTTAAACAATGTTGCGTCAAGTATTTATATACTCTATTAGATGGAAAACTTTACCGTTGCCCATTTATAGCAAACGCGGCTAAATTAAAAGCTATACCAGACAATCCGGCTGACTATGTTGATCTATTTGCAAATAATCAAGATATAAAATTTCAAATAAAGAGACTTGTCAAAGCTGCAAGTTTTTTTCCTGGTTGCGACTTTTGTGTCGGAAGACCTTATGATCCATCAAGTAAATTGGGTTATGATGGCAAGGGAATAGTTAAAGCAGGTGTTCAAACTTCTAAACCAATACCTTATAGATTAATTAAGTAAAATCATTTTTTAAGTTTGTAAAATTTCTAGTAGTGTCAGATCAAGTTTTAATTAGCGTAATTATACCGTTTTATAATGCAGAGAAGCATTTAAGCAGATGTATTAACAATGTGTTAAATCAAACATTTAAAAAAAATTTTGAAGTAATATTGATTGATGATGGATCTTCAGACAAAAGTTATGAAATTGCTCAAAAAACATCTAACAAAAAATGTATTCTCTTTAAATTAAATGAAAATTTTGGACCATCAGCTGCTAGAAATACAGGAATAAAATATGCAAAAGGTGAATATGTATACTTTTTAGATGTAGATGACGAAATTGAGAGAGATACATTGGAAATTCTCTATAATAACTCTCAACAAAATTATTATGACCTAATTTTCAGTGACAAAAAATGGATAGAAAATTCAAAAAATTTAAGAGAAAATATATTTGATTTTAAAGAGGATAAAGTTTTTGAAAAAACTGATATTTTAGAATTAATAAAAAAAAGATTCGACGATCCTATTTCTACCGGTAAGCTTTTCGGATTAACAGGAAGATTAATTAGGAAGTCGATAATTACTGAAAACAAAATTCAATTTGAAGAAAAATTACGTTACCTAGAAGACGATACATTTATGTGGGATATTCTTGGTCATATCAGCAATGCAAGATATACAAGAAAACAGCTTTACTCTTATTATGTAAATCCAAATACAAAAACTGCTTTAGCAGCAGGCATAGATAAGGGATATCCAATTTCTAATTTTTTATTAGTTAAAAATCACATTTATCAAAGTTTACTATTAAATAATGTACAAAAAGATGAGATACAAAAAATATCTGATAAAGGATTTATATTTTTTGTAATTAGTGCATTAATATCTTATTCAAAGTCAATTATTTTAGGAAAAATTGATAGTTCAAGTGGCTACATTAAGCTTAGAAAATTAATTGAAAATGTAATTAATGATCGAAATGTAAAAAAAAGTATTAAAAAATATGAAAAATCTTCTAGAGAAAGTTATTGGATACCATTGGCAATAAGAATTGGTTCTCCAAAGTTATTAAAATTTTTTTGTGTAGTTAGAGCTAAACAAATTATCAAACACAGAAAAAATAATTAATGTGTGTTTTGGCAATAATACCTGCAAGAAAAGGATCAATGAGACTTCCAAACAAAAATAGAAAAAGTTTAAGAGGCATTCCATTAATTGAATGGTCAATAAATACCGCGAAAAAACTAAAGTTTGTAGAGGATATAATAATAACTACGAATGATCAAAAAATTTTAAAGAAATTAAAAAAAAAAGATTTTTCTACAAAAGTACTAAATAGACCAAATAAATTATCTAAAAATAATTCAAAAATGATTGACGTTATAATCCATGCAATTAAATATTATGAGAAAAAATTTAAAAAAATAAAAACAATTCTATTATTACAACCGACATCACCTTTAAGATCTATTAAAACAATTAATCTTGGTTATCAAAAATATTTACAATTTAATAAAAAAAAATCAATAATTAGCGTATCTACAGGCAAAAATCCCTTAAAAAGATTATTTGAAATAAAAAAAAAGAAATTGAAGTTATTTAAAGGAAAAGATAACACTAAAAAATTATTTCAAATTAACGGAAATTTTTATTTTGCAAGTGTAAATTTCATTAACAAATACAAGTCTTTTTTTAAGGAAGGTAATTCGCACCCTATAATCCTAAAATCAAAAAAGCTCTCTATAGATATAGATACATTAAAGGATTTTAAGAAAGCTAAAAAATATTCACAAATTTCATGAGTAAAAATATTGTATCTGTGATTGGTCTAGGGTTTGTTGGATTTCCGACAGCATGTATATTAGCTGATAAAGAAAATTACTTTAAAGTAATTGGCATAGACAAGAATATCAAAAAAATTAAAAAACAGAAAATTAACCCTTTTTTAAATAATTCAAATTTATTCGAAGATAAAGCCCTTAATAAAATTTGTCAAAGAGCCATTAAAAAGAACAAAATTTACTTCACTGATGATATTAAAAATATTCAAAAATCTAATGTTGTGATTGTTTGCATCAATTTTGATTTTAAAATAAATAAGTTCAAAAAGCTTAAAGAACTAAAAATTTTTTTTAATAATTTAGCTAAATTTTTGAAGAAAAAGTCTATGATTTTAATTGAGACTACACTACCACCAGGAACATGTGATAAGGTTATTTTACCTACTATTAAATCAGCTCTGAAAAAAAGAAAAATTAAGATCACAGATATTTACTTTAGTTATGCTTTTGAAAGAGTAATGCCTGGTAAGTTCTACGCAAAATCAATTACTGAAAACTTCAAATGCTTCGCAGGCATGAACAAATTGTCAGGCATAAAATGTAAGATGTTTTTAAAAAAATATATAAACCATAAAAAATATCCATTATTCCAATTTAATAATATTTTAGATTGCGAAACTGCGAAAATTTTAGAAAATTCCTATAGAGCAATTAACATAGCATTCATTGATGAATGGACAAAATTTTCATTCGATAACAATGTTAATTTAAATCAAATAATTGATGCTATAAAAGTTAGAAAATCACACAACAATATTATGAGACCAGGACTTGGTGTAGGTGGTTATTGCTTAACTAAAGACCCTGAATTTATAAATTTTTCAGTCAAAAAAATATTTAAAAAAAAATCAAGTTTTCCAATAACTAACTCTTCTATGAAAATTAATAGAAATATGATTTTTTCATCTTTAGAATTTATTAAGAATAAAGTGAAAAGCTTGAAAAATAAAAAAATTTTAATTCTCGGTGCAGCTTACAAAGATAATGTTTCTGATACCAGGGAAAGCCCATCAATAACTTTGTTAAAAGAATTAAGCAGGAATAAAATTAAGTCAGTTCTTCATGATCCTATTACTAATACTAACGACAACAATAAGTACGGGATATTAAATTATTTACCAAAATTTGAAAAATTTGATTTAGTACTTTTTTGCGTAAAACATGATTTCTATAATAAAATCAGTTTAAAAAAATTTAAAAAAAAACCAATTTATTTTGACTTAAATTGTGTCTTAGATAAGAGACAAATAAATTTCTTATTAAAAAATAATTTTAAAATAGAGGTGCTTGGTGGTAAATAAAAAAAATATTTTGATAACCGGAGGCGCAGGTTTTATTGGATTTCCACTAGCTAAATATCTAGTTAGAAAAAATTATAAGGTAAACATAATTGATAATTTATCTAGAGGAAAATTTGATAAAGAATTTAAAGATTTATTAAAAAACAAAAATGTAAAATTTTATAGATACGATTTAAATAAAAAAATTAAAATCAACTTTAAAAATATATCCCATGTATTTCATTTAGCAGGATCTGTTGGAGTAAAAAATATTAATAAAAATGCATATGGATCTTTTTTTAATAATATTATTAGTTTGAAAAATATTATTGATACTCTTCAAAATAAAAAAAAAATAAAGATCATTCTTTTTTCAACTAGTGAAGTTTATTCTACAATTATTCAAGAAAAAAAGGTAAAGTTTCCAATTAAAGAAAGCAATAACGTTTTAATCAAAAATGATGTTATCAAAAGGGATGCGTATTTCTTATCAAAAATATTTAATGAAAAAATTCTTCAATTATCAAATTTAAATTATCTAATTTTAAGACCTCATAATATTTACGGTCCAAGAATGGGGTTTAGTCATGTAATACCAGAATTAATGCAAAGGATGACTAATTTTAAAAAAAAGCAAAGTAAAAAAGTACTTATCTTTTCTCCAAGACATAAAAGAGCTTTTTGTTATATAGATGATGCAATCCTTCAAATTGTGAAATTATCTTTTAATACAAAACTTAAAAATGAAATTTTTAACGTAGGAAATATGAGCGAGGAAATTTCAATGATTAAATTAGCAAACAAAATTAAAAGATTATTTTCATACAAAATAAATTTAAAAAATGGTGAGATAACACAAGGGTCACCGCACCGAAGGGTACCTGATATGAAAAAAACTTTAAAATTTACAAAAATAAAAAAATTTACAAATTTAAACCAAGGTATATCAAAAACCTTTAAGTGGTATCAAAATAAAATATGAAAAAAATTTTTGTAATTTCTGCAGGAAGATCAGACTACGATAGATATTATCCTATAATAAGTAAATTAAATAAAAAAAAAAACATTAAACTTTGGTTATGTCTTACCCGAAGTCACCAAGAGAATATTTTTGGTAAAACGATAAACTATATATCGAAAGAGTTTAATATTATTAAAAATAGTTATAAAAGTAAAAAAATTTTCAATAATAATTTTACTAAAAATTTTTGTGAGGATTTATTATTTATTAATGAAAAAATAAAAAAAAAGAAACCTGATTTAATAATTATTTTAGGCGATAGATATGAAATGATGTTAGGCCCAATTTCTGCGATTCCTTATAACATACCAGTCATTCACTTTTTTGGCGGAGCGGTTACAGAAGGTGCAACTGATGAGCTAGTTAGACATGCCATTACAAAAATGAGTCATTATCATTTTGTTTTGTTGGATCAATATAAAAAGAGATTAAAAAAAATGGGAGAAGAAAGCTGGAGAATAAAAACAATTGGAATGCATGAATTATTTAATCTCAAAAAACAAAAAATGTTTAATCTAAGTTATTTAAACAAAAAGTATAAATTTAATTTTGATAAACCATATATTTTGTTTACTTTACATCCCACAACTTTAGAACTCAAAAGTTTAGGGAAACAAATTCAAATTATTAAAAATTCTTTAATAAAAAGTAATCTAAATGTAGTATTTACATATCCAAATGCAGATCCTGGTTTCGAGACAGTAATTAAATTTATAAAAAGTTTTAGAGACAAAAAAAAATATATTGTTTTCAAAAATGCTGGAATTAATTTGTATGCTAATCTTTTAAAAAATGCCACACTATTATTAGGAAACACTTCCAGCGGAATAGTAGAAGCAGCTTCATTTAAGAAACCTGTTATAAATTTAGGAACTCGACAAAAGGGAAAATATATTCCAAAAAACGTTATTAATTGTGATTTTAACCGAAAAAAAATTATGAAAAGTATAACAAAAGCTATGAGTAAAAATTTTAATGAAAAAATTAAAAATCTTATAAATCCTTATGAAAGTAAAATTAAAATTAATGAAATTATTAAAATTATTTATAAAATTAATAATAATGATAAAATATTGAGAAAGAAATTTATAGATTAGATGAAAAGCTATTTATTAAACTTAAACCATAAGATTAAAGAAGCGCTTTTACGGTTAGAGAAAAACCAAGGAAAATGCCTAATAGTAGTGGATAAGAATAATATTTTAAAAGGCACTTTAACTGATGGTGACGTAAGAAGGGCTTTGCTAGTTGGCGCTGATGTTAACTCAAGTATAAAAAAGCATATAAGAAAAAATCCTTATTTTATTAAAAATTTAAAATCTAAAATAAAAACTCATGAATTCGAAGGTAGAGCTAGGCAAGAAATAATTAAAAAAACAAAAAACGATCATATTGATATTATACCTGTGACTGATAAAAATAAAAAAGTTAGAGATTTAATTTTTTCAAAAGATTTAAATAAAATATCACTCAACAAAAAATTAAAACATATTCCAACTTTAATAATGGCTGGAGGAAAGGGTGTGAGATTACAACCTTTTACCAATTACTTTCCTAAACCTTTAACGCCTGTCAATGATAAGACTGCCACCGAAACTATAATTGACGCATTTTCAAAATATGGGATTAAAAAATTTTATTTAAGCTTAAATTATAAAAAAAATTTGATTAAATCTTATTTAAAAGAAAATAAAATTCCTAATTTACATTTTTTAGAGGAAAAAAAAGAATTAGGTACGGCGGGTCCTATTTCAATGCTTAAAGGAAAAATTAAAAGTGATTTTTTTGTAATAAATTGTGACACTATAGTTTCATTAAATTTAGAAAAATTTTACGATTTCCATAAAAAAAATAATTTCAAAATTTCTTTAGTTGCTGCCTCAAAAAAATTTACCTTAGCTTACGGATCTTGCAAAATAAAAAAAAATAATGGAGAGTTAAAAGTAATTGACGAAAAACCTAGCATGAACTATTTAGCAAATATTGGACTTTATCTGCTAAAACCTGAAACAATTAAACACATTCCAAAAAATAAATCATTCGAGATGGACTTATTAATTAAGAAAATTAAAAAGTCTGGAGGAAGAGTAGGAGTATTTCCCATTAATGAGGAAAGTTGGAAAGATATTGGTCAAAAATAATTAATTCCTCTATTTTTAATGAAATTAATAGTCTTAGTAAATCAAAATTTGAATCAAACAAACTTTGAAAGATTTGATTTAAAACTAAATAAACAAAGCCAACTGAAGAGAATATATTGGAACATATTACCTTTAAATAACAAAAAATTGTTTTTAGAATATGAAAAAAAAGAATATAGACCAAAAAAAGATAAAAATTTTATTAATTTAAAAAGCTATTTTGAAATATATAAGAATTTAAAAGGTATCAATAAAGATAATTACTTTATTAGCCAGTCTGGAGATTACTTTAAATCATTTTTAATCGAGTTTATAATGAGATTGAAGGGGTGCAAAATTTTAAAAAAAATTGCATGGTATAACTACACAATTAATCAAGAAACATTTTTAAAAAGATTATCCAGGCTTTATGAATTTGGATTTATATTTACTTTAAAAAAACTATTAAAAAGAGCGATGTTTTTTGTCAAAATTAATTTTTTAAATATATTTTCTGTAGTACCTGATTATTTTATTGTAGAAAATCAAGAGAAAGCTGAAGAATTACAAAGAAAAAGGATTAATAAAGTCGTAAAAGTAAATTCATTTACCTTTTCAGAGTTTTATAAAATAAGATCGAAGAAAAAATCTAAAAATTATTTTGTTTTTTTAGACTCTGAAATTGAAAATAGTTTTGAATCAAAGATCTTAAATAATCGACATAAAAATATTGACCATTCTAAGTATTGGGAGTGTTTAGATAACATATTTAATGAATTGTCACTTAGGTTAAAAACGAATGTAAAAATCGCTTCCCACTTTAGAAGAAGTACAAATAATCGCCCTTTAAAAAAAAAAGACTTTTATTTTGATCAAACTTTAAATTTAATAAAGAATTCAAAATTTGTAGTTGTACAAAATTCTTCGACTATAGATTGGGCAATATTATTAAAAAAACCAATTTTACTTCTCAATTTTAAAATGTTTGACAGCATATCTTTAGAAAATAGCGATTCTATCAAATTTTATAGTGATAAGCTTTCAATAGAGACTGTTAATATAAATTTAAATTATAAATATAAATTTAACAAAAAAAAATTGGACAAAATGCTTAAAATAAATAAAAAAAAATATCAAAGATTTTCGAATTTTTATTTAAATTATTCAACCCCTCACTATCCTCATCTAAACCAATGGAAAATGATATATAATCAAATTAAGTAGATTAATTGAATTATGAAATTAACTAATAAATTTTCTCATATAAAATATCTTGATAATATAAAACGTTTTAGGGGGATAGAAAAAACAAGATTTAATAAAATTAGGTTAGACGCGAATGAGAGAGTTTCAAATTTTTCAGAAAAATTCCTATTAAATTTTAAACGTAAAATTAATTCTAATTATTTGACTGCTTACCCAGAAACAGAACAAATTTATAAATTACTAGCTAAAAATTACGGGATGAGCCCAAAAAATTACTTTATAACCGCTGGTTCGGATATTGCTATTAGACACTGTTTTGAGTTATTTGTGAAAAAAGGAAGTAATATAATTTGTTTAGACCCTACTTTTGGAATGTATAACGTTTATTCAAAAATATTTAGAGCAAAAGTAACAAATATAAATTTTGATAGTAAACTGAACTTAAACTATTCAAAAATGATAAATTCTATAAATAAAAAAACCTCTTTTATTATTTTTGCAAACCCAAATAGCCCAACGGGAACAATAATAGAGTCAAAAAAGATATTTAAAATAATACAAAAAGCAAAAAAAAATAATTGTTATGTTATTATTGATGAAGCGTATTTTGGTTTCTACAAAAAATCGTATATTAAATATATTAAAAAATTTAACAATTTAATAATTATTAGAACTTTTTCAAAATCTTTAGGACTTGCAGGAATAAGAGCTGGCTATTTAGTTTCAAACGAAAAGTTAATTGAGAAATTATATAAATTTAGACCAATGTATGAAATAAATTCATTTGCAGTTTTACTCATCAAAGAAATATTTAAAAATAAGAAAGAATACACCAATTATATTGAAGATACTATAAAAGGAAAAAAATACTTAGAAAAACAACTTTTAAAATTAAAATTAAGATACTATAAGACTTTTGCTAATTTTATACTTATTGATTTTAAGAAACCTGATATTCAAAGGAAAGTATTTAGTTATTTGAATTCAAAAAATATTCTAGTGAGATTACCACCTGAAATTCCTGCATGTAAAAACTATTTAAGGTTTACTTTAGGTCCTGAAAAATATATGAAAATTATAATTGGAATTTTAAAAGGAATTATTAGACAATGAAAAGCGTTCAGTCATTTAAAAGAACAAAAAAAGTAAATAAGCAAATTGAAGTTAATATCAAACGAAGAACAGTAATCGTCGATGATCAACTTGTGTTTCATAAAGGATTACCAATTCCAAGTTGGATTGAAATAAGTTTAATTGATGTATGTAATAGAAAATGTATTTTTTGTCCAAAATCTGACCCATCAGTTGCTCCAGACACGTATCAGAAAATGAATATGAAGTTGATAAGTAAACTTACGAAGGAATTAAAAGCAATGAAGTATAAAGGTTCGGTTGTGCTATGTGGATATGGTGAACCTATGCTTCACAAAGATATTTATGAAATTTCTAGAAAATTAGCAGAGGCAGCGTTCGTTGAAATAGTTACTAACGGAGATGTTTTAACTAAAGAAAAGATCAAAAAATTATACAATTCTAATGTTAATAAACTTCTTATCAGTTTGTACGACGGCCCAGAGCAAAAAGAAAAATTTAAAAAAATGGCAAATGCAGCCCAAGTGCCTCATGATTTTGTAATATTAAGAGATCGATGGATGAATGAAAAGGATGATTATGGCTTAAAATTAACTAATAGAGCCGGTACAATAAAAGTGGGTAATCAAGAAGATATAAAAACTTATAGTTACTGTTATTATCCCTCTTACTCAGTCTTAATTGATTGGAATGGTGACGTTTTCCTTTGCTCGCAAGATTGGCAAAGGAGAAGAACTATGGGAAATGTTATGTTAGAGAACCTTTTTGATATATGGAAAGATAAGACGATTACAAATTATAGAAAAAATCTTCTAAGTGGAAAAAGATGTGCAAGTCCTTGTACGGAGTGTAATGCGGAAGGAACAGTCTTAGGTCAAAAACATGCTGATGCATGGAGAAAGATTTATAAATTAAAATGAGAAAAAATACATTAATTACTGGTGCAGGAAGAGGTATTGGTCTTGGTATTGCGAGACTTTTTGCAAAAAAAAAGCACAATTTAGTCTTAACAGTAAGAAAAAGAAGCCAAATTAGTAATTTGATAAAACTAAAAAATGAAAACATTAACGTCAAAATAATAATTGGCGATTTTAAAGATGAGGGTATTTTAAAAAAAATAAAAAAAATAAAGAAAATCGATAACTTGATTTGTAATGTTTCAGGTGAAAATACGAAATTTTTTACCAAAGTTTCTAAAAAAGAATTAGATGAAATGATAAAAACGAACTTATCAACCACATTTAGAATAAAACAGATATTCGCGCAACAAATGATCAAAAACAAAACAAAGGGCTCTATAATTAATATTAGCTCTCAATTAGGTCATACTGGAGCTTTTAACAGAAGCTTATATTGTATGTCGAAATTTGCTATTGAAGGGCTCACTAAAGCCATGGCTCTTGATCTTGGAAAATATGGTATCAGAGTTAATACAGTATCTCCAACTAAAACTATCGTTAAACAAAATGAGATTAACAAACAATCTAAAAGGCTGAAATTAATTAAGTCAAAAATACCACTTAATAAATTTTCAACTATTGAAGAAATTGCAGGAATTGTCTATTTTTTAACTACTAAAGATGCATCGTCTATTACAGGGACATCCCTGATATCTGACGGAGGTTGGACAGCAGGAAAATGAGCAAGATAAAAACAGAGGATAAAAAGTTTTATGATCCTAATATTGATAGGAAAAATAAAATATATAATGATGCTTTTAAAATTACTAAAGAGGGTGCGCCCATACCGTCAATTATTGAAATTAGCAACTCCGGCGTATGTAACAGGGAATGTTCGTTTTGTCCGAGAAGTGACCCTGGCTATAAACATGTAAAGGAATTTTTTTCAAATAAACTTCATGATAAATTATGCGATGATCTAGCAAATTATAGTTTTTCTGGGATCTTTGCTTATTGCGGATTTAACGAACCACTATTAAAAAAAGATATAAATAGAGATATTTCTTATGCTAGGAAAAAATTACCAAATTCAAAAATAGAAATCGTTACAAATGGAGATGTTCTTAATAAAGAAAGATTACAAAAACTTTTTGACTCAGGATTGTCAACAATTTTAATAAGCGTTTATGATGGTAAAAAAGAGGAAGATTCCTTTCACGAATTATGTGAAAGTTTAAATTTAAATAAGTCCCAATATGTTATTAGAAACAGGTATATGCCTGAAGAATTAGATTTTGGATTAACAATTAGTAATCGTGCAGGAAATCTTGAAAATGCAAACTTTAAAATTTCATCAAGTCAAAAATATAAAAATAAAATTTGTACTTATCCAAGTTATATGTTTTTCATAGACTATAATGGTGATGTTTTAATGTGCTCTCATGACTGGTCAAAAGAAAAAATATTAGGAAATTTAAATGAAAACAACTTTTTTGAAATATGGAATTCTGATAAGTCAAAATTTGTCCGTAAAAATCTTAATAGTTCTAAAAGGTGCTTCGCTCCCTGCAATAAATGTGATGTAGTAGGTGATTTAGTTGGAAAAAATCACGCTGATGCTTGGCAAAAATATTATTCAAAATAATAAAAAATGATTTTTGAAAAACAAAAGCAAATCATTGAATTTGCGAATAAATTCACATTGAATAATCAAAATATTTATTCAGAGGCCAGGTCATATTTTGCTATTTTTGAGAAAACGCTAGGTTATTTTCTTATAAAAAAAAAATTTAATAAATTTTATTTTTTTCATTATGCCTTATGCTTAATAAAATTATTTTTAAACATTAAAGAAGTTAAATTAAAGATATCTAATGCTCAGTTTGTAGCAAAAAATTACAGAAAAATCATAGTTTCATGGGCTTTCAGAGATAATTTTGACCAAGAAGGCATTTATAAAGATAAGTTCCTAAACACAAAATCTGATAATGATGAAAACAATATTCTTTGGCTTTTAATATACATGGACAAAGAACTTCCAGCGCGTATTGGAAAAAATATAGTGCTTATACATAAAGAAAAAAAACTTTATCAAAAATTGACTTTTTTCTTCAAATATTTTTTTTCTACTTTAAAACTTAAATCTTTTTCTTCATCAATAAAAAAACTAAATCTCTTATCTGCAACATCAATACAAATAAAAAAAATTCTAGAAAAAAATTTCAGAGACATTAATGTGCAAAATTTATTAGTAGTTTACGAAGGCCAACCTTTCCAAAAAGAAATAATAAATTTTTTTAAAAACAAAAATAAAAAAATTTTGATAGAAGGTTATGATCATAGCGCACCACCCCCTTTGCCTATTAACTTAATTTATGACGATTTCTCTCCTGACTATTTACTAATCACTGGAGAAGCACAAAAAAATTTTTATAAAAAATATCTTAATTGGCCTGAAAATAAATTAAAAATAATTAAATCTATGAGATTTATTTCTAATAAATCAGAATTTTATCAAAATAAGTTCTTTTTGCCTTATGAATTGAGAGATCAAAATATAATTTTTAGCTCTATAAAATATCTTTTAGATCACAAAATTAACTTAAAAGATATGGACATTAAAATTCATCCACTGCAAAAAAATAAAAAAAATCATCTGTCCTTGGTTTCTAAAATAAAAAAAATAATTTCTACAAATTTAAATGATTCCTTAGAATCTGAACAAAATAATTCTATATTTTTTGGCCAAACTACTGCTGTCATAATAGCTTTAGATTTAGGGGTAACCTGTTATCATATTTGCTCAGATCCAGTATTTGATAGTTACGACTCAAAAATTTGGGAGCAAATTAATGTAACGAAATTATCAAATAATTTATTTAAGTACACAACTCACAAAACAAATTCATTTTTGGGCAATGGAAAAATTTATGAAATTTAAAAATATTTTCTATAAAAAAAAGGTCGTTATTACTGGTCACACGGGTTTTAAAGGATCATGGTTGACACTATGGTTAAATTTACTTGGGGCAAAAGTTTATGGAATATCAAATAGGGTTCTTACAAAACCTTCGTTTTATGAAGTAATTAATTTAAAAAAGGATATTCAACAAAAATTTTTTGATTTAAAGGACATTCAAAAAACTAAAGAATATTTAAAAAAAATTAAACCAGATTTTGTATTTCATTTAGCTGCACAAGCAATCGTAAAAAAATCATACTCTGACCCTTACAAAACTTGGCAATCTAATCTAAATGGAACTTTAAGTATTTTAGAAAGCTTAAAAGTTTTGAATAAAAAAAAGTGTATAGCTATTATTATTACAAGTGATAAAGTTTATAAAAATATTGAAACAAAAAAAGGTTACAAAGAAAATGACATTTTAGGCGGTATAGATCCTTATAGCGCATCTAAAGGAGCAACAGAATTTTTAATAAATTCTTATATTCAGTCAATTTATCCAAAAAAAGGCAAACTAAGACTATCTATTGCAAGGGCAGGTAACGTGATTGGCGGTGGAGATTGGTCCGAAGGAAGATTAGTACCAGATTGTATAAGAGCTTGGTCAAAAAGAAAAAAGGTCAAAATTAGAAATGCGAACTCAACTAGACCATGGCAACATGTATTGGAGGTTATCTGGGGTTATATTCGTTTAGCTGTAAAGCTACAAGATAGTTACAAATATCACGGCGAAGCTTATAATTTTGGACCCAAAGCTCATTCTAAACAAACTGTGCTACAACTACTTAATACTATTAAAAAGGGACTTGTAAATTTTAGTTGGTCACAAAAAAAAAATAAGTTTTTAAAAGAATCAAAGTTATTAAAACTTAATTCAAGAAAAGCAAAAAAAGATTTAAAATGGGAATGTAAATTAAATTTTAAAGATACTGTAGGATTAATGCTTGAATGGTATAAAAATTTTTATAGAGGCAATAAAAATATGAAAAAATTTTCTTTAAATCAAATTAAATATTACTCAAATATTTTAAAAATAAATTATAAGTAAAGCAAAATTTATGAAAGTAGTTATTTTAGCTGGCGGCTTAGGCACAAGATTAAGCGAGCTTACCAAAACGATACCTAAGCCAATGGTCAAGATTAATGGAAAACCAATAATAGTTCGTATTATGGAGCATTATGCTAAATACGGATTTAAAGAATTTTATATTGCTGCTGGTTATAAAAAGAATGTAATTAAAAAATTTTTTAAAAATAAATTTCACAATTGGAAAATTAATATTATTGATACTGGTCAAAAAACAATGACAGGTGGACGCCTTAAAAGATTAAAAAAATACCTCAAAAAAGAAACATTTATGATGACCTATGGAGATGGGTTATCAAATATTAATATTAGTAAATTAATCAAATTTCATAAAAAAAATAAAAATTTAGTAACTCTATCAGCTGTAAGACCACCTGCAAGATTTGGGGCCATTAAAATTAAAGGAAATTTAGTAAACTACTTCAAGGAAAAATCTAAATTAGACGAGGGATGGATTAACGGTGGATTTTTTGTGATGGAACCAAAATTTTTAGATTTTATCAAAAACGACAAAACTTTTTTAGAACGGGAGCCTTTAGAAAAAGTTGCAAAAAAAAAACAATTGTCAGCTTATAAGCATAGTAATTTTTGGCAGTGCATGGATACCTTGCGAGATAAAGAAAATATTGAAAAAGCTCTTAAGAAAGATATATGAGAAATAAAATCTTGGTTGTAGGTGGAACTGGTTTTATAGGCTTTCATTTACTTAAGTATTTAAAAAAAAAAAATACATTATTTTCAATATCAAAAAATAAGCCCTTAAAAAAAAGAAAAGTTAGGGGTGTAAATTATATTTTTTGTGACATATATAAAAAAAACAAATTACGTAAAATATTAGAGCAAAAAAATTTTGATTATGTAATAAATTTAGGGGGATATGTTGATCATTCAAATAAACTTAAAACGTTTCAAAGCCATTATTACGGATGTAAAAATTTAGTAGATATTTTTAAAAAAAAAAAAATAAAATTATTTATTCAAATTGGCAGTAGCTTAGAATATGGCAAACTTAAGTCTCCTCATATTGAGACATTAAAATGTAAACCTACAGCAACATATGGAATTTCAAAATATAAATCATCAAAATATATTCAGAAGTGTGATAATAAAAAATCTTTTCCATATGTAATTTTAAGACCTTATCAAGTGTACGGACCCAATCAAAGTATCAATAGATTAATTCCAATTGTAATTTCTTCATGTATCAAAAATCAAAAGTTTAATTGTTCATCTGGGATACAAAAAAGAGATTTTCTATATATTGATGATTTTATTAATCTTATTAACAAACTAATATTAAGCAAAAAAAAAATTAAAGGAATTTTTAATGTTGGATCTGGAAAAGCATCAAGTGTAAAAGAGACTATTCAATTAATCCATAAAAAAATTAAAAAAGGAAACCCTCAATTTGGAAAAATAAAAATGAGGAGGGATGAGTCCTTGAACTATTACCCAAAAATAAAAAAATTAAAAAAAGCTATTAAGTGGAGAGCTAAAACAAGTCTGAAAAAGGGATTATTTCAAACAATACAATATTACAAATGAAATTGAAAAAAAAAAATCCAGAGGTTTCAATAATAATGAATTGTTTTAACGGTGAAAAATATTTAGAAAAAAGTATTTCTAGTGTAATCAATCAAACATATAAAAATTGGGAATTAATATTTTGGAATAACAAATCCTCGGATGCTAGTGAAAAAATTTTCAAAAGTTTTAAAGATTCTAGATTAAAATATTTTGAGTCAAATAATTTTCAAAAACTCTATAAGGCCAGAAACAATGCAATAAAAAAAAGCAGAGGAAGATTTATAACATTTATCGACACAGATGATTGGTGGTTGAAAAGAAAAATAGAGAAACAACTTGGCATTTTGAAAAAAAATAAAAGTTATTCATTTATATACTCAAATTGGTTTGTTTTTGACCAAAACAAAAAAACAAAAAAAATATTTAATCACTCGAAACTACCTTCAGGAAAAATTTCTCAAAATTTATTAAATAAATACGAAATAAATATTGGAACGGTAATGATAAAAAAAAAAGTCTTGCAAAAATTTAGGTTTAACGAAAATTATGAAATTATCGGTGATTTTGATTTATTTATTAAATTAAGTCTTAAATATATGTTTTTATCTATTCAAGAACCATTATCTTTTTATAGATTGCATAACGAAAATCTTTCAAAAAAATATAATTTACATGCGCGTGAACTTGATAATTGGATTAAAAAAAATTATTCGATTCTAAAAAAAAAAAAACTTAGTATTTCTAGTCAAATTTTGTATTTATTTAAGCTTAAAGTCAAAAACCTTATTGGATACAAATAATCCCAATTTTAATTGTTAATCAATTAAATCCTTCCTCTCTAATCTTCCTAAGGTTCTAAGTAAACTAAAATTCAGTTGGTGGGTGTGATAAGAATTGAACTTATGACCTCTACGATGTCAACGTAGCGTTCTACCACTGAACTACACACCCTAGATCATTTAATAATTTCCAAAAGTAATTTTCTATACTAAAATATAGTTAATGACAATTTTTAATAACTCTCTTATTAAAACTTTACAAATATTTGTTTACTTATTTCCTTTAAGTTTTATGTTTGGAAATGGTGTAACAAATTTTTTTGTTATATTAATTATTCTAAGTGGTTTAATATACTACAAAACTGATATTTTCAAATGGCGAAATAAATATTTGTTTTTAGTGGTTTTATCTTTTTTTCTTCTAATACTCTTTAACAGTTACTATCACCATTTATTTATTGAAGCTAACAAAGATACAATTAAATCTGTATTTTATTTTAGATATTTTTTTTTATTGTTAGTTCTAAGAACTTTAGTTCTAAAAAATGATATCAGCCTAAACCGATTTTTAATAATTTCCTTAGCTTCATCTTTATTTGTTTCATTAGATATTATTTTACAATTTGTATTTGGAAAAAACGTTTTAGGCTACAACGCAATAGAATTTATAGGAGGTGTAAAATATTTTACAGGTATATTTAACTTAGAGCTTATTGCCGGAGGTTACATTTTAATGTTTTCAACTATCGGACTATTTTCAATTTTTAATATCTTTAAAACTGAAAAAAAAATATTTTATTTATTTATTTTTGCTTTTTCAGTTATTATCTTTTTATTTTCTCTAATTTTGGCAGGGAATAGGATGCCTTTAATAATGTTTGTAGTTTTTATAGCAACTTTTGCACTTATATATAAAAAAAAAGAAAGAATTTACTTTTTTTCTTTAACTTTTTTAGTTGTTATTCTAGTAGGATTGACGACAATTTATTCAGAAAACTTATACCAGAGGGCGAACAATTTTTATAAAGGTATACCAAATATTTTTGTTTTATTAGATGAATTAAAAAAAGACTATCCTAATTTAGAAAAATATAAAAATTCTGGAAAACAATTTCATAATCTTGAAGAGTTTAATGATACAAGATTAAAGTCAGCTATAAATGAATCATCCACAAATATAATTTTAGAAAATTCTGATGGATTTCCTAGAAGTGGAAAAAATTTTATTCTTCTAGGATCAGAGGAAATATCTTATATTGGAATTTCTAATAATATCTTGCTCAATGTAGAAAGAGGAAAAAGAAATACAGTACCGCAATCACATGAAAAAGGCGCATATATAACAAGTTCTACTTATTATAAAATTTATGCTTTTTATACCGGTCATTTACCTACTTATATAACTTCAATTGATTTATTCCTAGAGAAGCCATTAATTGGTATGGGTATAAAATCTTATAGAAATTATTGTTCTAAGAAAATTCATTTACCCAATAGAGTTTGCACCAGTCACCCACATAATTATATTTTAGAAATTTTAAATGACACTGGTCTTTTGGGGTTAATCTTAATATTTTACCTAGTTGCTTACCTTTTATATAATAATTATAGAGATTATAAATTAGACATAGCTTTAAAGACTAACATTAGTAATTGGGTTTATTTAGCAATTATTTTAAGTTTGTTTACCCACTTTTTTCCCTTCAAAAGCTCTGGAAGCTTCTTCTCAACATTTAATTCCTCATTTATTTTTTTAATCTTAGGAATTTCTTTAGGACTGAATGAATTAAAATATCAAAAATACTCAAATAAGTAAGTAATTTTGACTTTAGTAATAATAGACAATGGCCTAAAAAAATAATATAAGTTTGGGCCTGGTAATTATTGCGAAGGGGCCATACCCGATCCCATTCCGAACTCGGAAGTCAAGTCCTTCAGCGCCGATGGTACTTTGTCTTAAGGCACGGGAGAGTAGGACGTTGCCAGGCTATAAAAATTATGAAAGTTGCTAGCTCGTTAAAATCTTTAAAAAAAAGAGACTTAAACTCTAAACTAGTTAAGAGAAGAGGAAAAGTTTATATTATTAATAAAAAAAATCCCAAGTTCAAAGCACGACAAGGATAATCCAATCATGGATGATAATGATCATAAAAATACCTGGGAAGGTTTTACAAAATTTGTTCTCTGGGGGACAATTGCAGTCATAGCTATTCTAGTAATTTTGGCTATAACTTTACTGTAAAAATTTTTATGATAATAGGTTCTACAAAAGAAGACTTATCTTTAGAAAAAAGAGTAGCTTTAACGCCTGAAACTGCGAAGAGCATGTTTAATCTTGGACTAAAAGTCTGTATAGAAAAAAATTATGCAATTCATTTAGGTATTGAGGATGAAGAATTTAAAATGATCGGGGTAGAAATTAAAGATTCGTCTAATGATGTTTTAAATTCCTGCAATTTATTAATTAAAGTTAATTGTCCATCAGAGGAAGAAATAAAAAATTTAAAAGAAAAAACTATATTAATAGGAATGTTAAATCCTACAAAAAATAAAAAAAAGATAGCAGAAATGACAAAAAAAAAAGATTAATTTGTTTTCTTTAGAACTTCTTCCGCGTATTACAAGAGCACAATCAATGGATGTTCTGTCGTCACAATCCAACCTAGCTGGTTATAGAGCGGTGATCGATTCCATTTTTGAATTCGAAAAAGCTGTTCCTATGATGATGACAGCGGCCGGGACCGTTCCAGCAGCTAAGATTTTAGTTATTGGTGCTGGCGTAGCTGGTTTACAAGCAATCGCAACCGCAAAAAGATTAGGTGCAATTGTTTCAGCAACAGACGTAAGAGCTGCATCAAAAGAGCAAGTTGAAAGTCTTGGGGGTAAATTTTTAACTGTTGAAAAAACTGAGGACATGGAAACTTCGGGAGGCTATGCGAAAGAGGTGAGTGCAGATTATAAAAAGAAACAAGCTGAAATGATGCAGGAGGCATTAAAAAAAAATGATATTGTAATTTGTACAGCATTAATACCAGGCAAACCCGCACCAAAAATACTCACTGAACAACTGGTTAAATTAATGAAACCCGGTTCAATTATTTATGATTTAGCAGCTGAGCAAGGGGGAAATTCTGCACACTCTGAACCTGGAAAAATAAACATTGTAAATGGTATTAAAATAATAGGTGTTAAAAGTTTAATGAATAGATTGCCGTCAACAGCTTCGAGTTTATATGCAAAAAACTTATTTAGCTTTGTTCGAAATTTATATAGTAGAGAAAAAAAAGATTTTGATATTAATTTTGAAGATGAAATAATAAATCAAACTCTAATAAAGGAGAAATAATTATGGAAATTGACCCATTTATATTTAGATTAAGTATTTTTATTTTATCTATTTTTGTTGGTTATTATGTTGTTTGGAGCGTAACACCTTCACTACACACTCCATTGATGTCAGTAACAAATGCTATTTCTTCTGTAATTATAGTTGGGGCAATTATTGCGGCCTTAGCAACAACTGCAGAAGAAGGTTTAAGCTCATCAAGTATTTTTGGTTATTTGGCGATTATATTAGCTGCAGTTAATATATTTGGAGGTTTTCTAGTTACTCAAAGAATGCTTCAAATGTATAAAAAAAAGAAAGATAAAAAGAAATGATATCCCCAAATTTATCTGCAATATTTTACTTAATTTCAGGGATATTATTTATTCTTGCGCTAAGAGGATTGTCTTCACCAGATACTTCTAGGCAAGGTAATTATTTTGGTATTGCTGGAATGACAATCGCCATAATAGTTACTTTTTTATCTATAGGTAACTTTTCGAGTTTGTTTTTATATGTATTAATTTTATTAATTTTGGGTGGAACTTTAGGAGCTTTTATAGCCTTTAAAATCCCAATGACTGCTATGCCAGAGTTAGTAGCCGGATTTCACAGCTTAGTTGGTTTAGCTGCTGTCTTTGTTGCTATCGCAGCCTTCTTAAATCCTGAAGTTTTTAATTTAGGAATTACTGGAAATATTAAATTAGCAAGTTTAATTGAAATGTCTATTGGAGCTGCAGTTGGGGCTATAACTTTCTCAGGCTCAATTATAGCTTTTTTGAAATTAAGAGGAATAATGTCTGGAGCACCAATAACTTTCTCAGGCCAACATTATTTAAATCTAATTTTAGGGTTAGGAATTTTTGTTATGGTCTTTTATTTATGTAAAACTCAATCAGAAAATATTTTTTGGACTTTAATAGCTGTTTCATTTGTAATTGGGATACTTCTAATTATACCGATTGGAGGAGCAGATATGCCAGTAGTAATATCAATGCTAAATTCTTATTCGGGGTGGGCAGCGGCTGGAATTGGTTTTACCCTTGAAAATACAGCTCTTATTATAACTGGTGCTTTGGTTGGATCTTCGGGAGCTATTCTCTCATATATAATGTGCAAAGCAATGAACAGATCTTTCTTTAGTGTAATACTTGGTGGATTTGGAGCCGATAATTCTTCAAATGATTCTAATGAAAAAAAAGATCAAAAACCTGTAAAAAGCGGAAATGCCGAAGACGCAGCATTTCTAATGAAGAATGCATCATCAGTTATAATAGTGCCAGGATATGGAATGGCGGTAGCACAAGCACAACACGCGCTTAGAGAAATGGTAGATAAATTAAAGAAGAATGATATTAAAGTTACGTATGCAATTCATCCTGTGGCAGGAAGAATGCCAGGTCACATGAATGTTCTTTTAGCTGAAGCAAACGTACCTTACGACGAAGTTTTTGAGCTGGAAGATATTAATAATGATTTCGCAAATTCAGATGTAGCTTTCGTAATTGGAGCAAACGATGTAACAAATCCAGTTGCTAAAACTGATCCAAAAAGCCCAATATTTGGAATGCCTGTTTTAGATGTTGAAAAATGCAAATCCGTTTTATTTGTAAAAAGAAGTTTATCACCTGGATATGCCGGTATTGATAATGAATTATTTTATAGAGATAATACTCTAATGTTATTTGCTGATGCAAAAAAAATGACAGAAGATATTGTCAAAAATTTAGATTAATGAAAACAAAAATTTTTTGTGACATAGCTGATTTTCAAACCATAAAATATTTTGATAAAAAAAAATATGTAGATGGTTTCACAACAAATCCTAGTCTTATGAGACTTGCTGGTGCAAAAAATTATAAAGACTATTCAACTAAGATATTAAAAGTTTGTAAAAAAAAACCTATATCATTTGAAGTATTTGCTGATAATTCAAAAGAGATGCTCAAGCAAGCTTATATAATCAATTCATGGGGTAAAAACGTATATGTAAAGATTCCTGTGGTCAATTCTAAGGGGTACTTTATGGGCTCCGTTATAAAAGAGCTTAGTAATAAGGGAATAAAATTAAATATAACAGCTGTATATACGTTTGGCCAAGTTAAAAACATTTGTAAAAATTTAAACAAAAAAACTAAATCGATCATATCTATTTTTGCTGGAAGAATGTCGGATAAAGGCAAAGATCCACTGCCAGTATTTAAAAAAAGTATTTCTCTTACAAAGAAAAATAAAAATATTGAAATTCTTTGGGCCAGCACGAGAGAAGCTTATAATTATATTCAAGCAAAAAAATTAAAATGCAATATAATAACAATGCCACCAAAGATTATTAATCAAATCAGTACTTTTGGGAAGAGCTTTAAATCAATGACAGTTGATACAGTTAAGGGATTTTTAGCTGATAGTCAAAAATCTAAATTTAATCTTTAATTTTGGTTACGGGGGAGGATTTGAACCTTCGACCATCAGGTTATGAGTCTGACGAGCCCTAAATTTGCAAGGCTTGCATATCAGTTAAAATCAAAAAAGCTAGGAAATATTTTTAGACTTTAAGCTGTTATCGTCAAAGCTTCGTCAAGCTTAACGGTAAAAAAAGCCAAAATTATCGTCAATAAGTGTTGATATTAGATTAATTTATTTAGCTAATTAAAGTAATTTTAATAAAAAAAAAGTATGTTATGATTTAATAATCAACTTTGCAAACTAATGATTAACTATAAAATTAAAATTTATGATGATTTTTTAGAGGCTGAAGACTTAAAAGAATTAAGCATTTATGCTAAAAATTTAATTAGCGATCATGATATTAATGTTTTGCATAATGAAATTGATCTAAATAATAAAATTCTAAATGCCTCTATCGATAAAGATTTGCTAATAAGGCTTAATAAAAAATATTTAGAAAAAGGAATTAGTATTTTAAAAGAATTAAACGAGGAAAAAGTTAGTCTCATAGACTATTCAGATTTTACAATTATAAAAACAAAAAAAAATAAGAAATTTCCAATTCATGACGATACTTTTAATAAATTATTATCTGGTGTTGTATATTTATATCCAGAAAATAATTTTGGAACTATTTTTTATAATACTAAAAGCGGCAAAGATAAAAATATAATTGAATGGAAAATTAATAGAGCAGTTTTCTTCTCTAGGATTGAACAAGAAACATGGCATTCATACGAATCAGATAACGCTAACGACAGAATTACATTGATTTTTAATTTGATGACAAAAGAGAGAAATTTGAAGAAAGTTTTTGATGTAGAAAAAAAAAACTATTTTATTGGTAAATTGAGATACAAAATAAACCCTTACTTATATCGATTTTTTGGAAAAACAATTTAAAACAAATGTTGAAAAGACTATCCTATCTTTGTTTTAAAATTCTTATTTTTTTAGATACAATTTTTAAGACTGTAACCAAAAGAAGTTTTTTAATTTATTTTAATGATTTTATACAAGATAGTGCCTATAAAACTAAAAGTATTTTAGATAAAGAAATTAAATTTTTTGTTCCAAATCTACTTTTAAATTGGAGAGTTGATACTTTTTTTTCAAAAGAACCCGAGACCCTTGAATGGATAGATAGTTTTGAAAAAAAGAAAAATTTAATCTTTTGGGATATCGGAGCTAATATAGGTTTATACTCAATATACAACTCCTTAAAAAATCCCGAGTCTACAACTATAGCATTTGAGCCTTCAAGCTCTAATTTAAGGGTTTTAACAAGAAATATTTCAATTAATAATTTAGAAAAAAAAATAAAAATAGTATCAATACCGCTAACAAATAAAAAAAACACCTTTCAAGAAATGAAAGAAGGACAGTTTATTGAAGGGGGAGCCATGAATTCATTTGGAGAAAAATTTGATTTTGAAGGAAAAGAATTCCAGGGGAGTATGAAATATAATTTGCTTGGAACAACAATGAACTATTTTATTGAAAATTCAATTTTAGAAATACCTGATTATATTAAAATAGATGTAGATGGAATTGAACATTTAATAATCGAGGGAGGGAATAAATTTTTAACTAATCAAAAAGTTAAGAGTTTATCAATAGAAATAAATGAAAATTTTAAAGAACAGTATAAAAAAGTTTTGGATTTAATGAAAAAAAATAACTTTAAAGTTCTTCATAAAAAACATAATGATCATTTATTTGAAAACAGTAAATTTAAAAAAGTATATAATTATGTATTTATCAGATAAAAAAAAAATTTTTAATTTACTATTGTCACATGATTGTTATAATTTGATAGAGTATTAAATTTGATTTCGATGCAGGGGATAGGGTTTAGATTTTCTTAAAAGTTATAATGTTTAAATATGGATTTGATTTTAAGAAAATTTTACTCAGAAAACCAGAAATTTTTAATTTTTGAATAATTCTTGATCTATTGTAATCAACTTCAAATAAATCTTCATATATACTTTGAAATTCAAATTTATTTTCAATCCAAGTTTTTTTAAACTTTTTTAAACTTCTTCTAAATCCATGATGACCTTTAGAAAAATATACTTTTTTTTTTATTCTTTTTATTAAATAAAACAAATATGTTTCAGCGAACGTTAATATTTGATCAATAAATTTTATTAAAAACCCATCTCTACTTCTAAATATAACAAAAATTTTTGCTCCAGTTGATGAAATTTTTGAAATATTTTCGATACAGGTTTTCAATTCCTTATCATCAAATAAATACTCTATATTATTAACTACTATTTGCTCATATCTCAAATTGTGATTTTCAATATTTAGAATATTTAGTCTGATAAAATTTAAATCAGTATTATTTTTATGAAATTCAACATAATGATCTTCGCTATCTGATGCTACAATTTTAAACTTATCTTTTAAAAAAAATTCTGCCTCTCCCCATGAGGAACCTATAAATAATGTTTTTTTATCAGAATCTAGGTTATTTTTTAAAAAATTATATTGTTTAAAAAAAATTTGATTTTTTTTAAAATTTTCAAAATAAAAAATATCCTTAAAATTTTTATTATTTTGTATTGCCTGATAATTTGTAAATAAAAATCGATCTTTAAAATCTTCATTATGTTCATTAGTTATTAAAAATTTATACCATCTTCTCATAACTGAAAAATTAACATGCCATTAATGTTGTCGTCAAATTTTAGTGGAACATAAAATTTTGGTTGCGGGGGAAGGATTTGAACCTTCGACCTTCAGGTTATGAGCCTGACGAGCTACCAGACTGCTCCACCCCGCGATAATTTAAATTTTCTTCAGGTTTATAGCTTGAAGCTTATCCTTATCCTCTTTAATATCAAATTTTAAAATTTGGTTTTCTTTTAAAACACGTAGCTTTGAGTTTTCTAAAGCTGTGATATGTAAAAAAATATCTCTATCTTTTTCATCTTCTTTGATAAACCCATATCCTTTTTTTGCGCTGAACCATTTTACTTTTCCTTTTGGCATAAATCTCCTCAGAATAAAGTTAGTATCTATTTCTTAATTTTTGTTGTTTCTTTATTCTTTTTAAATTTTCAGTTTTAATTCTTTTTTTCTTTTCAGACGGTTTTTCATAAGTACTCTTCATCTTCATGACTCTAAAAAAACCTTCTTTTTGCAATTTTCTTTTTAATACTCTTATTGCTTGTTCAACATTATTGTCTTTAACTTCTATTTTAATAAATTACCTCCTGTTTTCGTCTGGTAGTTAGCATTTAAGTAAAGAATTGTCTATATCATTACTTGCTGTTTATTATTATTTAATCAACTGATTGTTCTGAATTTTCTTTTTTAAGCTTTTTTTCCTCTCTCAATAATCTTTTTTTCTCTCTCTCTACTCTTCTTTTCGCTTTTTCCAATGCCTTTTGAAAAGACTCTTGTGAGCATAAAGCTAAAATAACTGGATCTCTAGGTTTAAGATTTGAGAAATTCCAGTAACTTCTTTTTCTTATAAGAGAGACAGTACCTTTAGTGCTTCCTACAAGTTTTGAAATCTGTCCATCTGTTAACTCAGATGCGTTTTTACAAAGCCAAAGTATTGCGTCTGGTCTGTCCTGTCTTTTTGACAATGGAGTATATTTTGGTTTTTTTCTCTCTTTAATTTGAACGCTGTTGTCTTTTTTTATAAGGTTAAGATTTCTTTCTGGATCTTTAGAACATTCATCTATTTCATTTCTAGAAAGCTGTCCGGCTAATATTGGATTGTAAGCTTTAATACCTCTGGCTACATCCCCATCAGCGATACCTTTAACCTCAAGTTCATGCAAATTGCAAAATTTTGCTATTTGTCTAAAAGTTAAATTTGTATTTTCTACAAGCCAAACAGCAGTAGCTTTAGGCATAAATGGATATTCTTGCATATCTATTTTTTTCTTAAATTACTAAATTTTTTATTATAACGGCTGACTCTACCTTTATCTAAAATCTTCTGTGATCCACCAGTCCAAGCGAAATGAGATTTCGGATCGATATCTAGTTTAAGTGTATCGTTTTCTTTGCCCCAAGTTGACATAGTTTCAAACTTAGTTCCATCTGTCATTACAACATTTATTTTGTGGTAATTTGGGTGTATATTTTTTTTCATGACCGACTATTATAGTATAAATTAAATTTTCTCAATATTTTTTTTTTGAATAAGATCTAATAATTCTTTATGAATAAGTGAATTTGTGGCTACTAAATTCCTTTTTTTACTTTCATCCACTTCTTCACCTAATAATTCAACAAACCCGCCAGCCTCTTTAACAATTAAAGTTCCTGCCGCAATATCCCAATAATTTAATTCTCTTTGCCAAAAACCATCAAATCTTCCGCATGCTACACCGGCCATATCTAAAGAGGCACTTCCATATTTTCTAATAGGTGTGTCTACATTTTTTGAAATCTCTATAAACTCATTATATATTTCATTCTTAATTTTACTACTGCTTCTCGGTCCACCTGTTCCTAGCAAAGAATGTTTTAAAATCTTTTTTTTTGATACTCTTATTCTAGAATTATTTAAAAAAGCTCCATTACCAATTTCTGCAAAAAAAAGTTCATTTTTTATTGGATCATAAATTAATCCAGTTTTAATTTGACTATCTTCCTCATAACCAATTGAAATAGCAAATTGAGGAATAGCATTCAGAAAATTACTGGTTCCATCTATAGGATCTATAATCCACCTATTAGTTTTATTTTTTTGATTAATTTTTCCTACTTCTTCACTTAAAATGCCATGATCAGGATATGCCTTAAGTATTTCTTCAATTATAATTTTTTCAGTTCTCGTATCGGCAGAAGATACAAAATCTCCTGGTCCTTTTGATGATACCTGAAGATTTTCTACCTCACCAAAGTCTCTAATTAAAGACTTAGAGGCTTTCATGCATGCCTTATACATAATATTTAATTTAGGTGAGTTAATTCTCATTTTAATTATTTTTTTTTACATACTCTAAACTTCTCGAGTCTATTATTATTTTGTCACCATTTTCTATAAATGGGGGTACAGTTATTGTTAAACCATTATCAAGTTTTGCAGGTTTGTAAGAAGAGGCTGCTGTTTGATTCTTAACAACAGCATCAGTCGTTTCAACTATACAATTAATATTTTTTGGAAGTTCAATTGATAATGGTCTTTCCTCTAATAACGATATAGTTACTTCTAAATTTTCTTTGAGTAACTTTACTTTTTCGCCTATTAACTCATTTAACATTGATACTTGTTCAAAAGAAATATTATCCATAAAGTAAGAATTTTTATCATCTGAATACAAAAAATTAAATTTTTTTTCATCAACTTCTGCCTTTTCTACATTTTCATTTGATCGAAACCGTTCGTTTAATTTTGTCCCTTTCAATACGCTTTTTAGTTCAACCTGATTAAATGCTCCTCCCTTACCAGGCTTTACATGTTGAGTTTTTAACACATTCCACAAATCGTTTTTGTGTTCAATTATCATCCCAGGTTTAATTTCATTCGCAGTTATTTTCATTTAAATTTTTTTATAGCTATTTCAGGTTTTAATTTCGGGTTATCCCAAATAAAACTTGATATTGCAATATATTTAGCACCTAATTTAATAAATTTTTTATAATTAAAATTATTAATCCCACCAATTACAACAATAGGAAGTTTAATTTTTTTTTTTACTTCAAGCATAATCTTTTGATCAGCTTTTTTGGCCCCAGGTTTAAGCTTGGATTTAAAAAAAGACCCAAAAGCTACATAGCTCGCCTTTTGTTTGACTGCCTCTTTAGCAAGTTCGATTGAGCCATGACAAGTTATACCTAAAATTTTATTTTTTAGTTTTTTTTTAGCTGTTTTAAAAGAACCATCAAGCTGACCCATATGACAACCATCAGCCTTAGTTTTTGATACTAGATTATAATTATCATTAATAATTAGCTTAACTTTATGTTTGTAAGTTATTTTTCGGATTTTTTTTGCTATCCTTAAAAGGTTATTTTTTTTTATTTTTTTAAGTCTTAATTGAAAAAACTTAACATTTCCGTAAGATAAAACTTTATTTAAATCTTCGTAAAATTGCTTTTTAATTTCATTGGGTGAAATCAAATATACTAGTTTTTTCAATGTAATTAAGCCGCTGATTCTTTTTCTAAATTTTCAGACCACTTTCCCGTCGAAGAAAGACCGTTCATTTTAGCTCTATGGTTAAAGGCCTTTTGGATATTATCTATATTTTCTTGATTTTTACCGAATTCTTTCAATGCACTTGCTTGTAAACCTCTTCCATATGAAAAAGTAATTAAAAAATTCGTATCATTTATTTTATTTATCTCGTTTAAATTCTTGCTCGCTTCTATCTCTGATTGACCGCCAGATAAAAATGCTATACCCGGCACTTCACTAGGGACATTTTTTTTAAGACAATCTAAAGTTTTTTTTGCTATTTCTTCCGAGCTTGCTTTGTTTTTACTCTCTGATCCATGTATAATCATATTAGGTTTAAGAACTGTTCCTTTTAAATAAATTTTATGAATTTCAAGTTCATTGTAACATTCATTAAGAACATTAGTTGTCACTTGATAACATTTTTCAATATCATGTGACCCATCCATTAATACTTCCGGCTCTATTATAGGAACCATTTTAGATTCTTGTACCAGAGCTGCATATCTTGCTAAAGCATGTGCGTTGGACTTAATAGATTGTGAGGATGGATATTTATCATTTATTTTATATACCGCTCTCCATTTAGTAAACCTTGCACCTAGACCATAATATTCCTTCAATCTCTCTCGTAAACCGTCCAACCCTTCGGTAACGGTTTCTTCATTGGAACCCGCTAAAGGTTTTGCCCCTTTATCAACTTTTATTCCTGGTATCGCGCCATGTTTTGATATTAATTCTGGAATAGTTGGTCCCAGAGTAGTTTTTTGTTTAATTGTTTCATCAAAAAGAATTACTCCCCCAATGTAATCTTTCATCCCACTAGAATTAAATAATGTTTGTCTAAAACTTAATCTATTTTTTTCTAAATTTTCTACATTTATACTTTTAAATCTTTTTGCAATAGTTCCTGTGCTTTCATCAGCGGCTAATATACCTTTTCCCTTAGCGCACATTTTTTTTGCTATATCTTCAATATTCATAATTGATTTTTATTTTAAAACTTCTATTGCAGGCAAGTTTTTTCCCTCTATATATTCTAAAAAAGCCCCTCCTGCTGTTGATAAGTGAGTAAAATTCACATTTAACCGATTATTTTTAATGGAGGAAATAGTGTCCCCACCACCTACAATTGATATTAAAGAATTTTTATTTGTATTATCGGAAATTTTTTTTGCTAAAGACACAGTTCCTTTTGAAAAATTCTCATTTTCAAAATACCCAGCGGGTCCATTCCAAAGCACTGTTTTAGAAATATCAATAATTTTACTAATTCTGTCAATAGTTTGTGGACCTATGTCCAGGATTATCTCATTATCGCTTACTTTATTTAAATCTTTAAATATTGCCTCACCATCAGCAGAACCTGAAACTGCAAAATCAAATGGTGTTATAATTTCACAATTACTATTACCAACTTTATCGTATATTTTTTTGATAATTTTTTCAGAACCAGGCTCAACTAATGATTTTCCTATTTTAATTCCTTTGAATTTTATAAAATTATTTGCCATTGCGCCTACAATTATTAAGTTATCTACTTTTTCTATTAAAGAAGTAATAACTCCCAGTTTTGTAGAAATTTTGGACCCCCCAATTATACAAGTTGTTGGACTTTTCTTATTTTTTAAAACCATATTTATTGAGTGAATTTCCTTCATAAACAAAGGTCCAGCGTAAGAACTTTTTATGTGTTTAGTAATTTTATGTATAGATGTTTGTTTTCTATGAGCGCAAGAAAAAGCATCATTTATATATATATCGCCTAAAGAAGATAGATTTTTTGCAAAATTCTCGTCATTTTTAATTTCACCTTCATTAAGCCTAATATTTTCAAAAAAAATTATCTCACCATTATTTACAAAACGCACTTTATCCATTGTTTTATTTGTAATTTTTTCTGAAAAGAAATATATTTTATTGTTAATCTTTTCCTTTAGATATTCATAAACGGGTTTCAAAGATAAGTTTTGATCCTTGTCACTTTTAGGCCTTCCAAGGTGAGAAATTAATAAAACTTTTGCATCTTTTTTCAATAAACTTTCAATAAATGGTATACTTAAATTTATCCTGGTTTTGTCTTGAATAACCTCATTTATAATAGGCACATTAAAATCTGATCGAAGAATTACTCTTTTATTTTTTATATCAATATTGTCATTAAAACTTCTTATTTTTTCCATAAACTTAGAATTTATTTTCTTAATTTTTTTTGAATAATCGAAGCTATCTTATTAGAAGTTAAATTCATCTCTTCATAAATTTCTTTATACGGTGCACTTTTTCCAAATTTATCAATTCCCATTGCAATGTCATCTTTTTTTAGATACTTATGCCAACAAAATACTGACCCTGCTTCAATAGAAACGATTAATCTATCATTTTCTAAAATTTTATTTTTATAATCATCATCTTGTTGATCGAACAATTCTTGGCACGGCATTGAAACAACTTTAGACTCAACACCTAAATTCTTTAAAAGTTCTTGCGTTTCAAGAGCCAAACTTACTTCAGATCCAGAAGCAATTATCGTTACTTTGTTGTCATGAGACGTAATATTAATTTCGTAAGCTCCTTTAAGACATTTATTATTTTTATCAGGATATTTACTTATATAACCCAACTTTTGTCTTGAAAGTACAATTGCACTCGGTCCTTTATCATTGTTTAATGAAGCTTCCCAACATTCTAAAGTTTCATTGATGTCCGCTGGTCTGAAAACATTTAAATTAGGTATTGCTCTTAAACCCGATAAATGTTCTATAGGCTGATGTGTTGGCCCATCCTCCCCTAAACCAATTGAGTCATGAGAAAATATATATATAACACGTAATCCCATCAAAGCCGAAAGCCTGATAGATGGTTTGCAATAATCAGAAAAAATTAAAAATGTTCCGCCATATGGTATTAAATTATGATATAGCGCAATTCCATTCATAATTCCTGCCATACCATGCTCTCTAACCCCATAATGTATGTAATTACCTCCGTAATTTTTAGAATTTAAAATTACAGAATTAGAAGTTTTTGTGTTATTCGAGCCACTTAAATCTGCAGAGCCACCAACTAAATTAGGCATTAAATTTTTTAAAGACTCAATTACTTTCATAGAACATTGTCTTGTAGCCATTGATGGTTTTTCTTTAAAGTATTTCTCTTTTTCTGAACTAATTAATTCCTCTAATTTATCTTTTAAAATAGCGTTATTAAGATTATTAAAATTTTCTTTAATTTCATTTTTAGATTTATTAAGATTGTTTAACCAATCTTTTTCAACAATCTCTCCTTTATCTCCAATATTTCTCCACTCAGTTAGAATTTCACTTGGTACTTCAAAAGGAGGATATGGCCATTTAAGTTTTTTCCTCACTAATTTTATCTCATCATCACCTAAAGGAGCACCATGAGAAGAAGACTTACCAGATTTATTAGGTGACCCATACCCAATTATAGTTTTACAAGAAATTAAAGTTGGCTTGCTAGACTTATGGGCTTTTTTAATTGCAGTATCAATTTGTCTCTCATTATGGCCATTTATTTCTATAAAATTCCAGCCATAAGACTCAAACCTTTTTTTGTAATTATCAGATACACTTAATGAAGTAGATCCATCAATTGAAATTTTATTATTGTCAAAAAAAACAATTAAATTTTTTAATTTTAAGTGACCAGCTAAACTCATTGACTCATGGCTTATTCCCTCCATTAAGTCTCCGTCGCTCGCTATAACATAAGTCTTGTTATTTATTATTTTCTGACCAAATTTTTTTTTATAATTCTCCGATGCTATTGCCAATCCTACTGCGTTAGCCAGGCCTTGTCCCAAAGGACCAGTAGTAGTTTCGATGCCAGAATTATTGATATACTCTGGATGTCCAGCACAAATAGAATTTAATTTTCTAAAATTTTTTAAATCTTCTAATTTTACTTTCTCATAACCAGTTAAGTAGAGCAATGAATATAAAAGCATTGACCCATGACCAGCAGATAAAATAAATCTGTCTCTATTAATCCAAGAAGGATTTTTTGGATTAAACCTCAGGTGGAATTTAAATAGTACCGTAGCAACTTCTGCCATACCCATAGGCATTCCAGGATGTCCTGAATTGGCTTTTTGAACTGCATCAATAGATAAAAATCTAATTGCGTTTGCTAACTGATCAACTTTTATTTTCACTGTTAATTTACCTATATAGACTTAGAGTAAGTATATCAATATTATGATACATTTACATGATGAAAAACTTTGAGAAGAAAGAAACAAATTTAAATCAGTTAATTGATAAATTAGCAAATTTAAATACAAGTTATTCACAGCATAACTTTGATAATCAGTCTATCGAAAAAGAGAGGGATTCAATTAAATTTGAAAAAGAAGAACTAGAAAAGAAAAACCAAGAAATTTTAAGAGAGCACAAATATTTAAAGGAAAGAATAAAAAAACTTGAAAATGAACTGAAGTTAAAGAAAGAACTTGAGAAAAAATTTAATCAAGATATTAATGATCTAAATCAAGAAACTCAAAGTCTTGTAGATGAAATTGAAAAATGGCAAATGTAAATATAAAATTTAATGGCAAAGATTATCTTTTATCTTGTGATGATGGACAAGAAGAGTCCTTAAAAAAATTAACTTCTTTTTTAGATAAGAAATATTTAGAACTAAAAAAAAAGCTAGGCAATATTGGTGAAAATAAACTTTTGTTAATTACAGCCATAAAGTTAATAGATGAACATTTTGACCTGAGGAGAAGAGTTAAAGATCAAAAAGATAAACTAGAAGGACTATCAAAAAAATTTATTGAGCTCAAATCGTTAGCTATAAAATATAAAGATATTAAAGAAATAGAAATAAAAGACTTAAATAAGGATATAGAAACTATTAAAAAAAACATAGAAGAGGCCAATTCTATGTACGAAAACATGTTAGATAGAACAACCGAGTCTTTGGAAAAAATTATTAAAAACGCTGAAGCTTCCTCTAATATTCAGTAATGAAAAATAAAGATCAACTAAGAAAAAAATTTTTAACCCTAAGAAAAAAAAAATATTTCGAAGTTTCAATTAAAAAATTTGATAAATTAATAAACTACATTACAAAGAGAAATAAAACGAAAAAAAAACTTTTAATTGGCCTATATTATCCGTCAAATTACGAATTCAATATTCTTAAATTAATAAGTAAATTTAAAAATTCAAAAACAATACTTCTTTTACCTAAAATACTCGAAGGAAATTTTATGAAATTTGTTGAATGGAGAAAGAAAGATATATTAACCGTTAATAAATTTGGTATACCTGAGCCTTTTGAAATAAAAAAAAAGAATTATTTACCTGATATTGTTATTGTTCCATTAGTAGCATTTGACAATTATAAAAATAGACTTGGTTATGGAAAAGGTTTTTATGATCGTTATTTGTTTAAATTAATCAAACTTAATAAAAAAATTGAAACTATTGGGGTGGGTTTTTCGTTTCAAAAATATAAAAAGATACCAACATCTAATTTTGATTTTAAACTTAATAATATATATACCGAGAAAGGCTTCATGAAATGAAAATTCTTGTATTAGGTGATGTGTGCGGGCCAGCAGGTATTAAAATTGTTAAACTAAAACTAAATAAAATTATAAAAGAAAAAAAAATTGATTTTACGATCGCTAATGGTGAAAATGCTGCAGATAATGGAAAAGGAATCACAAAAAAAAATTTTAAGGACCTAATTAATTCTGGCGTTGATGTAGTTACTTCAGGTAATCATATTTGGGATCAAAAGGAGGTTTTAGAAATTATTGATAAAGAAAAAAAGTTGATAAGGCCAGCTAATTTATTAAATGGACAACCCGGGAGTGGTTATGGAATTTATGAAATTAAAGATAAAAAAATCGCAGTAGTAAATTTAATTGGAAATGTGTTTATGAAAAAAAGTCAGGATTTATTTTCATTTACAGAAAAAATTATGAAAAAGATTAAACTAAAGAAGGACGTAGATTTTATTGTAATTGATATACACGGAGAGATCACTAGTGAAAAAATGGCATTAGGTCATTTTTTAGATGGCAAAGTTACAACTGTTGTTGGAACACATACCCATGTTCCAACGTCTGACACAAAAATTTTAAAAAATGGAACAGCATATCAAACAGATCTAGGTATGTGTGGCGATTATGACTCTGTTATTGGTATGAATAAAGAAAACTCTATAAAAAAATTTAAAAAAGATCCGTCCGCAGAAAATCATTTCCCAGCTGATGGCGATGCTTCAATAAGTGGTGTAATCGTTGATGCTGATGATAAAACTGGTCTAGCTAATAATATAAATCAAATAATTATTGGTGGAAATTTAAAACAAAAAACTTAAATGGCTGGACACTCGCATTGGGCTGGTATTAAGCATAAAAAAGGAAGACAAGATAAAGTACGATCTAAACTTTTTTCAAAACTATCTAGAGAAATTACTGTTGCGGCTAAACTGGGTGAAAAAGATCCCGATATGAATCCCAGATTAAGATCAGCAATACAAACTGCAAAACAATCAAATATGCCTAAAGAAAATATAAATCGAGCCATAAGCAAATCTGAAATAAACTCTGGAGAAAATTATGAAAATTTAAGATATGAGGGATATGGAGCATTTAATACTGCCTTAATAATTGAAACTTTAACTGATAATAAAAATAGAACCACGTCAACAATTAGAACAATTTTACAAAAAAATGGAGGAAGATTAGGTGAAAATGGATCTACATCTCATCTTTTCTATAATTGTGGGGTAATTAGAATTGAAAATAAAAATTTAAATAATGATGAAGCCCTGGAATTAGCCATAAACTCTGGCGCAAATGAATGTGAGAGCTCTAATGAATATCACGAAATTATAAGTGAAATGAAAGACTTTTATAAAGTAAAAAATAAGATAGAAAATAAAATAAGCAATTTCATATACTCTGGTATAGAGTGGAGAGCTCATAACGTTTTAAAATTATCAAATGAGCAAAAAAAAAAAGTAGTTGTTATGTTGGAAAGTTTGGATGAAATTGACGACATTCAAAACATATTTATAAATTGTGAATTTTAAAATACAAATATATAATGAGAATATTTGGAATTGATCCAGGAATAGCAGGTGCTATAGCTATACTTGAGGAAAAAAAAATAGTTGATGTAATTGATCTGCCTACAATGGCTGACGGAAAAAAAAACAAAAGGCAGCTAAATAGTGCGCATTTATCTCAATATATCTCAAGTAATATCAAAGATATAAATAAAACTGTTGTGGTAGTCGAACAAGTCAACGCTATGCCAGGCCAAGGAGTAACAAGTATGTTTAATTTTGGTCAAACATTCGGAGCGATAAAAGGTATAAGTGCAACGCTTAAATTACCAATTTTTTTTGTAAGACCATCAAAATGGAAAAAACATTTTGAATTAATTAATTCCTCAAAAGACGCAAGTCGTACTAAAGTAATTGAAATGTACCCAGCATTTGCAGATAAACTATCAAAAAAAAAGGATGTAAATAAGTCTGATGCTATTTTAATAGCAAGATTTTATAGCGAAACAGGCTTTAAAGATGACTAAAAATAAGGCTAAGAATTTATCTATAAGACAAATTCATGACACAATCTAAAAGTAATGAAATGTTATGGAACAAGATATTGCGTCCCAAGTAGTTGGTTTAGGAGGAAGTACAGATTTTTCTTTATTAAGCCTATTTCTTAGAGCTGACTTTGTAGTGAAGTCAGTCATATTAATCTTAATTGCAGCATCAATTTATTCTTGGGCATTAATTTTTGATAAATATAGATTATTCAAAAAGATAAACAATTCTATCTTAGACTTTGAAAATAAGTTTTGGAAAGCAAAATCAGCTGAAAGTTTTGATAATAATTTACCTGTTAAATCAAATGATCCAGCTATTTTAATATTTAGATCTGCAATGAATGAGTTAAGAAAGACACGATCCAAATCATCAGCTGTGCAACTTGCCAGGGTAGAGAGGGTTCTTGAAATTAATACAGATAATCAAATTAAGATCATAGAAAAGAATTTTACGTTTTTAGCTACTGTAGGTGCTACGGCTCCATTTATAGGTTTATTTGGAACTGTTTGGGGTATAATGAATTCTTTTCAATCAATAGCTATTTCTAGGAATACAAGTTTAGCAATTGTTGCCCCAGGTATCGCCGAAGCCTTATTTGCAACAGCATTAGGTCTCTTGGCTGCAATCCCAGCAGTTATTGCTTATAACAAATTTAACAGCGATACAAAAAACTATACTGCACGTTTAGATAATTTTTCTAAAAGATTTTTGTCTATAATTTAATAATCATGGCATTTAATTTTAAACGCTCAAAAAACCAACCTATGAGCGAAATAAATGTGACACCCTTTGTTGATGTAATGCTAGTTTTATTAATTATATTTATGGTTACTGCGCCTTTGCTTACAGTAGGTGTGCAAGTAGATTTACCAGAGTCAGCGGCGGACTCATTGCCTGATGATCAAGAACCTCTTACATTATCAATAAACTCCAAGGGCGAAGTATTTATTCAGGAGCACAAAGTAAGCTATAATAAAATTATTCCAAAATTATTAGCAATTGCAAAAAATAGGACTGATACAAGAATATACGTCAGGGGAGATAAAAATATTAACTATGGTCGGGTATTAGAGGTAATGGGAACGCTTTCTGGCGCAGGATTTTCTAAAGTTGCACTAATATCTGAACCATACAAAAATTAAATGTTGAATGACCAAAAGTTTATTTTACTCAATAACATTTCACGCAATAATGATAGTTCTGACAGCCCTATCATTACCATTTATGACTAGGGAACCTATATCTTTGCCCCCTATAGTATCAGTGGAACTAATACAAATAACAGATAAAACAAATATTCCATTTGCTCCAAAGGCAAGAAAAATTATAGATAAAGTTAAAAAAGAGGAAAAAAGGGTAGTATCCGAGCAAGCTCCTCCTTCAGCAAAAGCAAAGGAAAAACCAGACCGAATTCCATTGCCTGATGAGAAAAAAGAAAAAAAAGAAATTATTAAAAAAAAACAAAATCCAGAAGAAATTAAGCCACAGATTAGACAGTCATCAGAATTTGAGAAGGAAGAATTAATTAATACCAATGAAATTGCTGCATTAATAGACAAGGCTAAAGAAGAGAGAGCTTTAAAAGAAATAGAAAACAAAAAGTTAACACAAAGTAATGTTAAAAATTCTTTTGCTACGGGATTGAGTCTTTCAGAGGAAGATGCCCTAAGAGCCCAGATATTCGGTTGTTGGAGTGTTCCGTTAGGTTTGCCATACGATAAAGATTTATTAGTAAGATTAAAATTAGAATTAAAAAAGGATGGAACAATACTTAAATCAGAAATAATTGATCATCAGAGAATGAATATGCCAGGACAAAAATTTTATAAAATACTAGCTGAAAGCGCCTTAAGAGCTGTAAGACTGTGCCAACCATTGAAGGTGCCTCCTACAGGATATGAAAAATGGAAGAATATTCAATTAAACTTTGATCCAACTGAAATGTTGAAAGGATGAACAAATGAAAAAAATAATTATTTTATTTTTTACGTACCTTATTCTGCATTCTAACTTGAACGCATTAATCAAAGTCGATATCACTAGAGGAAATTTAGATCCATTACCTATTGCGGTTTCACCATTACATGTTGAAAGTGCATCCGAAAATTTAGAAAGTTTAGATACAAAAAAACTTGGACTAAATATTTCTTCAATAATTGAAAAGAATTTCAAATCTACCGGTCTGTTTAACCCTTTAAAAAGAGAGGCATTTGTTCAAAAGCCTGATATCGCTCACTTAAAACCTAGATTCGAAGATTGGAGATTAATAAAAGCTCAAGCATTAGTAACTGGAAAACTTTCGGTAAAAAATAACAAATTAAAAGTTGAATTTAGATTATGGGATTTGACTGCTTCTAAGGAAATGATAGCTTTATCATTTACTACAACACCATCAAATTGGAGAAGAGTAGCCCATATTATTTCAGACAAAATATATGAGAGACTTACTGGAGAAGAAGGGTATTTTGATACAAGAATAATTTATGTTGCTGAAAGTGGTCCAAAAAATCAAAGAGTAAAGAAATTAGCTATAATGGATCAGGATGGTGCTAAAACTAAGTATCTAACTTTGGGAAATGAGTTAGTCTTGACCCCCAGATTTAATCCAAGCAATCAAATGGTGACATATCTTTCTTATTTTAGAAATTTACCGCGTGTATACCTTTTGGATATTGAAACTGGAAAACAAGAAGTAGTTGGAAATTTCCCAGGCATGACTTTTGCACCGAGATTTTCTCCAGATGGAAAAAAAATAATAATGAGTTTTGCTAAAGATGGTAATTCAGATATTTTCACAATGGATTTAGAAACCAGAAAAGTTGAGCGAATAACAGAGCATTCATCAATAGACACATCACCATCTTATTCACCCGATGGTAAATATATTTGTTTTAACTCTGATAGAAGCGGGCTCCAACAAATATATGTAATGAGAAGTGATGGCAGCAATGTAAAAAGAATTACTTTTGGAAATGGAATTTATGGAACGCCAGTCTGGTCACCAAGAGGGGATTTAATTGCTTTTACAAAAGTAAGAAAAGGAAAATTTTATATTGGTGTAATGAGATCAGACGGGACTGGGGAAAGATTATTAACTGAAAATTTTTATCAAGAGGCTCCATCCTGGTCTCCAAATGGAAGAGTATTAGTTTTTTACCGGGAAACAAAATCCGGGGCTCAAGGAAAAGGGTTTAGCGCTAAATTATGGTCTATCGATATCACAGGTTATAATGAGAGAAAAATTAAGACGGAAACTGATGCTTCAGACCCATCTTGGTCTTCATTGTTATCAAAGTGAGGTATTTACTGTGTAATTAAGGCTTGAATAATGCTAGATAATTTGAAATATTGTCGACAACAACTTAGGGGATACTATGAAATTTAACAAAAATTTAAGAAACATATTTTTAATTCTTTTTGCAACACTTGCATTAAGCGCATGTTCAACTGCAAAAAAATCGCAGACTTCAGGAGACGTTTACACTGGATCAGATACAGTTGAATATTTAGCTAGCGGTGTTAAGGACAGAGTGTTTTTTGCTACAAATAAATCATCATTAACTTCTGCTTCAAGAGAAACTTTAAGAAAACAAGCAACATATTTAAGAAAAAACAAAAAGCTTAACGTTACTGTTGAAGGACACGCGGATGAAAGAGGCACGAGAGAATTCAACTTGGCTCTAGGAGAAAGAAGAGCTAATGCAGTTAAAGATTATTTAATGACTTATGGTATTTCTGGAAAAAGAATTTCAGTAATAAGCTATGGTAAAGAAAGACCTGTAAACTCAGAGTCTACACCATTAGCATGGTCGCAAAACAGAAGATCAGTAACTGTTAAAGTAAAATAACCTTTATAATAATTATTTAAAGACCCTTTGATTTATCAAAGGGTCTTTTTTTTGCCATTATGTATAATTAAAAAAACAATATGGGTATTTTCAAAAATAAATATTTATCTTTAATAATAGCGTCATCTTTACTTAACTTTAATATTTTGTACTCAGACGAAAAAGTTGATGCTATTATCGATCAAATACAGGTTATCTCTCAAGATTTAAAAACACTTGAAAAAGCATTCTACAAAAACTCGGATATAATTGATAAAAATAAAACTACAAATGTTAATAATTTAAATGAAGATGTTCTTACAAAACACCTTCTTCGTCTAAATGAAATAGAGGAACAATTCAGACAATTAACTAATAAATTTGAAGAGGTAAATTTTAAAATGGATAAGCTATCTACAAGAGTAACCAAGATGCAGTCTGATAATCAGATGAGATTTTCCGATTTAGAAAATACTGATCCAAAACAAAATAAAGATAAAAAAAAAGCTAAATTACCTGGAACTAGTAAACCCCAAGATTTTGGCGCCACACCTGGTTATTCATCATCAAACTTACCAAAAGAGCAGGAAACAAATTCAATTGGAACCACTGCGGCAGTAACTACAACTGAAGCAGAAAGATCAGAGTCTTTACTACCAAATAAATCTCCTAAAGAACAATATGAGTTTGCGATAAGTTTTATGAAAATTGGTGATTATGAAACTGCTGAATTTGCTTTAAAAGAATTTATAGACAATAATAAAGATCATGATTTAGCTGGTAGTGCACAATATTGGTATGGTGAAACTTTCAGAATTAGACAATTATATTCTGATGCAGCAACTGCATATTTAGATGGATATCAAAACTATCCAAAAAGCGATAAAGCCCCAGACAATCTTTTAAAATTAGGAATTACCATGGTTCAACTCGGTGAAAAAGAGCAAGGTTGCACGATGATAACAGGGATTAAAAAACAATATCCAAAAGCAAGTAAGTCTGTGCTACAAAAAGCTCAATATGAGCAAAAAAAATTCAATTGTTCTAAAACATAAAGACTGCTTTTTAAATTCTAAGCAATTATCAGAAATTTATTCAGATTTTAAAAAAAAAATTTTAAAGCTCAAAGCTAGAAAGTTATTGGTTGCAGTTTCAGGAGGTTCAGACAGCTTAGCACTTACAGCAATGTGTAGGGCAATGCATTCAAATTACAAAAAAATAAAATTTTACTACGTACACATAAATCACGGGATAAGAAAGAAATCACATTTAGAGTCAAAAAAAGTCAAAAATATTTTAAAAAAACAAAATATTTCATTAAAGGTTATAAATAATAAAAAAAAAATAATTAAAAATATCCAACACAACGCTCGTAAAATAAGATATTCACTTTTAAACAAAGAGTGTAAAAAAAAGAAAATTAAATTTATACTAACAGGACATCATAAAGATGATCAAATTGAGACTTTTTTAATAAGGCTCTCTAGAGGTAGTGGAGTTCAAGGTTTATCAGCTATGAGCGCTACATCCCATTTTAACAATGAAATAAAAATTTTTAGACCATTTCTTTCCGAAAATAAAAAAAATTTGATTTTCATATCAAAAAAAATATTTGGTACATATATTAAAGATCCAAGTAACAATAATAAGAAATTTTTAAGGTCAAATGTTAGAAAACTTTTACCAATATTATCAAGACATGGGATAAAAAGTGATCAAATTTTAAGATCAATTAACAATTTGAAATCTTCTAGTAAAACATTAAACATCTATTTTAAGGAGATATTAAAAAAAATCGTTGATAGAAAAGGTAAAAAAATTTATATCAAAAAAAATGAACTTTTTTCTTTAAATGAAGAGCTTCAATTGAGAGTTTTAGGATTTGTAATAAGATCTTTAAATAAATCAGACTATCCGCCAAGGTCCAAAAAGATATTCACTGCCCTAAAATACTTAAATTCTGCTAAAGAAGTAAAACATCATCTTGGAGGTTGTTTGCTCAAAAGTAGAAATAAATACATATATGTTGAAAAATCATTATAATTATAGGATTTAATTAAGTTATTTTGCCATATTTACAACTATATTCTTTTCAAATATTACTTGTTTATTATAAAAAAATACTTATTTAACAATTATGAATTTTAAAAATCTTTTAATGTGGGCAATAATAATTTTCCTATCAATAGGATTATTTAATATGTTCCAGGATCCTGAAAAAATTAGCTCTAACAATAATAAAATGGCTTTTTCAAAATTTTTGACAGAAGTAGATGCGGGAAGAGTTGTTGAAGTTGAAATTCAAGGAAATAATATTGCAGGTGTATTAGCTGACGGAAATAATTTTACCACTTTCTCACCGAATTACCCAAACCTAGTTGAAAAATTATCTGACAAAGGAGTAAGTATTACTGCTTCTCCAAAGGAAGATAAAATGCCTTCTTTATTAGGAATACTTTTATCATGGTTCCCAATGTTATTATTAATTGGAGTATGGATTTTTTTCATGCGACAAATGCAAGGTGGAAAAGGTGGAGCTATGGGATTTGGAAGATCGAAAGCAAAGTTGTTAAATGAAGCTACTGGTAAAGTTACTTTTAACGATGTTGCCGGAGTTGAGGAAGCAAAAGAGGAAGTAGAGGAAATAGTTGAATTTTTAAGAGATCCTAAAAAATTTAGTAGACTTGGTGGAAAAATTCCAAAGGGCGCTTTATTAATTGGACCTCCTGGTACAGGAAAAACTTTATTGGCAAAAGCTATAGCAGGTGAAGCTAATGTTCCATTTTTTTCCATATCAGGTTCCGACTTTGTTGAAATGTTTGTGGGTGTTGGCGCTTCTAGAGTCAGAGACATGTTTGAACAAGGTAAAAAAAACTCACCATGTATAATATTTATAGATGAAATTGATGCTGTAGGTAGAAGTAGAGGCGCGGGACTTGGTGGAGGTAATGATGAAAGAGAGCAAACTTTAAATCAGTTATTAGTTGAAATGGACGGCTTTGACACAAATGAGGGAATAATTTTAATTGCTGCTACTAATAGACCAGATGTTCTCGATCCTGCGTTATTAAGACCAGGAAGATTTGATAGACAAGTAGTTGTAGGTAATCCAGACATTATAGGTAGAGAAGCTATTTTAAAAGTTCACATTAAAAAAATTAATACTGGACCGGATGTAAAATTAAGAACAATAGCTAGAGGAACACCAGGTTTTTCAGGCGCAGACTTAGCAAATTTAGTTAATGAAGCAGCTCTTTTAGCAGCGAGAAAAAATAAAAGAGTAGTAACCATGTCAGATGTAGAAGACGCCAAAGATAAAGTAATGATGGGTGCTGAGAGAAGATCAATGGTTATGAGCGAAGATGAGAAAAAATTAACTGCATATCATGAGGGCGGTCATGCTATAGTTGCTTTAAACGAAAAAGCTTCTGATCCCATTCACAAAGCTACAATAATTCCTAGAGGAAGAGCATTAGGAATGGTAATGAGATTACCTGAAAGAGACCAACTATCAGTTACTAGAGAAAAAATGCATTCAGACATTGCTGTTGCAATGGGTGGAAGAATTGCTGAGGAAATTATTTTTGGTCATGATAAAGTTACTTCTGGTGCTTCGTCTGACATTGACATGGTAACAAAAATGGCAAAAAATATGGTTACAAAATACGGGATGAGTGCAGAATTAGGTACAATTGCATATGGAGAAAATGAGGAAGAAGTTTTTTTAGGTAGATCAGTTACCAAGCAACAGAATATGTCAGAGGAAACTGCAAGAAAAGTTGATTCCGAAGTTAAAAAGATAGTTGACAAAGGATATGAAAGAGCAAGAGCAGTTCTTACAGAAAAAATTGATGATCTCCACAAAATCGCAAAAGCATTGTTAATTTATGAGACTTTATCTGGAGACGAAATAAGAGATTTAATTTTAAAAGATAAGAAACCAACAAGATCATTTGAGAGCGATTCAAAAGAGGATACTAAGGAAACTTCAGCTCTAGGAACAATAGGTTTAAAACCGAAGCCTGTAGTTTAACTAATGATCAAATATTACACTAGAGCGTGTAATTTCAAATACGGATTAATAGCAAAACACTCAATACAAGCTAAAAAAGCTTTACCATTATGCGGTAACAAATATATATCTTTTGACCAAGTAGAGATAATTACTAGAGGAAAAAAAAAAATTTTCTCTAAAGTTATAAATTTAAAAAAAATTAACACTCTTAGTCGTGTCTTAAGGAACAAAGTTCGCAAGGATTTAAAGAATATAACCTCGAAGAGAAAAAACTTTCTTCATTTTATTGATTTTGATAAACCTTCCATAATGGGAATACTTAATCTAACTCCTGACAGTTTTTCCGATGGTGGTAAATTTAATAAAAATAGCAAATCTCTTAAACATATTGCTGAGATGATATTATCAGGAGCAGACATTATAGATGTAGGAGGAGAATCTACTAGACCAGGTTCAAAAACTGTTCCACAAGATATTGAGTGGAAAAGGGTAAAGTTTGTAATAAGCAAATTTAAAAAAAGATATAAAAAAACATGTCTTTCACTCGATACAAGAAAATCTGATCTAATGATCAAAAGTATTAAACATGGAGTTGATTTAATTAATGATGTTTCTGGTTTTAACTACGACCCAAATTCTTTGCAAAAATTAAAAAAATATAACGTCGCAAAAGTTCTTCACCATATGAAAGGTACACCAAATTCTATGCAAAAAAATCCAAATTATAAAAATGTGTTATTGGATATTTATGATTTTTTTGAAACAAGTATTAGTAAGAGATTTGACAATAAAAAAATTGTTTTAGACCCCGGAATAGGTTTTGGTAAAAATTTGAAACATAATTTGACTTTAATTTCCAAAGTATCTTTGTTTCATAGTCTTGGCTTTCCGATATTGGTCGGTACTTCAAGAAAAAGATTTATCAATCAAATATCTGGAAAATATGATAGCAAAGATAGAACTGGTGGTACAATAGCGTCAGTTCTTTTTTTACTATCTCAAGGAGTACAAATTTTTAGAGTTCATAACGTAAAAGAGGTTAAACAAGGAATTTTAGTTTTTAAAAAGATTTTATCGAATTAATGAAAAATAAGTATTTTGGTACAGATGGCATTAGAGGAACTGTTAATAAGGGGAATATAACAGGTGAAAAATTTTTTAAGTTTGGTTTAGCATCCGGTACATATTTTAAAAATCAAAAAAGATCTAAACAAGTTGCGATTATAGCTAAAGATACAAGATTATCAGGCTATACTTTAGAGCCCGCTTTAGTATCAGGATTAGTTTCTGGAGGTATGCATGTATTTACCTTAGGTCCTTTACCAACTAATGGACTTGCCATGTTAACAAAATCTATGAGAGCTAACATGGGCATTATGATAACAGCTTCACACAATCCCTTTTATGATAATGGTTTAAAATTATTTGGACCTGATGGAATGAAACTATCGGATAAAATAGAAAAAAAAATTGAAAAATTAATTGATACAAAAAATGCCAAACAACTTACAAATCCAAAATTACTAGGTAGGGTAAAAAGATTAGAAGATGGAAATGAAAAGTATATAAAAATCCTTAAAAATAATTTTCCAAAAAACTTTAATTTAAAAGGAACTAAAATAGTTTTAGATTGTGCTAATGGGGCTTGCTATAAAGCTGCACCTAAGCTTTTAAAAGAACTTGGAGCAAAAGTATTTTCCATCGGAATTGAACCTGACGGTTTAAACATAAATGAAAAATGTGGATCTACTTATCCGTCAAAAATTAAATCAGCTGTAAAAAAGCTCAAAGCGAATGTTGGCATTTCATTTGATGGTGATGCTGACAGAATAATTATGTGTGATGAGAAGGGAAAAATTATTGACGGGGACCAAATAATTGCAATGTTAGCAAGACGATGGAAGTCTAAAAGAATTTTAAAAGGTGGAGTAGTGGGGACGTTAATGTCGAATTATGGACTAGAAAAATTTTTAAAAGATCAAAAAATAAAATTCATAAGATCTAAAGTAGGAGACAGGTATGTAAAAGAAAAAATGAAAAAACTTAACTTCAATTTAGGTGGAGAGCAATCTGGACATATTATTTTGGGTAAGTTTGCAACCACTGGCGATGGTTTACTTGTTGCGCTTGAAGTTTTATTTTCTTTACGAAAAGGAAAAAAAGCAAGTGACTTACTTGATGTGTTTAAACCGCTACCACAAATTTTGGAGAATGTAATTGTAAAAGACAAGAGTATAATTAAAGAGCCTAAATGTAAAAAAGCTATAAAAAAAGCAAATAAATTAATGGGCAAAAAAGGAAGAATTTTGGTCAGAAAATCTGGCACAGAACCAAAGATAAGAATAATGGCAGAATCATATGATAAAAGTTTAATTATAGGATGTATTAAAATAATAAAAAATTCGATAAAATAATTGAAACCCAAATCTAAAATATTAATAATTGCTGGCTCAGACTCATCTGGAGGAGCAGGTATTCAAGCAGATATAAAAACAGTTACGGCATTAGGCGGATATGCCATGACAGCTATTACAGCAGTTACTTCTCAAAATACAACAGGCGTGAATTCAGTTGTCGCAATCTCTCCTAAAGAAATTGAAAAACAAATTCTATTTACTTCAAAAGATATTAAGCCTGATGCAGTAAAAATAGGTATGCTTCATTCAAGTGATGTAATTTTATCAGTTTGTAAAAGTTTAAAAAAAATTAAAACAAAAAAGATAATCTTAGACCCTGTTATGGTTGCTAAAGGAGGATTTAAATTAATAAACAATAAAGCCATTAAAGTTTTAAAAGAGAAACTAATACGAAAAGCATTTTTAATAACTCCAAATATTCCCGAAGCAGAGGTTTTGTCAAATACTAAAATTAAAAATCTAAACGAAATGATAAGAGCTGCAAATATTTTGCTTAATTTTGGAATTAAAAATGTTTTAATAAAAGGAGGCCATAGTCAAGCAGAAACTATGAGTGATGTCTTCTTAAATCAAAAAGAATTAAAAATTTTTAAAAACAAAAGAGTTAAAACAAAAAATACTCATGGAACAGGATGTACTTTATCTAGTGCGATTACAACTTTTTTGGCATGTGGAAAAACTATAAATAAATCCTGTGAGCTAGCAATTAAATATGTTAATCAATCTATAAGATCTAATCTTAATTATGGGAAAGGTCATGGACCAATTAATCATTTGAGTACCATTAAAATCGATAGGAAATTTAAGTTATGAAAAATATAGTTGTTGTAGGTTCACAATGGGGTGATGAGGGAAAAGGAAAAATAGTTGACTGGTTATCTAGCGAGGCAGATGTAGTTGTAAGATTTCAAGGCGGTCATAATGCTGGTCACACTTTAGTAATAGATGGCGTAACTTATAAACTTAGGCTGTTACCGTCAGGAATAGTCAGAAAAAATAAAATTTCTATTATAGGAAATGGTGTCGTAGTAGATCCTTGGGCTCTTTTAGATGAAATAAAAGAAATAAAAGAAAAAGGCATTAACGTAGATGAAAATAATCTAATCATATCAGAAGCTGCAAATTTAATTCTTCCTTTCCATAAAGAAATGGATGAGATCAGGGAAGATACTGCAGGAAAAGCTAAGATTGGAACTACTAGAAGAGGTATTGGTCCAGCATATGAGGACAAAGTAGGACGAAGATCAATAAGGGTTATGGACCTAGTTTCAGAAAGCAATTTAGATCATAGACTAGAAACTGTACTTATTCATCATAATGCAATAAGAAAAGGTTTAGGAAAAAAAATCTTTGAGAAAGATCAATTAAAAAAAGATTTATTAAAAATTGCACCATCAATACTAAAATTTTCACAACCTGTCTGGAAAAAATTAGATGAGTTTAAATCAAAAGGTAAAAAGATTCTTTTTGAAGGAGCCCAAGGAATTTTGTTAGATGTTGACCATGGAACTTATCCATTTGTTACATCTTCAAATACAGTTGCTTCATCTGCTGCAACAGGCTCTGGCTGCGGAGTAAGTACAATTAATTATGTTTTAGGTATTACAAAAGCTTATACAACAAGAGTAGGAGAAGGTCCGTTTCCAACAGAGCTAAAAGATAAAATTGGTGATATTTTAGGATTAAGGGGAAAAGAGTTTGGAACTGTAACAAGTAGAAAAAGAAGATGTGGCTGGTTTGACGGTGTATTAGTAAGGCAAACAATTAAAATTTCAGGTATAAATGGCATAGCTTTAACAAAACTAGATGTTTTAGATGAACTAGATAAAATTAAAATTTGTGTTGGATATGAGTTAAAAGGCAAAAGAATTGATTATTTACCTGCTGCTGTTGAAGATCAATTGAAGGTGAAACCAATTTATAAAAACTTTAGTGGCTGGAAGACCTCAACAAAGGGTGTAAAATCTTTTAGAGATCTACCTAAAAACGCTCAAGAATACATTAAAGGTCTGGAAAAATTCATAGAGACAAAAGTAGCAAGCATCTCGACAAGTCCTGAACGAAAAGATACTATTTTAATAGAAAATCCTTTTTCAATTTAACTAATTCTTAGGAAGCAAATTTTTTGATTTACTTGCGTTAATCATAGACTTTTGTAGTTTTTCAAAAGCTTTTGTTTCAATTTGTCTAACTCTTTCTCTACTAATTTTAAATTTAGTACTTAATTCTTCTAAAGTTTTAGGATTTTCACTCAACCTTCTTGCTTTTAAAATATCAGCTTCTCTCTTATCAAGAATACTCATCGAATTATTTAACAATTCTTTTCTATCATTAAATTCTTGTTTTTGAGATAAAAGCAGTTCTTGATCTAAGTTTTCATCCACTAACCAATCTTGCCATTCGTCAGCTTCACCAGCTTTGATTGGGCTATTAAGAGACTTCTCCTGTCCCATCATTCTTCTGTTCATATTAATGACCTCATCTGAGTTTACGTCCAATCTTTTAGAAATTTCTTCAACTTGATTGTCTCTTAAATCTCCTTCTTGACCAGGTGCTATTTGATTTTTAATTTTTTTAAGATTAAAAAAAAGTTTCTTTTGAGCTGTTGTTGTCCCCATTTTAACCAAACTCCATGATCTCAAAACATATTCCTGTATAGAAGCTTTGATCCACCACATTGCATATGTCGCGAGTCGAAATCCTTTATCCGGATCAAATTTTTTGACTGCCTGCATCAAACCTATATTTCCCTCAGAAATTAACTCGTTTACTGGCAAACCGTATCCTCTGTACCCCATAGCGATTTTTGCCACTAATCTTAAATGGCTTGTTACTAATTTGTGTGCTGCTTTAAGATTACCTCTTTCTTTCCAATTTTTAGCTAACATGTACTCTTCCTCCGCGTCCAGCATTGGAAATTTTTTAATTTGAGATAAATATAAAGACAGACTTCCTGAAGCAGGAGAAGGTAAGTTAGTTATTTCTTTATCTTTTGTCATAATCAAATAACTATATATAATTTTAATTTTTTAAACTTTCAAGATAATCAACTAATTTTTTAAATTTTAAGGGCAATTTTGTTTTAAACTCTACCTTATTTAAGTTTCTTGGATGATCAAATCCTAATGTGTATGCGTGTAAAACTTGACCTTTAAATGAATTTAAGATTTTTTCAAACGTAGTATCAATTTTTTTAAATTTTAAATTTTTTTTGCGGTATTTTTGATCTCCGAGTAAACTGGTCCCTTTATAAATCATGTGAACTCTTATTTGATGAGTCCTTCCAGTTTTTAATTCAAATTCTATTAAACTTATTTTAGGAATATCTTTTTTGTTAAACACTTTTGTTATTGAATATTTTGTTATTGCCCTTTTTCCCTTAAACTCATCAGTGGTCATAAGCTGTCTATTTCTTTTACTTCTTGTAATAAATGTCTCAATAGTACCCTGTAGAGGTCTTATTACCCCCCAAATAAGCGCAATATATTTTCTTTTAATTGAATGTCTACTAAATTGCCGACCTAAATCAGCGTGAGTAAAATTATTTTTTGCTACTACTAAAAGTCCACTAGTATCTTTATCTATTCTATGAACAATTCCTGGTCTAGTTGATCCACCTAAATTAGATAATTTTTTTTTATATTTACCAACTAGAGCATTTACCAATGTATTATTTTTATTTCCCGCACCTGGGTGCACTACCATCCCTTGAGGTTTATTTATAATTATTAAGTCTTTATCTTCATAAACGATTTTTAAATTTACACTTGAAGGCATTATCTTTTTATTTATCTCCTCATGAAAAGTTATATTAATTTCATCATTATTCTTTATTTTCTTTGACTGAGCTTCTACAATAATGTTATTTACCATAACTTTTTTCTGATTAATTAATTTTTTTATATTTGATCTAGTCATCTCTTTTAATTTTTCAGACAAAAATATATCAATTCTTTTTCCTTTATCTGAAGAGGTAGATAATATTTTAATTGTTTTATTTTTCATTTAATTTAAATTACTACTTGTGCGTTCGTAGCTCAACTGGATAGAGCGTCTGACTTCGGATCAGAAGGTTGAGGGTTCAAATCCTTCCGGGCGCACCATGTCAAGCAATCCAATTTTTCAATATATCTTGATTTTTTTGAATATAATCTGGAAAAGATTTATCTATACTAACTTTTTTTATTTTAAAACCACGTTCAAATACATCTTCTCCTTTTCGAATTTTATCTCTTATTTTTGACTCGTTTGTTAAATGTTCCTTATTAAACTCTCCATGTGCAAAAGATCTTATTTTTTTTGAAATGTTTTCAGCGCTTTGTAAATAAGCAAAGTGCCAACCACCGTCTTGGATAATTTGAATATTTTTTGGTTTATCTATCCTCCAAAAAGGATATTTTTTAAACTTTAAATTTCTTAACCATTGAGGAGATTTTAATTTCTTTTTTAAACAAATTTTTGAACCATGCCAATTATTTTCATCTAAATTTAAAAAATTAATTTTATACATAAACATTCTTTGTGAAAATACTCCAAAATTTTTTTTATTGAATAAGTTTAATTTTTTCAAATTTGGAACTTCATCAACATCAGATAAAATAATTAAATCCTCATCATCAGCTTTGCTGAGGACTTTCATTAATGAATTTCGTTGATGCTGCTCAACTAAAGACTCTCCACCTTCATGTGGTTTTTTTATATTTTCAGGAGTATCATCAACAACAATATACCTAATTTTTTTTTTAAATTTCTGATACTTACTAATATCAAATTGTAATTTTTTTTCTTTTCCTTGATGATTAACTGTAGACTCAACTATTACAAAGTAGTCTACAAACTCGTTTAAAATATTAAATCTTAAATCAGCTATATGCTCTTCGTTAAAATATTGAAAGCAATCATATATTGCCATAATTTATTTTTTAGTAAAAGTCGTTAAACCTATTTTTTTTCCTTCAATTTTAGATGAAGAGCAATGTAAATTAGTTCTATCGAAAATTAGCATAGACCCTAACTCCCATTCATAAACTAATTCAATTTCAAGACCTAAAAGATTATCTAGTTTTTCGTGTTCTAAAAATTTTTTGTGATCCTCATTACTAAAAGGCTTGTTTCCAAACATTCCGATATGTTTATTTGACCTTATATTTTGTCCGTAATTAAGATTTGTTTTTTCTAATTCTTTTTTATCCATTGTAAAATTAGTAGATTTTCCATAGTATCTATTTTTGAAAATCACTGTACTTCCAACTGGTGTAAGTGGTATTAAACTTTGCTTATAAATTAAGTCTTCAAAATTAAAACCCCCATCAATGTGCAACCCTATTGGATTATAGCTTTCTTGAAAAAGTCCATAAATTATATCTCCATTATCTGTTTTTAAATTATCATATTGAAAATCACCAATTTCATTTTTTAATTTTTTATAAAATAATTCCTCCAATTCTTTACCATATTCTTTTAACCACCTCTTTTTAATTACATTTTGTTTTTTGTTATGAATTGTTGTCGGTAATTGTTCATAAAGTTTAAGAAACTTATTAATTTCATCTTTACTGAATAAATTTTTAATTACTTTCGGAGGACTTTCATTTTTCTTAATTTCCTCTATTTTATAATGCATTTATTCTCCAACATTAATTAAAGTTCCTCTAACTTTTGCCCCAGCATATGAAATATAAAAAACTGCAACTCCTAGCATGAAGTAAAAAATAGAAATGGTTATTGCTAAAATTATTTGACTATAACTTATAATATCATTAATTAAAATGTTTCTCATTTCTTCAAAAATATGAACTAAAGGTAGTATTTTTGCAATTATCTGCAACCATTCAGGTAAGATTTCTATTGGATAATATATACATCCTAATGGAGCTAAAAAAAATAGACTTGCCCAAGCTATATTCTCAAATGAAGGTCCAAATCTAATCAATCCAGAAGTTACCAACAAACCTAAAGTAATTCCAAAGATATAAAGACTTAATAACAAAGATATTAGGGGCAAACCAATTTTAAAAATAGAAACTCCAAATAATGGTATCGCAAGCAATGCAGCTGGAACCATGCCAATGAGAGTTCTTACAATTGCTGTTAATGTCAAGGCAGCAATAATTTCTTTAATTTTAATTGGTGAAATAAATAAATTTGTAAAATTTCTACTCCATATTTCTTCCAAAAACATCATGTTATAGCTTATACTTGATCTAAACAGAAAATCGTAAAGTATTGCTGCAGATAAAATTACACCTACAGTGTTATTATAATAAGTTGAGCTTAAGGTGAAAAATTTTGATATAAATCCCCACAAAAATATTTGAATACTTGGCCAATAAATTAAATCTAAAATTCTTGGGAAAGAACTTTTTATCAAATAAAAATGTCTCAAACTTAGACCGTAAACTTTATTCCAATTCATTTTTGTTTCTCGCTAATTTTAAAAATGTATCTTCTAAATTATTTCTACCGTGTTTATCAATTAAAGATTGGCATGTTCCTCTATCAACTATCTCGCCCTCCTTCATCATTATGACTTGGTCACAAAGTCTTTCCACCTCTTTCATGTTATGTGATGCTAATAGTATTGAAACTTTATTTTTTGACTTATAATCCTCTATATATTTTCTTACAAAATCTCCGATATCAGGATCTAGACTTGCAGTTGGTTCATCTAAAAATAAAATTTTGGGATTATTTATGAGTGATTTTGCCAAAGAAACTCTATTTTTTTGTCCAGACGACAACTCTCCTGTTTTTTTGTTTAGAAAAAAATCTAAATTGAGGTCATAAGAAATTTCCTGTATTCTTTTAGTCAAATCTTTAACACCATATAGCCTGCCGTATATCTCCAAGTTTTCTTTTACAGTAAGTTTCTTGGGTAATTCCACATACGGTGATGCAAAATTAAATTGACTTAATAATTTTTCTCTATTTAAATTTTCAAAATTTTCATCATCTATAAGAATTTTACCATTTGAAGGTTTAATTAATCCAAGTAACATTCCTATTGTGGTTGTTTTTCCACATCCATTCGGCCCTAGAACACCTAATGTCTGCCCATTATCAATATGAAAGTTTATGTTTTTAACTGCAGTGAAATTTTTAAATTTTTTCTCTAAATTTTTTACTTCTAATTTCATTATTTTGAAGCTCTTTTAAGTCTATCATTAATTGCAATTCCAACTCCTGTGTTAGGAATTTTTGCAACATAAATCTTATTATATCCTCTTTTTTTAACAATTCTAAAAAACTTATATAAGTTTTTTGCAGCCTCATTTAAATTAGATTTTCTACTTAAATTAAAAGAGTTTCTTGTCACAGGGTATTTCTTTCCAAATGTTATAAATGCATATTTATCAGGACATTGATTTTTATTTAAATAAATAGGTATGCCTGGTGAATAATGTTTTTTTAACGATCCCGGCGATTTAAGAATTGTTTGTTTTGTTAAAATTTTTATTTTTGTTTTTAAAATATTCTCAATTTGTTTAGGGGTAATTACTCCAGGCCTTAAAATACACACTTTATCAACTAAATTTAAAACAGTTGATTCTATTCCAATTTTTGAAATACCGCCATCGACCACCTTAATTTTATTATTAAATTCTTCAAAAACATCCAAAGGCTTTACTGGGCTCACACCAGATGACTTATTAGCGCTTGGCATTGCTAATGGAAATTCAATTTTTTTTAATAATTTTCTTATTATTTTATTTTTTGGAAATCTAACACCTACGGTTTTTAAATTTCCGCAAGCCAGAGGTTTAATTTTGGAATTATTTTTTTTCTTTACAATATAAGTAATTGGTCCTGGACTAAATTTTTTGTAAATTTTGTAAAATTTTTTATCTAATAAAACATCCTTTTTGGCGTGATTCAAATTATAATAGTGAATAATAAGCGGATTTTTCTTTAATCTTTTTTTAATTTTAAAAATTTTTTTAATTGAACTATTAGAATATGCATTTCCAGCCAAACCATATACAGTTTCTGTTGGCAAACCAATTATGCCATTTTTTTTAAGAATATTAATAATTTTAATTAAATTCTTTGAATTAAATTTGATTATATTTGAATAGATATTCTTCATAATTTATTTAATATACAATAAATGACTAGTAAAAATATTCCAGCAGATATTAAAAAGAAATCAATAAAAGAGACTAAAGAAGAAATCAATAAAATTTTAGATAAAATTGAGAAAGGTGAGACAAATCTTGAAAACAATACCAACGATTATGATATGCTTCTTAAATTGAACAAACACATGGATGATCTTTTTAAAAAAAAATTAAAAGAGATTAATTCATTAGGTAAAAAAAATGATAAAAAATAGATTAAAATCAAATGCAAAAAAGATTGATTTGTTTTTAAAAAAATACTTAAAAGGTCAGAAAAGAAGTTTACTAATTAACCCAATGAGTTATGGCGTTCTATCCGGGGGAAAAAAAATTAGATCAAGTGTTATTTTAGCCACTGGAAAATTATACAACATTAAATCAAATAAATTATTTAATATTTGTGGTGCCGTTGAATGTATTCATTCATACTCATTAATTCATGATGATTTACCCTGTATGGATAATGATAAACTTAGAAGAGGAAAAGCCACAGCTCATATTAAGTATGGAGAGTCTACAGCAGTGCTAGCGGGAAATTCTCTGTTAACTTTAGCATTTGAAATGATTTCTGACTATAGATTTAAAATTAAAGATCAAAATAAAATTTTACTTATTAAAAAATTAGCAGAGTGCTCTGGCCATACAGGAATAGCGGGAGGTCAAGAATTAGATTTAAAATATGAAAAAAAAAGAAAGAATTTTAAAGATATAATAAATATGCAAAGAAAAAAAACTGGAAAATTATTTAGTTTTTGTTGCTTTGCTGCTGGTCAAATCGCAGGTAAAAGCAATGAAGTAAACAAAGGTTTAATAAAATTAGGAGAGGATATTGGTCTATTGTTTCAATTGGCAGATGATTTTTTGGACGTAACAGGAAAATCTAAATATACTGGTAAAACAGTCAATAAAGATAAAAAAAAAGGAAAATCCACAATTGTAAATTTAGTAGGATATAATTACGCTTATGATTATGCTAATAACATAAAAAAAAATATATTGAGAAAACTTGAAAAACATGGAAATAAAGCGAACGATTTGAAAAACATTGTAAATTTTATTTTAGAAAGAAAATATTAATGGCCAAATTACTAGATAAAATTAATTATCCTTCAGATCTTAGAAAATTTGAGAAAAAGGATTTAAAACAAATTTCTGAAGAACTGAGATCAGAGTTAATAGATGTGGTTTCAGAAACGGGAGGTCATTTAGGCGCCGGCCTTGGTGTAGTAGAGCTAACCGTTGCATTGCACTATGTTTTTAATACTCCTAAAGACAAACTAGTTTGGGATGTAAGTCACCAATGCTATCCACATAAAATAATAACAGGTAGGAAAAAAGAAATCAGAACTTTAAGAAAAGGTGGAGGATTATCAGGCTTCACTAAAAGAGAAGAAAGTGAGTACGATCCGTTCGGTGCAGCCCACAGCTCAACTTCAATTTCTTCAACTTTAGGAATGTCAGTTGCAAAGAAACTTTCAAATGACAATAACAATGTTATAGCGGTAATAGGAGACGGTGCTATGAGTGCTGGAATGGCCTATGAAGCAATGAATAACGCTGGAGCGTTAAAATCTAAGTTAGTTGTGATTTTAAACGACAACGAAATGTCTATTGCTAAACCTGTCGGAGCGATGAGTAAATATTTAGCAAAATTACTATCTGGAAAGCTATATTTTAGTTTGAGAGAAACAATTAAATTAATTACCTCAGCATTTTCAAAAAGGTTTACCCAAAAAGCCGGGAAAGCAGAAGACATTTTAAGAGGGATTGTGACAGGAGGTACGTTGTTCAGCGAACTAGGGTTTTACTATATAGGACCAATTGATGGACACGATGTTGATTATTTAGTTCAAATTTTAGAAAATGTGAAAAAGTCTAAACATGAAGGCCCAATTTTAATACATGCCATAACTCAAAAAGGAAAAGGTTATAAACCTGCAGAAGATTCTGGAGATAAATATCATGGAGTTTCAAAATTTAATATTTCTACAGGTCAACAAAGTAAATCAAAATCTAATGTGCCTTCTTATACAAAAGTATTCTCAGAAACTTTAATAAAACATGCTGAGAAAGATACTAAAATTATTGGTATTACAGGAGCTATGCCTTCTGGCACTGGTCTTAATTTATTCGAGAAAAGATTTCCTGATAGAATGTTTGATGTAGGTATAGCTGAACAACATGCTGTAACCTTTGCAGCTGGTTTAGCTACAGAAGGATATAAGCCCTATGCAGCTATTTATTCAACATTTTTACAAAGAGCTTATGATCAAGTTGTACATGACGTTGCTTTGCAATCTCTCCCAGTAAGATTTGCTATAGATAGAGCAGGATTAGTGGGAGCGGATGGGCCAACACATGCTGGTTCTTTCGATATAACTTACTTATCTACTTTACCAAATTTTGTTGTAATGGCCGCAAGTGACGAGTCGGAACTAGTCAAAATGATAAATACTTCAGTCCACATTAATGATAGGCCATCTGCTTTTAGATATCCAAGAGGAAATGGTGTTGGTGTTGAGTTGCCAGGAATAGATGAGATTTTAGAAATAGGCAAAGGAAAGATAGTTTGTGAGGGAAAACAAGCTGCAATATTAAATTTTGGAGCTAGGTTAGATGAGTGTAAAAAGGCTAGAGAGATTCTAGAAAAAAAAGGAATTAAGATATCAATAATAGATGCTAGATTTGCTAAACCATTAGATGAAAAATTAATTCTTGAGATAGCCTCAAACCATGAATTAATTCTAACAATAGAAGAGGGCTCTATAGGAGGATTTGGTTCTCATGTTATGAAACTTCTTTCTGATAGAGGTGTTTTTGACAAAGGACTGAAATTCAGATCAATGTTTTTACCGGATATTTTTATAGACCAAGATACTCCTGAAAAAATGTACGAGAAAGCTGGTTTAAACTTCAATTCTATCGTTGAAAAAATTGAAGAAGCTCTAAAATCCAACATTATATTTGCAAAAAATAAAAATAAATTTTCAAATTAGCTACACTGAGCTTTATTCATCATATACTGATCTAATAACACGCATGCGAGCATAGCTTCACCTATGGGCACAGCTCTAATTCCTACGCATGGGTCATGTCTGCCTTTAACAGAAATTTTAGTATTTTTTCCTTTTTTATTTATAGTTTCCCTACTATTTAAAATAGAAGAGGTTGGTTTAACTGCAAATGATGCAATGATTTCTTGGCCTGATGAAATACCGCCTAAAATTCCTCCGGCTTTATTACTTTTGAAACTAATTTTTTTTGCACCACCTCGAATTTCATCAGAATTTTCCTCCCCAGTTAAGTGTGCTGATCCCATCCCAGCACCAATATTAACTCCTTTAACTGCGTTAATGCTCATAAGTGCTGAAGCTATATCTGCGTCTAGTTTTGAGTAAATTGGAGATCCTAATCCAATCGGAACACCTCTTGCCCTTAGTTCTATTACGGCTCCACAAGATGAACCTGACTTTCTAATTCCTAATAAATATTTTTCCCATAATTTTACCGATGATTTATCTGGACAGAAGAATGGATTTCTTCTTATTTCTTTATCATTCCACTTTAAAATATTGCATCCCAAAATACCTAATTGAGTTACAGCTCCAACTATACTAAATTTTTTTCCAATGATTTTTTTAAGAACAATTTTTGCTATAGCTCCTGCTGCAACTCTGCTTGCAGTTTCTCTAGCAGATTGACGACCGCCGCCTCTGTAATCTCTTATACCGTATTTTTTAAAATACGTGAAGTCAGCATGTCCCGGCCTAAATTTATCTTTGATTGACTCATAATCTCTAGATCTTTTGTCCTCGTTATAAATAATCATTGAAATAGGAGTTCCCGTAGTTTTACCTTGGAAGACACCAGATAAAATGGAAACTTTATCACTTTCTTTCCTTTGCGTAGTAAATTTTGACTGCCCAGGCCTTCTCTTATCCATATCCTTTTGAATTTCTTTCTCAGAAATAGTAATATTTGGCGGACAACCATCAACTATACAGCCAATAGCTGGCCCATGCGATTCCCCCCAAGTTGTGAACCTAAAAATTTTTCCAAAAGTATTAAAAGACATAGTTATTTAATGTATAAATTATTTTAAATAAATTATGAATCAAAATAATGGCAAAAACTCTCTTGGCTTGGATAAATGCTTTGAAGAAGCCAATAATCCAATAGAATTATTCAAAAAATGGTTCGCTAAAGCCGAGGAGACTGAAATTAATGACCCAAATGCTGTAGCGGTTGCCACAGTAGATGACTACAATCAACCAAGTGTAAGAATGGTCCTGCTTAAAGGGTTGAGTGATAAAGGATTTGTCTTTTATACAAATTTTAATAGTAAAAAAGGAAGTGATTTAAAGATTAACAAAAAATCATCTATGTGTTTTCATTGGAAGAGTATTAGAAGACAAGTGAGAATAGTCGGAGAAGTTGAAAAAGTTACAGATAAAGAGGCGGATGATTATTATAATTCAAGACCATATAAAAATAAAATTGGTGCATGGGCTTCCTCCCAATCTGAAATTTTAGATAAAAGGGATGATTTTATAAAAAAAATAAAAACTTATGAAAAAAAATATCCATCTAACGACGTACCTAGACCTTCGCATTGGTCTGGATGGAGATTAATGCCGTCCCAAATTGAATTCTGGTTAGATGGAGAGGGCCGAATACATGAGAGATTAAATTATAAAAAAGAAAACGGAAGTTGGAAAAAAGAACTTTTATATCCTTAGAAAGATCTATTTAAACTAAAACTTGATAGGTTTTGTAAAATATTTTTTTCTCTACTATTTGGAAAAATTGCTAAAGCGTCTCTTGAAACGTTTACAAAATATTCAGCTCTTTTTAAACTTTCTTCTACTGCTTTATATTTATTAATAAGTGATAATACTTCACTAAAATCATCTTCAGTTCTTTTTTCTTTTTTAAATATGTCTTTTAGAAAATCTTTTTCCTCATCATTTGCTCTTTGAAAAATTATAATCAAAGGTAAGGTAGTTTTGCCTTCGTAAAAATCTTTTCCAACCTCTTTTCCAAATAAAATTTCTTTGGCAAAGTAATCCAAAGCATCGTCAGCAATTTGAAAAGCCAGACCAAGATTTTTTCCATAAGAAGCTAAAGCCTCCTTTTCCTTAATGTTAAGTTTACCTAAACAAGCACCTGTTTTAGTTGCTGCAGAAAATAAAGCAGCTGTTTTTAAATTGATAATTTTTGTATACGTCTCTTCCAAAAGATCTGCTTCACCTTTGTGTTGTAATTGCAATACCTCGCCCTGTGCAATTTTGGAAGAAGTAGAAGATAATAATTTTAATATTTCTAAATCTCCATCATCTACCATAATTTCAAAACATCTACTTAATAGATAATCTCCAGTCAAAATTGAAGATTGATTACCCCAAATATTGTTTGTGGTTTTATTTCCTCTTCTCAAATCGCTCTCGTCAATTACGTCGTCGTGTAATAAAGTTGCAGAATGAATTAATTCAACACAACTAGCCAGATTAATATCTCTGTCCCCCAAATTATATCCAGCTAATTTTGCTGAGCCTAAAGTTAAAAGAGCCCTTAGTCTTTTTCCACCTGAATTTAAATGGTGTTTTGTCATTTTCTGAATAAGATCAACCTTACTCTCAAGTTTAAGATTAATTAATTCCTCAACTTTATCTAATTTGTTAGCTACTAGATTTTTTAAATCAAGGTAAGCAGAATTAGCAGAATTTTTAAGCGGTATTACTGATCCCATGGTCAATATTTACACAACCTAACCGAAATATTATATTCTTATTTAAAACCTGTTGCCGCACCTTCAATTCAACTAGGAGTAGCGTAATAATTGATTAAAATTTTTTATAGTATTGATATAAGTAAAATATTAATACTCATTTATGTTTTCATTATTTAAAAAAAAAATAATTATACCTCATGTCAGGATGACGGGAGTAATAGGGTCTGTTGGAAGATTTAAACAAGGCATAGATTTAGCTAACCAGCAGGAAATTCTTAAAAAAGCATTTGCTTACAAAAAAGCAAAAACTGTAGCGATCTCAATTAATTCTCCTGGAGGATCACCAGTTCAATCACATTTGATTTATAGCTATATCAGACAATTAGCTCAAAAAAACAAGACTAAAGTTATTATATTTGCCGAGGATGTAGCTGCATCAGGTGGTTATTTTATTGCATGCGCTGGTGACGAAATATACGCTAATTCAAGTTCTATAATTGGATCGATTGGTGTGATATCGGCGTCATTTGGTTTCAAAGATTTAATTAAAAAGATAGGAGTTGAAAGAAGAATTTATACAGCAGGTAAAAATAAAAGCACTCTAGATCCTTTTGTAGAAGAGAAGCAAGAGGATGTTGAAAGATTAAAAAAAATACAATTAGACTTGCACTCAGACTTCATAAAAATTGTAAAGCAAAGTAGAGGAGATAAAATTAAAGACCCAGAAAAAAATAATATATTTACTGGTGAATTTTGGGCAGGATCGGTGGCACTTAAACTTGGATTAATCGATGGGATTGGAAATGCAGATCAAGTATTAAGAGAAAGATTTGGAGATAAAGTAATTATTAAAAAATTTGAAAAACAAAAGGGATTTTTAGCAAAAAAATTATCTTCATCAATTGATAATCAAATTGAAAGTATTTTGGACAACCTCGAAGAAAAAAGTTTATGGCAAAGATTTGGCTTATAAATGCTAAAAAAGAAAAAAAACGATAATTCTAAAGGTCAGACATTTCAAGAAATAGTAATAAGTCTGCAAAAGTTCTGGGGAAAATATGGATGCGTGTTGCTTCAACCTTATGATTTAGAAGTAGGTGCAGGAACCTTTCATCCCGCAACCACACTAAGATCTTTAGGACCTAATCCATGGAAAGCGGCTTATGTGCAACCATCAAGAAGACCTACCGATGGAAGATATGGAGAAAATCCAAATAGATTACAACATTATTATCAATTTCAAGTAATCATAAAACCTTCACCGAAAAATATTAAAAATATTTATTTAAAAAGTCTAGCAGCTATTGGAATAGATGTTAAAAAACATGATATAAGATTTGTAGAAGATGATTGGGAAAGCCCTACTCTTGGAGCAGCTGGGTTAGGATGGGAGGTTTGGTGCGATGGTATGGAGATAACTCAATTTACTTATTTTCAGCAAATGACTGGTATAGACTGCAAACCTATTCCGGTTGAACTTACGTATGGTTTAGAAAGACTATGTATGTTTGTGCAAGGAAAGAAAAACGTCTTTGACATTGAATGGAATAGTGAGAGAGTTAAATATAAAGATATTTTTCATAAATCAGAAAAAGAATTTTCAGCATATAATTTTGAATATGCTGATACTAAAATTTTACTATCAAATTTTGAGCATGCCGAAAATGAATGCAAATCTCTTTTGAATAAGAAACTTGCTCTTCCAGCATATGACCAATGTTTAAAAGCTAGTCACATATTTAATTTACTAGATGCAAGAGGAGTTATAGGAGTCGCAGAAAGAGCAAACTACATTGACAGAATAAGAGAACTATCTAAAGGTTCCGGAAAATTATGGTTAGAAAGTCAGTAATGTTATGTCAGAATTTATATTAGAACTTTATAGTGAAGATATACCGCCTAATTTACAAATCAATGCAAGAAACGATCTAAAAACAAAAATTAAAAGCTCTTTAATAGAGGAAAACTTAAAATTTGGATCTTTAAAAGCCTTTTCATCACCAACAAGACTAGCAATATTTCTTAAAGATTTTTCAGATAAAATAAAAATTCCATCTAAAGAGATAAAAGGTCCAAAAGTCGGTGTGATGGAAGATGTCATAAATAATTTTTTAAAAGCGCATAACTCATCTCGAAAAGATCTTATGGAAAAGCAGAACGATAAAGGAAAATTTTATTACATTAAAACTAGAAGCAAAGAAACTCTCACTTCAGAGGTGTTAAAGAAAATAGTTGTAAATAGTATAGCTTCAATCAAGTGGAAAAAATCAATGAGATGGTCTGATACAGACTTATTATGGGGAAGACCTCTAAGATCTATTTTAGCAGTATATAATAAGAAAATACTTGCTTTTAGCTATGGCCATTTAAGGGCTAGTGATTGCACTATAATAGAAAAAGACCTAGATACTAAAGTTATTAAAGTGACAACCGTTAAGGATTATCAAAAATTGTTATTAAAAAATAATATAATACTTAATCATGAAGAAAGAGAGCAAAAAATAATTAAGAAATTTGAAAGTTTTTATAAAGTTAAAAATTTTAAGAATCATTACGACGTTAAACTTTTAAAAGAGGTAACCAACATTGTAGAAGACCCACAAGTACTTTTAATTGATTTTAACAAAAAATATTTAGAATTACCAAAAGAAATTATTATTTCCACATTACAAAATCATCAAAAATATTTTCCTATCTTAGATAAAAAAGATGAAATCACCAATTTCTTTTTGGTCGTCACAAATAAAAAGGATACAAACAATCTTATTAAAGAAGGAAACAAAAGAGTAGTAGATGCAAGATTAGCAGATGCCAAATTCTTTTGGGACAAAGATAAATCAAAAAATTTAATTAAACAAATTGTAAAACTAAAAGATATAAAATTTTATGAGGGACTTGGTTCGGTTTATGACAAGACCCAAAGATTAAGAAAATTGAGCGGTATGCTGGCTGACGAATTTAACTTAAATAAAGAAAAAGCGGAGATAGCAGCATCCATCTCTAAATCGGACTTGTGCTCGGACTTGGTAAATGAATATCCCGATCTACAAGGACTTATGGGAAAATATTTTGCTTTGAGTCAGGGTTTTGAAGAGGATGTATCTAATGCAGTAAGCGATCATTATCTACCTTTAGGAAATAATTCTATGACTTCTAAAAAACCAATTAGCTATGTTGTGGCAATTTCAGATAAAATTGATACCTTAGTTGGATTTTTTCTAATTAATGAAAAACCAACCAGTTCAAAAGATCCTTTTGCATTGAGGAGATCTGCTATTGGATTATTACGAACTATTATAGATAATAAATTAAATTTAAAGCTCAGAAATTTAATAAGTTACAATATAAAATTACTTGAGGAACAAGGAGTAACAAAGACTAATGAAAATTCTGAAAATGAAATCTTAAATTTTCTCAAAGAAAGAATGAAAAATATTTTAAAAGACAAAAATATAAAAAATGATATTATTGAAGCTTCTATCAGCTCATATTTTAATGATAATTATTTTGATCTCTACAAAAAAAACACTTTAATGAACAAATACATAAACAAAGAAGCAGGAATTAATGCAATTAGTTCTTATAAAAGAGCATTTAATATAGTGGAAAGTGCAAAAGAAAATTTATCAGGTAGACCAGATGCTGTTTTATTTAGAAAGGATGAAGAAAAACATTTATTTGAAAAGCTTAATGAGATTCGAAAATCTTTTACAGTAAATGAGCAAGATAAAGATTATGAAAAATTACTTTTAAGCCTATCAGAAATTAAGATATTCACCGATAAATTTTTTGATAATGTTATTGTAAATGATGACAATAGTGATATTAAAAATAACAGGCTGGAGTTATTAAAAATGTTTTGTAATACTTTTAATAATTTTATCAATTTTTCTAAACTAGAAGGAATATCGTGAAACAATTTATTTTCAGTTTTGATGATAAAAAGATTAGTAAACTTAAAAATAAAAAAAACTTGTTAGGTGGTAAAGGAGCTAATTTAGCTGAAATGGGTAAGCTTGGCCTACCTGTGCCTCCAGGCTTTACAATTACCACAGAAGTCTGTGATATTTTTTATTCAAATAAAAAAAAATTGCCTACTAAAATTTTATCTCAAATTAAGGCTGAGATAAAAAAAATTGAAAAAAAAACATCAAAAAAATTTGGAGATTTGAAAAATCCACTTTTAGTTTCTGTTAGGTCTGGCGCAAGAATCTCAATGCCAGGGATGATGGACACTATTTTAAATTTAGGTTTAAATGATAAAACAGTAAATGCACTAGCCATAAAATCAAACAATACTCGCTTTGCAAAAGATAGTTATAGACGATTTATTCAAATGTTCAGCAATGTAGTAATGGGAGTGGAAGGCCACCTATTTGAAGAAATGATAGACAATTTCAAACTTACAAAAGGCGTTCTGCAAGATACAGAAATTGATGCTTCTGATTGGGATGGGTTAATTGAAAATTTTAAAAAATTAGTAAAAGAAAAAACTGGGAAAAATTTCCCTCAAGACGTTAATGAGCAATTGATCGAGGCAGTGAGCTCAGTATTTAGATCTTGGGAGAGTCAACGAGCAAAAACTTATAGGAGACTTAACAGAATACCTGATGAATGGGGAACAGCTGTAAATGTTCAAGCTATGGTCTTTGGAAACATGGGTAGTGACTGCGCTACTGGAGTAGCTTTTACGAGAAACCCGTCTACTGGTGAAAATTCATTTTTTGGTGAATATTTAATTAATGCTCAAGGTGAGGATGTAGTTGCGGGTACAAGAACACCGCAATATATTACAAAAAAATCTAAAAAAGAATCAGGTTCAAAAGAACTGTCAATGCAAGAAGCAATGCCAAAAGCATACAAAGAATTAGAAAAAGTTTTTTTGAAATTAGAAAAGCATTACAGAGATATGCAAGACATCGAATTTACGGTTGAAAACAATAAATTGTGGATGCTTCAGACGAGATCTGGAAAAAGAACTGCTAAAGCAGGAATTAAAATTGCAGTTGATATGGTTAAGGAAAAATTAATTTCTAGAAAGGAAGCAATACTAAGAATAGATCCAAATACTATTGATACACTTTTACATCCCACTTTAGATGATAAAGTCAGAAAAGAAGTTATAGCATCTGGTTTACCTGCATCGCCTGGTGCTGCAAGCGGTAAGGTTGTTTTTACCGCTGATGAAGCAGAAAAACTAAATAATATGATGCAAGATACAATTTTAGTAAGATTAGAAACATCACCGGAGGATATCCATGGAATGCATGCTGCAAAAGGTATTTTAACTGCGAGAGGAGGAATGACAAGCCATGCTGCGGTAGTTGCAAGGGGTATGGGTCGACCGTGTGTTTCTGGATCAAGTGAAATAACAATTGATTATGAAAGTAAACAATTTAAAGCAGGGAAAGAGATTATTAAAGAGGGTGACGTCATTACAATTGATGGAGGAAGTGGCAAAGTTATGAAAGGCTTGGTTCCAACAGTAAAACCAGAAATTTCTGGATATTTTTCGACAATAATGAAATGGTCTGATGAATTTAGAAAATTAAAAATCAGGACAAATGCTGAAACAGAGCAAGATAGCAAAACCGCAAGAGATTTTGGAGCTGAGGGAATAGGACTTTGTAGAACTGAACATATGTTCTTTGACGAGGATAGGATATTATCAGTAAGGCAAATGATACTTTCTAGGTCAAATGAGGATAGAAATCATGCATTATCAAAACTTTTGCCTTACCAAAAAGAAGACTTTAAAAAAATCTTTAAAATAATGTCTGGTCTTCCTGTGACTGTAAGATTATTAGATCCACCATTACATGAATTTTTACCAAAGGCTGATAAAGATGTAGACGAAGTAGCGAGATCTTTAAATTTAGCATCTAAAGAAATTCGAGATAGAATATCAGAACTACATGAAGAAAATCCGATGCTCGGCCACAGAGGTTGTAGACTAGGTATATCTTTCCCGGAGATTTATGAAATGCAGTGCAGAGCTATTTTCGAGGCAATAATAGAACTTAAAAAAGAAAAAATAAAATCTGCTTTAGTAGAAATTATGATTCCATTGGTTTCAGTTGAATCTGAATTAAAAATAATGCGATCATTGGTAAATCAAGTAGCTAAAGAAATTGAAACAAAAAATAAATTAAAATTAGATTACACTGTTGGTACAATGATCGAATTACCCAGAGCAGCACTACAGGCAAAAAATATCTCTAAACATGCAGATTTTTTTAGTTTTGGTACTAACGATTTAACTCAAACAACATTTGGTATAAGCAGAGATGACTCGGGTAAATTTTTAAATGATTATATTGATAACAAAATTTTTGATGTAGACCCGTTTGTGAGCATTGATCAAAATGGAGTAGGAGAGTTAGTCGAGATAGCCTCTTCAAGAGGGAGAAAAACAAATAAAAATATTAAACTTGGTATTTGTGGTGAACACGGCGGAGATCCTAAAAGTATAGAATTTTGTTCTAAGACCGGTTTGGATTATGTATCTTGTTCTCCTTTTAGGGTACCGGTAGCGAGATTAGCTGCAGCTCAAGCAGAATTATCCAAGTAACAAACTCGTGTCAAAAGCTTTAGCGCTATGAGTTATAGCACCAACTGAAATCCTATCTATTCCAGTTCTAGCTATTTTTCTTATATTTCCTAAATTTGCGTTGCCAGAGTACTCAGTTTCGTATTTTCTATTACAAATTTTAAGACATTTTTTTAGTTGAACAATATTCATATTGTCAAATAGAACTCTTTTGAATTTTAGTCCCAATATTTTTTTTAATTGACTCACGTTTTCAATTTCAACCGTAACTACTTTTTTAGATTTAGAGGCTCTAGAAACAAGTTTTTTCAAATCTTTAGCAGCCTTTATATGATTATCTTTTATTAAAATTTCATCACTTAAATTGTACCTATGATTAAAACCTCCACCTTGTTTGACTGCATATTTTTCTAATAACCTTAAATTTGGCGTTGTTTTTCTTGTACAACAAATTTTAGTTTTTTTACCAACTTTTTGAACAAAATTATTAGTTGTAGTAGCTATTCCTGAGGCATGGTTTAAAAAATTTAAAGCCGTTCTTTCAGCTGTAAGTATAGTTTTTGTATTTGCTAAAATTTCAGCTATAACTTTATTTTTTTTAACAAACTTACCATCTTTTATTTTAGATTTAAAAATTGACTCATTTCCAATCGATTTAAACGCTTGTTTGCAAAATTCTATCCCTGCTATAACTCCATTCTGCTTAGCTATTATTTTGGCTGTAATTTTTTTATTACTAAATTTTACAAGTCTTGTAGTGATATCACCCATTGGCTTAAGATCTTCCTTTAAGGCTTTTTTAACTACAGAATTAATATACTTTTGATTTATTTTTTGCACTGATCTAACGACCAATTTCAGTCATTCTAATTACAGATTTTCTTGCAGCTTCAATTGTTTTATTATCTAATAATATTTCATTTGTTTCATTTTCTAAACAATCAAGAATTTTCTTTAAATCTATTTTCTTCATGTAAGGGCATAGGTTACAAGGTTTAATGAAACTAACATTTGGATTGTCTGCCTCAACATTATCGCTCATCGAACATTCAGTTACCAACATAACCTTTTTTGGTTGCTTATCTTTTACATAATTTATCATCCCAGAAGTTGACCCTGTAAAATCAGATGCTTTAATCACATCTGGAGGACACTCTGGGTGGGCAATTACTTTAATTCCTGGATTTTGTTTCTTAATATCTTCGATTTCTTTCGCACTAAATTGTTCGTGAACTATACATGTCCCTTTCCAAGAAATAATTTTTACTTTTGTATTCTTTGAAACATAGTCCGCTAAATATTGATCTGGCAAAAAAATTACTCTATCGACATTTAAAGACTCCACAACTTTAACAGCGTTAGCAGATGTACAACACACGTCAGTCTCTGCTTTAACATCTGCAGATGTATTTACATACGAAACCACAGGTACTCCAGGATACTTTTGTTTTAACATTCTCACATCTTCTCCAGTTATTGATGTAGATAGTGAACAACCAGCTTTCATATCTGGTAGAAAAACTTTTTTGTTTGGGCTCATAAGTTTTGCTGTTTCAGCCATAAAATGAACTCCACACATAATTATTTTATCTGCTGTAGTTTTTGAAGCTTCTACCGCAAGCGCCAGAGAGTCTGCTGCAATATCAGCCACTCCATGATAAATTTCTGGCGTCTGATAATTATGAGCTAAAATTATAGCGTTTTTCTCTTTTTTGAGTTTATTTATTTTTTCTATTAGAGGCTGATGTATCTTCCATTCGACATCTGGCACAAATTTAGAGATTTTTTTATAGATCTCTTCGGAACTTTTTATATTTTCTAGCTGTACAGACATACTAATTCTAGTCTATCAACTTGAACAATAATTGTCATTCATTTATTGTCGCATAAATTATGCGGTCGTGCTGAAACTGGTAGACAGGCACGGTTGAGGGCCGTGTGGGTTTTCCCATGAGAGTTCGAGTCTCTCCGACCGCACCAAAAACAAGGCTAAATCTATCTAAATAAGAATTGACTTTAATAAAAGTAAATAGTCAACTGATATTATGAAAATACTTTGCGTTCTTTACGATGATCCAAAAAAAGGGATGCCAAAAAGTTACCCTTTATCAAGTTTACCAAAATTAGATAAATATCCAGATGGTATGTCACTACCAACTCCTAAAGGAATAGATTTTAAACCTGGAGAATTATTAGGATGTGTATCTGGAGAACTAGGTTTAAGAAAATTTTTAGAGGCTAACGGACATACGCTAGTAGTCACATCTGATAAAGACGCAAAAGGTTGCAAAGCTGATAAAGAACTTGTTGATGCAGACATAGTAATATCCCAACCCTTCTGGCCATACTACTTAACCAAAGAAAAAATTGAGTCTGCAAAAAATTTAAAAATGGCTATTACAGCAGGTATCGGCTCTGATCACGTTGATTTGCAGGCAGCTATGGATAATAAAATAGATGTAGTTGAAGTAACATACTGCAATTCAAGATCAGTTGCGGAGCATATCGTTATGATGATTTTATCTCTTGTAAGAGACTACCATAATCAACATTCAATCGTTAAAGACGGAGGCTGGAATATAGCTGATGCAGTTCAAAGATCCTACGATGTAGAAGGTATGCATGTAGGCACAGTTGCAGCAGGAAGAATAGGTTTAGATGCATTAAGAAAAATGAAACCTTTCGATGTTCATTTACATTACTTTGATAGACACAAATTACCAGACTCAGTCGAAAAAGAGTTAAACTTAACGTTCCATGAGTCTGTTGAGTCTTTAGTTAAAGTTTGCGACGTCGTAACGATAAATTGTCCTCTTCATCCTGAGACCGAGAACTTATTCGATGATCAACTAATTAGTAAAATGAAAAAAGGTGCATACATAATTAATACAGCTAGAGGTAAAATTTGTAATAGAGAAGCTATAGCCAAAGCCTTAGAGACTGGTCAATTAAGTGGATATGCTGGAGATGTTTGGTTTCCTCAACCAGCGCCAAATGATCATTTATGGAGATCTATGCCAAATCATGGAATGACACCTCATACATCAGGAACTTCTTTGTCAGCTCAATTTCGATATGCAGCTGGTGTAAGAGAAATCTTAGAATGTTTTTTTGATAAAAAACCAATTAGAGAACAGTACTTAATTGTTAAAGACGGGCAGTTAGCTGGAATGGGAGCCCACTCCTACAGCAAAGGAAGTGCAACAGGTGGATCTGAAGAAGCCGCTAAATATAAAAAAAAATAAATTAAAACAAACCTTCAATATCACCTTTTTTATTTAATCTAATTTTATCAGCAGAAGGTACTCTTGGTAATCCTGGCATCGTCATTATCGATCCACAAATTACTACCACAAATTCAGCACCACTAGACAATCTCACATCTCTTACTTTTAAATTGTGTCCTATAGGTGCCCCTTTTAATTTAGGATCTACTGAAAAACTATATTGTGTTTTGGCTATACAAATTGGAAAATTTGAGTACCCCGCTTTTTCAATTTTATTAAGTTGGTTTTTAGACTCTTTTGTAAATTCAACACCACTTGCTCTATAGATCTCACTTGCAATAATTTCAATTTTTTTTGTTAATGAATTTTTATCCTTGTAAATAAAGTTAAATTTTGATTTTTTTGTTTTTTTACAAAGCTTTACAACCTTTTCAGCTAAATCTTTCGTACCTTTCCCACCATGTGCCCAGTGAGTACAAAGGCTCACTTTAATATTCAAATTAGCGCAAAAATCCTCAATTATTTCAATTTCTTTTTTAGTATCTGTTTCAAACCAATTAATAGCTACAATAAGATCTAATCCAAATTTTTTTATATTTTCAATATGCCTCTCTAGATTTGGAAGACCTTTTTTAAGAGCATTCAAATTTTCTTTTTTTAAATTTTCTTTTAAAACACCACCATGCATTTTTAGCGCCCTAATTGTTGCAACTAGGACAACGCATTTCGGTTGAAGACCTGCTTTTCGACATTTGATATCTAAAAACTTTTCTGCCCCTAAATCCGCACCAAATCCTGCTTCAGTAACTACGTAATCTGACAATCTTAATGCAGTTTTAGTAGCTAAGATTGAATTACATCCATGAGCGATATTTGCGAAAGGACCACCATGGATAATTGCAAGATTATTTTCTAAAGTTTGAACTGCATTTGGTCTAAACGCCTCTTTTAATAATACCGTCATGGGTCCTTGAGCTTTTAAATCTTTTGCAAAAATAGGTTTTTTGTTTTTTGTATATGCAATTGTAATATTTCCAATTTTTCTCTCTAATTCACCAATGTCATTTGATAAACAGAAAATAGCCATGACCTCAGAGGCTACAGTAATATCAAAACTATCATTTCTGGGATGGTTAGCTTTAAGCTGCTCTAAATTAATTTTTATTTTTCTTAAACTTCTATCATTTAAATCTAAGACTCTTTTCCAAACAATATTTTCTATGTCTATATTCAATTTATTCCCCCAATAGATATGATTATCAATCAACGCTGATAATAAGTTATGAGCAGTTGTAATAGCGTGAAAATCCCCTGTAAAATGCAAATTAATTCTTTCCATTGGTACTACTTGAGCATAACCACCTCCAGCAGCTCCACCTTTCATTCCAAATGACGGACCTAAACTTGGCTCTCTTAAACAAACAATTGATTTCATCCCAATCTTATTCAAACCATCATTTAATCCAACCGAGGTAGTCGTTTTGCCTTCTCCAGCAGGAGTTGGTGTAATTGCAGTTACCAGCACTAGATTTTTTTCTTTTTCTTTAAGTGTTTTAATATATCTTAAATTTATTTTTGCTACATGGCGACCCATTGGGCTAAATGCAAAAGGAGTATCAGGAATTTTGAATTTTTTTAAAATATTGCCGATCGGCTGCATTTTTGCTTTTCTAGCAATTTCAATATCAGACTTAATTTTAACCATTAGAACTCCTATATATAAAAATTAAACCTGTGTATACAAATCATTATTTTTTCAATTTAGCCATTATAGGAAATATGTTATATTTCGAAATGGTCGAGTTTATTAGAAAAAGAAGAAAGATAATTCTTATTGTCCTTATTGTATTATTTATAGAGTTAAGTGGTTATGGTATTTTGGCATCACTATCGAGACTGCTTAGTGCCCTTTAAATTATATTTTTTCATCGCTGCTTTTGCTAAAATTAAATTAGGATCAAAAAAGGTTTTTGAAGATTTTACTTTTTTAAAAGACTTATAAGCGAATATTGCTACAGGAAGTTCAGTGCAAGCAAGAATAATTTTTTTACATTTCATTTTTAAAAGATACTTTATAACTGGCTTAATTACTTTTTCTGCCTCTTTCACCTTACCTTTTTTTACGAAGTTAATAGACTTATTTACATTTCTTTTTTGTAAGCTTTGTGTTGGCTCAATTAAATTATATCTTTTTTCAAAAAATTTGTGATAGATTTTAGTACTTAGTGTACTTTCAGTTGCCAGAATTCCAACTTTAGATCCACGAGCGCAATTTTTTTTAGCAAACGCAAATACTTCTTTAGGCATACTTAGTATTGGAATCTTTACGTTTTTTTTTAAATCATCGAACCAATGATGTGCGGTATTACATGGAATAGTAATGAATTTACAATTATTTTTTTGTAAAAAAACACAACCTTGATATAAACTTCTATAAACCTTCTTATAAACTCTTTTGTCACTCAATCTTTTAGGTACATCAGACTTATTATATAAAATGAAAATTGGATATTTTTGATCTAGTTTACCTCTATATAATTTTGCCAACTTCGCGGAAAAATCTAAACCAGCTTGAGTACCCATGCCACCTAAAATCCCTATCATAATTAAATTATTTTTGCTTTTTGTTTACCCACTAAAATTTCTTTATTTTTTAATTCTGATAAATTTTTATTGAAAATATTAATTAATCCAAAAGGGTAGGGACTGCCAATTAAAAGTTTACCAATTGATTCACCATTTAATATAATCTCGCTTCCAATTTTTAAATTATCTTCTGATATTAATGGCAACAGTTTCTTTCTTATTTTATTTTTTAATTTCATTCTTGCTGTATTTTCTTGGCCTATGTAACACCCTTTTTTAAAATCTATTGCTAAAAAATCCTCAAAATTAGCCTCAAGTCCAAATAAGTTATTTTGTAATTCTCTCAAGTTTTTAATTGGTACCCCAGCCTCATGAGCCACACTAAAATAATTGTTATTGTCTTCAATTTTAAGTGCTAATTTTTTTATAGTTAGATATAATTTCTCAAGATTTGATAAAACTCTTGTTCCCAATTTTTTTGATCGCGGGTCCTTAAAAACAGCGCTATCTCTATATATAATGGTTTGAGCATTCTTATTCTCTTGTTTTTTTATTTCCTCAAATTTTTCATTTGAAATCACACCCACAACATAATTATTAGAAACACTATTAATTTTAACATCTGAATTAAGTTTATATTTTTCTAGAAAAATTTTTAATTCATCTACATATTCTTCTGGACTATCTAAATAATATCCATCATTTGATTTTATTACAAAAAATTCATAAAGATATTTTCCTTGAGGAGTAAAAATTCCTGAAAAGATACTATTTTCTTTATTAACATTACTTATATTGTTTGTAATAATATTTTGAAGAAATTCTTTAGCATCTTTTCCGACAATTGAGATAATACCTCTATCTTTTAAAATATTTATTTGATCTTTTTTCATTTTCCTTATTTTTATTGTATATTATACTTATAACTTATGTCTGATAATAATAGCCTCATCATAAAAAACGGATCTTGTTATATTAATGGTAAGCTAGAAAACTCTGATATTACAATATCAGATGGGAAAATTAGATCAATCGGCAAAGCAGATCTTAATAATCATAAAGTTTATGATGCGAAAAACAAAGTTATTTTACCTGGCATTATAGATACTCAAGTTCATTTTAGAGAGCCAGGTTCAACAGATTCTGAAGACTTAGAGAGCGGAAGTAGAGCTGCAGTTCTTGGAGGTGTGACATCTTTATTTGAAATGCCTAATACTAATCCACCAACAGCTAATCTAGTTGAATTTGAAAAGAAACTTCAAGCAGCTAAAAATAGAATGCATAGTAATTATGCATTTTACTTTGGAGCAACTCCTACTAATACTGATCAACTTGCGAAACTTAAAAATGTTGAAGGTTGTTGTGGTGTTAAACTTTTTGCCGGTTCCTCTACAGGAAATTTATTAGTGGACAAAGAGGCTGATATTGAAAAAGTTATATCAAGTAGCGATAGAGTTGTTTCTATTCATTCTGAAGATGAGGAGATTATTAATTTACGAAAAAAATTTATAAAAAAAGGGGATGTTCATTCTCACCCTGAATGGAGAAACGTTGAATGTGCAATATCATCAACTCGTAGAATGGTAAAAATTGCAGAAAGATTTAATAAAAAAATCCATATATTGCATGTTACCACTAAAGAAGAAGTAGATTTTTTATCAATGCATAAAAAAAATGTTACCTTCGAAACTACTCCTCAACATTTAACAATGTATGCTCCAGATTGTTATGAAAAATTAGGTACTTATGCTCAAATGAATCCACCATTACGCGGCAAAGAACATTATGATCGGCTTTGGACTGCCATTAAAAATAATATTGTTGATGTATTAGGATCAGATCATGCACCTCATTTAAAGATTAATAAAGATAAAGAATATCCTAATACTCCATCAGGGATGCCGGGAGTTCAAACTATTTTTCCAGTTATGATTGATCATGTTAATAATGGGAAATTAACTCTTAACCAACTCATAAATTTGATGTGTGAAAATCCTTGCCGAATATTTGGAATTAAAAATAAAGGTTTTATTAAAGAGGGTTATGATGCTGATTTGACTATAGTCGATATGAATAAAGAGGTGACAATTAAGAATGAGATGATTGCTAGCAAATGTGGTTGGACACCATTTCATAACTATAAAGTGAAAGGATTTCCAGTAGGAACAATTATTAATGGAATTTTAGTAATGGCTGATGGAAAAGTAATAGCAGAGTCCAAGGGAAAACCTTTAAGTTTTTAAAATATTATTTTTAATTAAATCCTCTTTAATCTCATCGAGAATTAATGGATCATCTATTGTAGCTGGCATTTTGTAAGGCTCATTATCTGCAATTTTTCTCACAGTCCCTCTTAATATTTTTCCTGATCTTGTTTTTGGTAATCTTTTAACAACAATAGCTATTTTAAAAGCTGCAACTGGGCCAACTTTATCTCTCACCATTGAAACACATTCTTTTATTATTTCTTCATTTTTTTGTTGTACGCCATCCTTAAGAGCTAACAGTCCAATTGGTAACTGTCCTTTAAGTTTATCTGCGATACCTAGCACTGCACATTCAGCAACAGACTTATGTTCAGCTAGTACTTCTTCAATTGCTCCTGTTGAAAGTCTATGTCCAGCAACATTTATAATATCGTCGGTTCTAGACATTATCCAAACGTATCCATCTTCATCAATATGTCCCGCATCGTATGTTTGATAATAACCTGGGTAATTAGTCATATAATTTTCTTTATATCTTTTGTCTGCTCCCCATAAAGTTGGAAATGTACCTGGAGGTAAGGGAAGTTTCACAACTATATCTCCCATTTTTCCAGGACCAACTTCTTTTCCCTCAGAATTTAAAACTTTAAGATCGTACCCAGGCACTGGTTTAAATGCAGATCCGTATTTAACTGAAAACTTTTCTATACCAGTACAGCTAGATGTAATTGCCCAACTCGTCTCTGTTTGCCACCAATGATCTATAACTGGTGAATTAGATAAATTTTCAAACCATTTTATTGTATCGGGGTCAGCTCTCTCACCAGCTAAAAACAATGTATCAAAGTTACTTAAATCATATTTTTTGAAAAATTTACCCTCAGGATCTTCTTTTTTAATTGCTCTGATAGCAGTTGGAGCAGTGAATAAAGATTTCACTTTATGTTCAGAAATTACTCTCCAAAAAACTCCTGCATCAGGAGTTCCAACTGGTTTTCCCTCAAAAAGAATTGTAGTACATCCATAAAATAAAGGTGCGTACACGATATAAGAGTGACCAACTATCCATCCAATATCACTTGCTGACCACCAAACATCATCTTGATTAATGTTGTAAATATTTTTCATAGTCCATTTTAGCGCTACTATGTGTCCACCAATATCTCTCACTATACCTTTAGGAAGACCTGTTGTTCCTGATGTATAAAGTATATAAGCGTAATCGTTGGCATTCATTTCAACACAATCTTCATTTTTTGCATCTTTAAGAGAATCTTCCCAGCTTATATCTATTTTTGAGTCTAGAACTGCTTTATTTTTATCTCTTTGAAAAATTATACATTTACTAGGCTTGTGTTTTGATAGTTCTAAAGCTTTATTAAGAAGTGGTTTATATTCAACAACACGTCCAGGCTCATAACCACAAGAGGCAGAAACAATAATTTTTGCTTTAGAATCATCTATTCTACTAGCTAACTCGTTTGCAGCAAAACCACCAAAGACAACTGAATGAATTGCTCCTATTCTTCCACACGCCAACATTGCGACTACAGCTTCTGGTATCATCGGCATATAAATTATTACACGATCACCTTTATTTATTCCTTGATTTTTAAGCGCCCCTGCAAATAAAGATACTTTCTCTTTAAGTTGATTGTAAGTAAAAGTTTTTTTTGTTCCTGTAATTGGACTATCATAAATAATTGCTAACTTTTCTCCTCTGCCATTATCTATATGAAAATCAATTGCGTTGTAACAAGTGTTTGTTATGCCATCTTCATACCATTTATAAAAAGGAGGGTTAGAAGAGTTTAAGATTTTCTTTGGTTTCTTATACCAAAAAATATTTTCAGCTACTTCTTTCCAAAAATTTTCTTTTTGGCTTATCGAAGAATCGTATATTTCCTTATATTTGCCCTGCAAATCAGCTCCTATGAATTTATGTGTTTAACCCATACTAAACAGAAATATCCCCAAAAAAAACCCAAAAATCCAATAAATACGGGGTTTTTTTTTCAAAAAAAGACTTCACTGTAACACTTATTTTTATTATGGTTCCGTCCAACTATTCTACTAATGACTATTTAGTCATTTAATAGAAAGTTTATTAATAAACTAAAAATAGAAAACTAACTAACGAGGGGGTTTTCATGAGAAAATTAAGTCTAATTGCTTTAGCGGCGGTTGCCTTTTTAGGTATTACTGGCTCAGCTAACGCAGCGACGCCTATGCTTGAGACAGGAGATTTCGTAGGAATATCTTTCTGGCTTGTATCAATGGGTATGATCGCAACTACAGTATTCTTTTTCGCAGAAAGAGGTACGGTAGCAGCATCTTGGAGAACATCAATTTCAGTAGCTGGACTAGTTACTGGTGTTGCGTTTATCCATTATATGTATATGCGAGACGTTTGGGTGACAACTGGTGATACACCAACAGTATACAGATATATTGACTGGTTAATTACTGTGCCACTTCAAATGGTAGAATTCTATCTAATCTTGGCAGCTGTAAGAAAGGTGCCAACTTCTATATTCTGGAAACTATTAATTGGTTCTTTAGTAATGTTAATTGGTGGATACTTAGGTGAAGCTGGTTACATTCAACCATTTGTAGGTTTCGTAATTGGAATGGCTGGATGGATCTACATCTTGTTTGAAATATTCTCAGGTGAAGCTGGAACTGCAGCTGCAAAGTCAGGTAACAAGGCTATGTCAACTGCGTTTAGCGCAATGAGAATTATCGTAACAATTGGTTGGGCTATATATCCATTGGGATATGTATTCGGTTATTTAACTGGTGGTGTTGATGCTAATGCATTAAACATTATTTACAACCTGGCTGACTTTATCAATAAGATCGCTTTTGGTCTTGTGATTTGGGCAGCAGCGATGCAAAATACAAGATTAGCATCTAGATAATTAGATCGTAAACTTTAAAAGGGCGGGTACGTTTTACGTACTTGCCCTTTTTTTTTAGATACTTATATTAAATTAATGCCAAAAATTACATACATTGAGCAAAACGGTAACTCAAAGACAATTGAAGTTGATAACGGTCTGACCGTAATGGAAGGAGCGGTTCAAAACAATATAACAGGTATCGACGCAGATTGTGGAGGAGCTATGGCCTGTGCGACTTGCCACGTTTATGTCGAAGATTCATGCTTAAATAAACTTCCAAAAGCTGAGGAAGCTGAACAAGATATGATTGATATGGCTTATAAACCAAATAAGAATAGTAGGTTAAGTTGTCAGATAGTAGTTTCAGATGAGATTGATGGTCTGACAGTAACAACACCAGAAAAACAAACTTAATGATTAAAACAGACGTTGTTATAATAGGAGCTGGGCCCATAGGACTTTTTGCAGTTCATCAACTTGGTATAAAAGGATTAAAATCAGAAGTAATTGATAATCTTGATAAAGCCGGCGGTCAATGCATAGAACTTTATCCTGATAAACCAATTTACGATATTCCAGCAGTTCCTGAATGCAGTGGCATGTCTTTAATAGATAATTTATTAGAACAAATAAAACCTTTTGGTTCAAAAATTCATTTAAATGAAAGAGTTCAGGAAATAAAAGAAGAAAAAGGTTTATGGACTTTAAAAACTAGTAACAAAAAAACCTTCACTACACCAAACATAATTATAGCTGGCGGTGTAGGATCATTTGAGCCAAGAAAACTTCCTTTAAAAGAGCTTACGAAATTTGAAAATAAATCAGTTTTTTACTCAGTAACTAACAAAAATTTATTTAAAAATAAAAAAATCTCTATATTTGGAGGTGGAGACTCCGCATTAGATTGGGCTTTAGAATTCGCAAAATATTCAAAAGTTACACTTATTCATAGAAGGAATGAATTTCGAGGCGCACCTCATACCTTAAAAGAACTAAATAAATTAAAAAAAGAGGGAAAAATAATAATAAAAACACCATTTCAAATAGATTCTATTAATGAAGGAAAAGAAATAAAATTTATTAAAATAAAAAATGACGATGAAAAAACAGAGAAAATTGAAACAGATATTGTTTTAGGTTTTTTTGGTTTGATCATGCAACTTGGACCAATTGCAGAATGGGGATTAAATATGGATAAAAAAACAATTAAGGTAAACACTCAAAACTTTCAAACAAACAAGCCCGGTATATTTGCTATAGGGGATATTTGTAGTTATCCAGGAAAACTTAAATTAATTCTTTCAGGTTTTCATGAGGCAGCTTTAGCATCAGTTGAATGCTTTAAAAGAGCAAGGCCGAACGAAACTTATAGATTTCAATTCACCACATCATCTAAAGAAATTCAAGATAGACTTGGCATAAAAAAATGATTGAAGTTTTAACTTCAAACACTCCTAATGGTAAAAAGATAACCATAATGCTTGAAGAGATTGATTATGAATATAAAGTTACTAAAATAAATATTAATAAAGATGAACAGTTTAAACCAGAATTTCAAAAAATAAGTCCCTTTCGAAAAATTCCAGTAATAATTGATCATGATAAAAATATAAGTTTATTTGAGACAGGAGCTATATTAATTTATTTGGCAGAAAAAAGTGGAAAATTTTATGATCGAAATAAAAGAACAGTAATAAATCAATGGCTCATGGGGCAGATGGCTTACGTTGGACCTATGCTAGGTCAGCACCATCAATTTCATCATTACAATCCAGGAAAGAGTAAATTTGGAGAAGAAAGATATTTTAAAATTTGTGAAAGAATCTACTTGGAACTGGACATGAGACTTAAAAATTCAAAATTTTTAGCTTATGACAAATATACAATTGCTGACATCGCTACTTTTCCCTGGATAGCTAGGCACGAATGGCATGATATTGGACTTAAAAAATTTAAAAACTTATCCAGATGGTACTCTGAAATTTCAGCCCGTGACAAAGTAAAAAAAGGTTATGATCTACTTAAAAAAGGCGAGGAAATCCCAAAAATTTAACTATCAATGAAAATTTTTTCATCTCTTTCGTGTTTTTCTTGTGCTTCAATAGTCAAAGTCGCTATTGGTCTTGCCATTAATCTTTTAAGACCAATAGGCTCTCCAGACTCTTCACAATAACCATAAGTTCCATCTTTTATACGTCTTAACGCCATGTCAATTTTTGCAATTAATTTTCTACTTCGATTCAAAGCTTTCATTTCTACCGACTTATCAGTATAAGAGGAAGCTTGATCTACCATATCAGCAGAAGACATGCTATCATCAGATGAATTAAGCAGGTTTCCCAGATTATTAGCTTTTATTATATCCTTTTTCCATTTGATTAGTTCTTCAGTAAAAAATTTTTTGTGTTTAGCACACATATACTTTTCTTTTTGACTTGGAGTGTACTTTTTATTAATAGTTTTTTTTACCATTTGCGAATTTGGGGGAGTATAGGTTTGAATTTAAGCGTGTCAATAGCTTTAAAATTGTATTAATTTAACAATTATGTTGATTAAAAATAACTATAAAACTTTATTTATAATATTTTTATTGTCTCATTTAATAATCTGGACAATTACTCCATCTTTATCAAATGTAAATTTACCTTTAGACACTATAGAGGCCTTAGCTTGGGGAAGCAAATTATCTTGGGGATACTCAAAACATCCTCCAGTAAGTGCTTTTTTTGTAGAAGTTATTTACAATTTTTTTGGCAATCGAGATTGGGCTTATTATTTATTAAGTCAAATATTTATAGTTGTTGCTTTTATTTATGTATGGAAACTTTCTAATTTAATTTTCAAAAATAAATTATATTCATTATGCTCGATATTTCTTTTAGAGGGTATATATTTCTACAACTTTACTTCACCTGAATTTAACGTGAATGTATGCCAATTACCTTTTTGGGCTCTCGTAATTTATTATTCTTGGAAATCAATAAATTATGAAAAAATTTCAGATTTAATTCTTTTAGGTATTTTTATGTCTATAGGTTTTTTGACTAAATACCTTTTTATTTATTTATTATTATCAATTAAAATTATCTTTTTTTTAAACATGCTTGAAAAAAGAAATTTCAAAGTAAAATTCATGATCCCTGGTATTATTTTTATTATATGTTTAATACCACATATTATTTGGCTATTTCAAAATGAATTTATAACAATTAATTATGCTTTTAATAGATCTGGAATAGAACAAGTCAGTTTCATAAATCATATTTATAATCCTCTTATATTTTTATCAAAACAGATAGGAATTCTAGCCCCAGTTATTATTATGTTGCTTACTTTTGTAAGTTTTAAAAAAATCAATTTCAAAATTTTAAAAAAAGATAAGTATTTTTTATTGTTAATCAATCTATTGCCAATAATTTTAATTTTTCTTACCTCTTTTGTTTCTGGCGCAAAAATAAGAACAATGTGGATGACACCTTTTTATTTATTTATAGGTATTTTACTAATTCAAATTTTTAAAAATTCTCTGAATGAAAAAAATATTAAAAAATTTTTAGCAGTATTTCTTATTTTTTTTATCATATCTCCAATTAGTTATTTTTACATTTCTCTTTCCAACGAATTTAAAAGAACAGATTATCCTGGTAGAGAAATATCAAATTTAGTTCAAAGAAGATGGGATAAAAATTTTTCAAATGATATTTCAATTGTAGTTGGAGACGAATGGTATGCAGGTAACTTATCTTACCATTTAAATTCAAGACCAATTTGGTTTAATACAATAGAAAATAATTTATCATCAGTAACTTCTAATACCGGTGTTATTTATACTGGAAACCCAAATATTTTAAAGAAATTTTGTCCTGGTATATATGGTACTATAAAACCTATTGGAATTTGCATGATAGGAGCAAAATGAAAAATATTGTAATTATAACTCCGGTATATAACGACTGGGAGTCTTTTACTAAACTGCTAAATGAGATTAATAGGGTAATATCAGAATTTAAAGATATTTCTTTCAGCCTAATAGCAGTAAATGATGGCTCTAAAGAAAAAGCTCCCTCATTGTCACTGCCTTCTAATTTAAAGATGATTGAAATTTTAAATATGAGAATAAATCAAGGGCATGCAATTTGTATAGCAAACGGTATAAAATATGCTCTGAAAAATTATCAATTTGACAATTTAATCTTAATGGACGCAGACGGAGAAGATAGACCAGAAGAAATATCTGATTTGATAATTAAAGCAAGGGAATTACAAAATGTTTCAGTAGTAGCTAAAAGAGTGAAAAGATCTGAAGGTCCAATATTCACTTTTTTTTACTCTTTACATAAATTAATTACAGTAATATTCACTGGAAAATTAATGAATTTTGGGCATTACAGCTTGATAACTAAATATGACTCTGAAACTATTATAAAAGAGCCTACAATTATTTATTGTTTTGCTAGTACTCTTAAAAATAAAATTACAAATCTTGGTAACATAAATTGTATAAGAGGAAAAAGATATTTTGGCCCTTCTAAAATGTCATTGTTTAAGTTAATAATCCACTCTTTTTCAATTATTGCCGTATTTAAAATGAATGTATTTATAAGATCTGCACTATTTTTAGTTTTACTCTCTTATATTCAACCCTACATTGGGATGATTTCCCCTATACTTCAAATGATGATCGTTATATTTAACATTTTTATTTATATAATCTCTACAAAATCGAACGAAAAAATATTAAAGAATATGGACCTTGAGTTGGAAGGCACGGAGAAATTAACACACTAAAAAGTTGAATTTAGAGTCTAAAATAGAGTCAAAAGAGAATCAAAACGAGAACATTCCAAATCATAATATTTTCAATGTTTATAAGTGTTATATTGCTTAAATAAAATGAGTTATAATTTAATATGAAAAAACTTTCATGTCATTGTGGAGAAGTGGAAGCAGAAATAAACGTACCTGATCAATTAATCAAAAAAATAAGGTGCAATTGTTCTATTTGTAAAAGAAAAGGAGCAATTATGTCTATAGTCAAAAATGAAGATTTTAAAATAATTAAAGGAAAAGAGAAATTAAAAATGTACCAATTTCACTCAAAAACAGCCAAACATTTTTTTTGTTCTAATTGTGGAATTTACACACATCATAATCCAAGAATAAATCCGACATTAACTGGTTTTAATGTTGGATGCATTGACGAAATTAACACTTTCAAATTAGAAAATATAAGTGTTGCTGACGGAAACAATCACCCTTTAGATAAAAAAAAATAATATTTAATCTTGAATTATGTCAGTTTTAAAAAAAAAATATTTAAAATTTGTAAAAAAACAAGAATCTAATAGCGAAAAATTTCAAGACAAACAAAAACAATTAAAATATTTCTACCTTCCTCTTTGCAGAAAACTTTTCAAACTACATAAAGTAAAAAAAAGACCTTTGGTTATAGGTTTATCTGGGGGCCAAGGATCTGGAAAATCAACAATTTCCCAAATCTTAAAAATAATATTTCATTATTATTTTAATTTGAATGTTGCCTCATTCTCAATTGATGATTTTTATAAAACAGCTGTAGAAAGACGAAATATGTCCAAATCTGTGCATCCTTTATTTTCAACTCGTGGTGTTCCGGGAACTCATGATTGTAAAATGCTTTATAATGTTTTGAGAGCACTTTTAAAAAAAAATTTTAAAAGCATAAGAATACCTAAATTTGACAAATCAATAGATGATAGATTTAAAATACAATATTGGCAGAAGATTCTTAAAAAACCTGACATAATAATATTGGAGGGATGGTGTGTAGGTGCAAAACCTCAGAAGTTAAAAGATTTGAATAAGCCAGTAAATATTTTAGAAAAATTCGAGGATACTAAGTTGACTTGGAGGAAAAAAGTAAATAATGAATTGATAACAAGTTATAATAAAATTTTTAATTTAATAGACAAAAAGATCTATTTAAAAGTTCCTAATTTTAAGTATGTTCTTAAATGGAGGCTTCTTCAGGAAAAAAAGTTGAGATTGAGGTCAAAAAAAAAGAGAACTATGAGTAAAAAGCAAATAGAAAGATTTATTATGTTTTATGAGAGATTAACAAAAAATATGTTGAAGAGCTATCAAGATAACGACTTTGTTATTTTTTTAGATAAAAGACATAAAATTAGATCAATAAAATTTTAAATGTATAAAAAACTAATAATTTTTTTTGCAATATTTCAATTTAATAATTTATTAGCAGACAATAATGCAATTTTTTATGTTGAGTATGCTTTAAAAAATAATCCAAAGTTAAATGCAGAAAGAGAAAACTTAAAAGCTATTAAAGAAAACGAAAATATTTCAATAAGTGAGTTTCTACCTAGTCTAACGATTTCTGGTTCCCAAACAAGTACTGAAACTTCAAATATCGTAGATCAATCTGGATCTCCATCAGCTAACACAAAAAGAAATACTGAAACTAAGAAAATTTCAGTGGATCAAAAAATTTTTCAAGGATTTCAAGGTTTCAATAACCTCAAAAAATCAAGATTGGAATTTGAGAAAGCTCAAAATGAATATAAGATTGTTGAACAAGATACTATTCAAAATTCAATATCAGCTTATTATGATTTGATATTTAAAAGAAAAAGTAAAGATTTTAATTTAGCCAATGTTGATTTATTTGAACGTCAAGTGGAATCTGATAAATCTAGGCTGCAAAAAGGAGAAATTAGTTTGACGGATTTAGCTCAGTCAGAGTCCTCATTAGCTGGAGCTCAAGCTAATTTTATTAAAGCCGATACTGAATATATATCAGCACTAGCTGAGTTTGAGAAAATTAACAGAATTAAAGCCCCTAAAAGTTTTAATGATTATTTTGAAATCTCTTTTTTTATGCCCCAAACTTTAAAAAGCGCTTTAGAACTTTCAAGCTTAAATAATCCTAGCCTTGCAATAGCAAGGATTAATCTTGCAATTTCGGAAAAAGAACTAAGCGTGGAAAAAGCGAAACTATCACCCTCTGCAACTCTCAACTACTCAAAAACTGAAAATAAAGACTTAAGCGCTACTGTTGATGAGGACGAGCAAGAAACCGTAAAAGCAACTGTTTCTTGGCCAATAATACAAGGGGGTAAAAATTTTTCTTCAATTAAAAAATTTAAACACAAAAAAGAGCAAAATGCTCTTTTACTAGCTGATAAAGAAAATGAGATAAAAACTCAAACATCAAACTCTTGGTCTTTTTATCAATCTGCTGAAAGTGTTTTAACTTCTACAGAGGCTCAATTAAAAGCTGCTGAGATTGCTAATGAAGGTATAACCTTAGAATATGACTCAGGGAACACAAGAACCACTCTTGACGTTATTCAATCAAGAAGCTTACTTTTAGAAGCTAGAATTTCCTACGCGGAAGCAAAAAAGGACCTTATAATCTCAAAATTAAGATTACTTAGCCAAATCGGGGGATTAGACCTAAGGGCCTTCAGAACTCCTTAAAACTTAAGAAAAGTTATAATTTTTATTTACTTGATAAAAAGAACAAAATGTGTACATTTATATTAACGATTCGAAGAACAAAAAAGGATATAAAATGACAAAAAATAATTTGAAAGTTGTTAAGTCGGACAACAAAAAAACTCAAGAAACAAAGGAAAAAAACAAGTCTTTAGAAGCAGCAATAAGCCAAATTGACCAAAATTTTGGTAAAGGCTCAGTAATGAGACTTGGTCAACAAGAGGCTTTAGACGTAGAGGCAATCTCGACTGGTTCTTTAAGCCTTGATTTAGCATTAGGCATCGGAGGACTGCCAAAAGGAAGAATAATAGAAATTTACGGTCCAGAGTCTTCAGGTAAAACAACCTTAGCTTTACAGGTGGTAGCTGAAGCTCAAAAAGCCGGAGGAATATGTGCTTTTGTTGATGCTGAGCATGCAATGGATCCTGCTTATGCAAAAAAGCTAGGAGTTAAAACCGATGAATTATTAATTTCTCAACCTGATACAGGCGAGCAAGCTTTAGAAATAACTGATACCTTAATTAAATCAGGTTCTGTCTCAGTGCTTGTAATAGACTCTGTAGCAGCTTTAACACCGAAAGCAGAATTAGAAGGCGAAATGGGAGATCATCATGTAGGCCTGCAATCGAGACTAATGAGCCAGGCATTAAGAAAAATTACTGGTTCAGTAGCAAAGTCAAACACGATGGTAATTTTCATAAACCAAATTAGAATGAAAATAGGAGTCATGTTTGGAAATCCAGAAACTACATCAGGTGGAAATGCGTTAAAATTTTATTCTTCTGTTAGAATGGATATTAGAAGAATTGGTGCCATAAAAGACAAGGATCAAATTATTGGAAACACGACTAGAGTGAAAGTTATCAAAAATAAGGTAGCTCCTCCTTTTAAGGTTGTAGAGTTCGATTTGATGTATGGAAAAGGTATCAGTAAAAATGGTGAATTAATCGACTTAGGTGCAAAAGCAGACATCATTGAGAAGTCAGGTGCCTGGTACGCGTATAAAGGTGAAAAAATTGGGCAAGGTAAAGAGAATGCCAAATTATATTTAGAAAAAAATCCGAATGTTGCTGAAGAAATAGAAAAAGCCGTAAGAGAAAAGGCTGGAGCGATAGCCAAAGAGTTAGAAGGCAATCCATCACCTAAAGAAAAGATTAGCAAAGACGAAGATAAATAGTCATCTTCAAAATTAAGGGGGTCATTGACCCCCTATCTTCGTTTCCCATGAAATTTTAGACAACTTAAAATTGAATCAACCTCAAAGTGTAATTAAAAATAATTATCAATTAAGTCTGTACATGTCTGTCAATATTGGGTTTAATTAATAAATAACAAGGAGGGGAAATGAGCACACAACAAGCTAAAAGCTCAAAAGTATCTGCAGCTCTAGATACCTCTCATTTAAAGGTTAAATTTCCATTTAAAACTAAATACGGTAATTATATAAATGGAAAATTCGTTGAACCTAAATCGGGAAAATACTTTGATAATCCTAGCCCGATTTCTAATGAGATAATCTGTTCTGTAGCACGATCAAACGAAAAAGATGTGGAGGCAGCATTAGATGCAGCTCACGCAGCTTTTAAAGAGTGGGGAAAAACAGACATCACAACAAGATCAAACATCTTGTATAAAATAGCTGATGTATTGGAAAAAAATCTAAATTTATTAGCAACAGCTGAATGTTTAGATAATGGCAAACCAATCAGGGAATGTATGGCAGCAGATTTACCTTTGGTGATTGATCACTGGAGATATTTTGCTGGAGTAATCAGAGCAGAAGAAGGTTCTGTAGCAGAAATTAGCAATTCTCAATATTCATATAATATTCCTGAGCCTCTTGGTGTGGTTGGTCAAATAGTTCCGTGGAATTTTCCATTATTAATGGCGACATGGAAATTAGCACCAGCTTTAGCGGCGGGTAATTGTTCGGTTTTAAAACCAGCTGAACAAACACCGGCATCAATCATGGTTATGATGGAACTAATTGGAGATTTATTACCTCCGGGTGTGGTTAACATCGTAAGCGGTTTCGGACTAGAAGCAGGGAAACCTTTAGCGTCCTCTAAAAGAGTAGCTAAAGTAGCTTTTACTGGAGAAACAACAACAGGTAGATTGATCATGCAATATGCTGCACAAAACATAATTCCTATAACTTTGGAATTAGGCGGAAAATCTCCAAATATTTTCTTCGAAGACATTATGGAAAAAGATGATGATTTCTTAGATAAATGTGTTGAAGGTTTTGTAATGTTCAATTTAAACCAGGGTGAGGTTTGTACTTGCCCGAGTAGAGCATTAGTTCAAGAGTCTATTTATGATAAATTCATGGAAAGATGTATTAAAAGAACTAAAGCGGTTGTTCAGGACAATCCTTTAAAAATGGAAACTATGATTGGGGCACAAGCTTCTGTAGAACAAGTGGAGAAGATTAAATCTTACCTTGACCTAGGGAAAAAAGAGGGCGCAAAGGTTCTTACTGGGGGATCTCAGGCTAAATTAAATAGTGGATTGGAAAAAGGAAATTATATTCAACCAACTATTTTTGAAGCTAAAAATAATATGAGAATTTCTCAAGAAGAAATTTTTGGACCAGTTGTTTCTGTTATTAAATTTAAAGATGAAGCAGACGCGTTAAAAATCGCGAATGATACTCTTTACGGTTTAGGCGCAGGTGTTTGGACTCGAAATGGTAATATTGCTTATAGAATGGGAAGAGCGATACAAGCAGGTATAGTGTGGACTAATTGTTATCACGCTTATCCAGCACATTCACCATTTGGCGGTTATAAACAGTCAGGCGTAGGTAGAGAGACACACAAAATGATGCTTAATCATTATAGACAGAATAAGAACTTACACGTTTCTTATGCTGAGAAAAAATTGGGCTTCTTTTAACCAATAATATATACTGGCCCGTGATTCTAAATCATGGGCCGGACACAAAAAATGAAAGTATCAGCCACACATGCAGCATTAAGTTTGCTATCAAAACTACAAGAAAAATATGGTAAAAAATTAATGTTTCATCAATCAGGAGGCTGTTGCGATGGCAGTGCTCCGATGTGTTTTAAAGAGGGAGAATTTCCTTTAGGAGATAACGACATAAAATTAGGTGAAATAGGCGGTGTACCTTTTTATATGAATGGCGATCAATATGAAAAATGGAAACATACTGACTTAACGATAGATGCAGTCAAGGGGATAGGTGGAATGTTTTCACTAGATAATGGAACTGGCCAAAGATTTCTTACGAAATCAGAAATTTGCTTAGTTGTCGACAATGGAAAGCAAAAAACAGGCTAATCTCTTTTGTAGACAACATTAAAAATATCTGTATTTAATAAAGTATGAGCCAAATTTTACTTACAGATGTAAGAAAAAAGTTTTTAGAGTATTTTAAGAAAAATAATCATCAAATAGTGGACTCAAGCAATCTTGTGCCTAACAACGATCCGACTTTAATGTTTACTAATTCTGGAATGGTACAATTTAAAAATGTTTTCACCGGACTAGAAAAAAGACCATATAAAACAGCAACAACATCACAAAAATGTGTAAGGGCAGGTGGGAAACATAATGATCTTGAAAACGTAGGTTACACCCCAAGACATCATACATTTTTTGAGATGCTAGGAAATTTTTCATTTGGTGATTATTTTAAAGAGCAAGCAATACATCATGCTTGGAATTTATTAACAAAAGATTTTAAACTACCTAGAGACAAACTTTCTGTGACTGTTTTTCACGAAGATGAGGAGTCTTTTAATTTATGGAAAAAAATAGCTGGGCTGAATGAAAATAAAATAATAAGAATTTCAACAGCAGACAACTTTTGGTCAATGGGTGACACCGGACCGTGTGGACCATGTTCTGAAATTTTTTATGACCATGGAGAAAAATTAAAAGGAGGACCACCTGGCAGCCCAGAACAAGATGGAGATAGATTTATTGAGATATGGAATCTAGTCTTTATGCAATACGAACAAATTTCTAAAAAAAAAAGAATTAATCTCCCTAAACCTTCTGTTGATACAGGCATGGGTCTTGAGAGAATGACTGCTGTGCTTCAAGGCACACACGATAATTATGAAATAGATCATTTTAAAAAAATTATGGCATCATCATCAGAAATAACTAAAACTTCAATTAATGAGAAAACTATAGCTAGTCATAGAGTTATTGCTGATCATCTTAGAGCAAGTAGTTTTTTAATTGCTGAGGGAATTTTGCCTTCAAACGAAGGTCGAGGCTATGTTTTAAGGAGAATAATGCGAAGAGGTATGAGGCACGCTCATTCTCTTGGAAGTAAATCACCTCTTTTTCATAAACTTTTTAATGTTTTGTTAAATGAGATGAAAAACAGCTATCCTGAATTAACAAATGGTAAAGATCTTATAATTGAAACTTTACAAAATGAGGAGGAAAAGTTTTCCTCTCTTCTTGAAAGAGGAATGAAAATTCTTGATGAAAATTTGTCCCAAGTTAAAAATAATATTCTTCCAGGATCAATAGCTTTTAAATTGTATGATACCTATGGTTTCCCGGTTGACTTAACTGCAGATATTTTACGAACAAAAAATATTAAAGTAGATAGTTCTTCGTTTGAAAAAGAAATGGAAAAAAGTAAAGCTTTAGCAAGAGCAAATTGGAAAGGATCTGGAGACAAATTTATCGAAGAAAGATGGTTTAAAATTAGAGAAGAATTAAAACCAACAGAATTTTTAGGTTATGAATTTGATAAAGCTGAAGGAGTAGTTTTAAAATTATCAAAAGATAATAAATTTGTTGAAAATGCAAGTGCTGGAGATAAAATTGAAATTATAACAAATCAAACACCTTTTTACGGTGAGTCAGGTGGTCAAGTAGGAGATCAAGGCATAATTTACACCTCTGGGTGCGAAATAAATATAATAGATACTCAAAAAAAAATGGGAGATCTATTTGTTCACTCAGGAGATATTAAAAAAGGAAAAATTAAAGTAGGACAAAGTGTAAATTTAGAAATAGATATTGAAAAAAGAAATAATTCCAAAGCTAATCACTCAGCTACACATTTGTTACATGAGTCTTTAAGAAGGACTCTTGGAAAACATGTTACTCAGAAAGGTTCTTTAGTTTCACCAGAGAGATTAAGATTTGATTTTAGTCACAACAAACCAATTAATGAAGATGAGATGACAAAAATTAATGAAATAGTAAATGAAATAGTTGATGGTGGCAGCGATGTTCAAACAAGAATTATGACACCAAAAGAAGCGGTAAAAATGGGTGCACTAGCTCTATTTGGTGAAAAATACGGAGAAGAAGTAAGGGTAGTATTTATGGGGAAAGAAAATAATGGTTTTTTCTCAACTGAGTTATGTGGCGGCACCCATGTTAAAAATACAAAAGAGGTTGGAAAGTTTAAAGTTATTAGTCAGTCATCAATTGCCTCAGGAGTACGAAGAGTAGAGGCTTTAAGAGACAAGCAATTAAAGAAACACGAAAATTCTTTAAAACAAAACAAGTCTTTAAAAGAAAAGAGTTTAAACGAAGATATTGAGACTATAAAAAAAGAACTTAAATTTTTCAAAATAAAACCAGATTACAGTAATAAATTAAATTTATCTGAGAACTTAAAAAATTTAAGCAAGCAATTGAGTCTGGTTAAAATTGAAAATATCAAAAAAGATAAAAGTAAAAATATAATTATAGAGAGACAAATAGGTAAAATAAAAATAAGAGAGCAATTATTAAAAGATTTTCCACCAAAAGAACTAAGGGGTATAATTGATCAAGGTAAGAAAGAAATTGATTCTGGAATTATAATTTGTATTTCAACTTTTGAAGATAAAGTTGGTGTGGCTGTAGGTGTTTCTAAAGACCTTACCTCAAAGTATGACGCAGTAAATTTAGTAAAAATTGCGTCTGAGACTTTAGGCGGAAAAGGTGGTGGAGGGCGAAAAGATTTTGCTCAAGCTGGAGGAGTAGATAAAAATAAAGTTGAGGAAGCTTTTAAAGAAATATCAAAAACTATTAGTTAAGTTTTTTCTTCAGATTACTATCAATGGTTTCTAAAAACTGGTTTGTAGTTAAATACTTTGTAGATTTGTCGATCAATATCGCTAAATCTTTTGTCATTGAACCACTTTCAACTGTATTAATACAGACTTCTTCTAAACTTTTAGAAAATTTAATTAATTCATCATTATTGTCGAGCTTTCCTCTATGCGCTAAACCTCTAGTCCAAGCAAATATTGATGCAATTGGATTCGTTGACGTCTCTTTTCCTTGTTGATGCATTCTATAATGCCTAGTAACTGTACCGTGTGCCGCTTCTGACTCTACCGTTTTTCCATCAGGAGTCATTAAAACACTAGTCATTAAACCCAATGAACCAAATCCTTGAGCGACAGTGTCAGATTGCACGTCTCCATCATAGTTCTTACAAGCCCAAACATAACCACCATTCCATTTCATTGCACATGCTACCATATCGTCTATTAATCTGTGCTCGTAGGTTAATTTTGCTTTTTGAAATTTTTCTTTGAATTCTTTATCAAAAATTTCTTGAAACAAGTCCTTAAATCTTCCATCGTAACCTTTTAGAATTGTATTCTTAGTAGACATATAAACAGGAAAGTTTCTTTGAAGACCGTAATTCATACAAGCTCTCGCAAAGTCTTTAATAGATTGATCTAAATTATACATTGATAAGGCAACTCCCGAGCTTGGGAAATTAAATACCTCAAATTCTTTTTTTTGTTTTCCATCAACAGATGTCCATTTCATTTCTAACTTTCCTTTACCAGGAACAATAAAATCTGTTGCTTTGTATTGATCTCCAAAAGCGTGTCTGCCGATTATAATTGGATTAGTCCAACCTGGAACTAATTTTGGTACATTTTCACAAATAATTGGTTCTCTGAAAACGGTACCACCAAGTATGTTTCGAATTGTACCATTCGGCGACCTCCACATTTTTTTTAATTTAAACTCTTCTACTCTTGCCTCATCAGGAGTGATAGTCGCACATTTAATACCCACCCCAAATTCTTTAATCGCATTTGCACAATCAACAGTTATTTGATCAGACGTTTTGTCTCTACTTTCTATTCCTAAATCAAAATATTTAATATTTAATTCAAGATAGGGCTCGATTAGTTTTTTCTTAATAAATGACCATATTATCCTAGTCATTTCATCGCCATCTAGCTCAACTATTGGATTTTTAACCTTAATTTTTGCCATAAAAATAATTTGATTATGTGAGATTTTTATACATATTAGTAGAAATTATCAAACTTTATTGACAATTATGATGGACAACATTTTTCCAAAACTGCATAAAGAGGGCTATAAATTTTTAGCCATTTCAATAATAATAACCTTTATTGTTTGGCTTTTCTCAAATTTTCTAACATTTATAATGCTGTTAATAACGGTATGGGTTTACTATTTTTTTAGAGACCCAGATCGAGTAGCGATTAACGACAATTCCTACTTGGTTAGTCCTGCTGATGGACTAGTCACTGACATTTCTGAAATTAATGGTCCAGAAGAATTAGGATTAGAAAATAATAAGTACACAAGAATAAGTATATTTATGAATGTATTCAATTGCCACGTCAATAGAACTCCAATCGAAGGAAAAGTAGAAGAAATTTTCTATAAACCGGGAAAATTTTTTAATGCTTCATTAGACAAGGCAAGTAAAGAAAACGAAAGAAACTACTATAAAATTTTGTCAATAAAGGGAGAGGAGATTATTATAGTTCAAATTGCTGGATTAATTGCGAGAAGAATCATTTGTGAAGTAAGCAAAGAACAAAATTTAAAACAAGGTGATAGAATAGGAATGATCAGATTCGGAAGTAGAGTAGACATTTTCTTTAAAAATAAAAAAATATTGACAAAACCAGGACAAAATGTAGTTGCAGGAGAAAGTTTGTTGGCAAGAGAGTAATGGAACAAAAAAAATTTAAAATAGTTGAGTCAAAAAAATCGAGATATATTTTACCCAATATTTTAACTATTGCCGGAGTATGTTTAGGCATAAGTTCGATCAAGTTTTCTCTTGATTTAAATTTTAATATGGCGGTGATTTTTATCACTTTAGCAGCAATTCTTGATGCTTTGGATGGTAGAATCGCAAGACTGATTAAAGGCACATCGGATTTTGGAAAAGAACTAGACTCTTTAACTGACTTTGTAAGTTTTGGAATAGCTCCTGCTTTTATAATTTATTTTTGGGAACTCAATAAATACGGAAAAATAGGATGGGCAATTACTTTAATATACTCTGTTTGTTGTGTGCTTAGATTAGCAAGATTTAATTTAACGAAATTTAAATCTGAAGAGTCATGGAAGCAAAATTATTTTGAGGGTGTACCTTCTCCAATCGGTGCTTTGTTAATTTTATCTCCTTTAGTTTTAGAACTTACGGAAGTAAATTTTATAATAACTAAAAATTATTTTGTACCTTTATTCACATTATGTATAGCTATATTATTGATTAGCAAAGTACCAACATATTCATTTAAAAATATTAAAATTAAACCAACCTTAACAGTATTTATTCTGTTAGGAATAGGAGTTTCTTTAGTAACATTAATGTTTTTTACTTTTGAAACTTTATTAGTTTTTATCTTATTTTATATTCTATCAATACCATTGGCTTGCGTTACGTACCTAAACAACAAGAAATCAGTTCAAATGGACAATTCTGAGGATGAACATGAAGATATTCTTTAATGAGAAAAAACAAAAGTTCAAAAAATTGGATAATTGAACAACACAGAGATCAATATTTTAAACAAGCAAAAAGTTCCGGTTTAAGATCTAGGTCAGCATTTAAACTTCTAGAATTAAATAAAAAATTCAAACTGTTCTCAAATTGTCAAACAGTCATTGATCTAGGCAGCTATCCAGGGGGATGGTCACAGATGCTTAAAAAAAATTTAAAAAATTGTAAAATTATATCTGTAGACATAAAAAAAATGGAACAGATTGAAGGCGTAGATTTTTTATGTTGTGATTTTCTAAAGGAAGAGTCAAAAGAAAAAATATTGAAAAAACTTAAAAATAAGGCCGATTTACTTGTGTCAGATATGGCTGCAGACACTACAGGCAATAAGGACCTTGATTGTATAAGAACAAACGCTCTGTGTGCTGAGGTAATTGAATTTTCCAGTTTAGTTTTAAAGGAGAGTGGGGTAGTCATCTCAAAGCTTTTTAATGGTCAAGATTTCTTAAATGTTAAAAATTTGGCAAAAAGTAAATTTCGCGAAGTAAATTTTTTTAAACCTGAGTCTAGCAGAGGTTATTCAAAAGAGACTTATATACACTGTGCGGGAATTAGGACTTTATAAATTTATAAAATTGTATATAAGTGTATATGGAAACAATAAAAGAGGCACTCACATTTGATGATGTTTTACTTTTACCTCAATATTCCTCTATTGTGCCAGCAAATACGAATTTAAACGTTAATTTATCAAAAACTATTAATTTAAAACTCCCGTTTTTATCATCAGCTATGGATACTGTCACCGAATCAAAAATGGCAATAGCTATGGCAAAAAGTGGTGGAATTGGTGTAATACACAGAAATTTAGAAATAAAAAAACAATGTAAGGAGATCAAAAAAGTAAAAAATTTAAATTTTCAAGTTGGAGCAGCTATAGGAACTTCCCAAAATGAACTAGTAAGAGCAAAAAATTTAATTGATAGTGGCGCAGACATGATAGTAGTTGATACTGCTCATGGTCACAGTGTAAATGTGATAAAAATTTTAAATAAGATAAAAAAATTTAACAAAAAAGTTACACTTTGTGTCGGAAATATTGCTACCGGAAATGCAGCAAAAATGCTTTACAATTCTGGAGCAGACATATTAAAGGTCGGTATTGGACCAGGATCAATTTGTACAACAAGAATGGTGGCTGGAATTGGCGTGCCTCAAATTACAGCACTTTTAAATGTTAAAAAAGCCGTAAAAAAAAAAAAGATTAAAATTATTTCTGACGGAGGAATTAAATTTTCAGGAGATATAATAAAAGCTATTGCAGCTGGTGCCGATGCAATCATGATGGGGTCAATATTTGCTGGAACAGAAGAAAGCCCAGGAAAAATATTAAAACTAAAAAATAAATTTTATAAATTATATAGAGGAATGGGCTCAATTGGAGCTATGTCATCCGGATCTTCTGAAAGATACTTTCAAAAAAATTTTAAGGATAAATCTAAATTTGTACCAGAAGGAGTTGAAAGTCGTGTACTATTTAAGGGAAAAGTGTCTAAAATAATTTATCAATTACAAGGTGGATTAAGATCATCCATGGGTTATATTGGTGCTCAAAAAATTGAGGAAGTGAGAAACAAGTCAAAGTTTATTAAAATAACTAAAGCTGGATTTTACGAGAGTATGGTTCATAGTGTTGAAACAATTAAAAGCACAACAAACTTTAAATTATGAATTATTTTAAATATATAACTATTGTAATACTTACTTTTACCTTTTCAAATATTCACGCTGAAATTAGTAATTTTGAAAAAGGAAAAAACCTTTTTGATAAAAAAAAATATGATTTAGCAAAATTTAAATTTGAAAAGGACATAGTTTTCAATCCTAAAAACGAAAATTCATATTTATATTTAGCGAAAATACATAAATTCAAAAAAGATGATAATCAAGAGGAGAAAAATTTAAATACTGTAATATTATTAAATCCAAAAAACGAGGAGGCTATTTTAAACTTAGCTTTTTTAAAAATCAGAAAATCAAATTATACAGAGACGAAAAATTTAATAAAAAATTTAAAAAAAGTTTGCAAAAAATTATGTCAAGAAACATCTGATTTAGAAAAAAAATTAAATACACTGCTAAAAAAATAGATGTCAACCAAGAACTTTTTAAAAAAGAAAAAAAAAATTATTATTATAGATTTTGGCTCTCAAGTGACAAAACTTATAGCCAGACGAATTAGAGAATTAAAGATTTACTGCGAAATTATCAATCTAAAAGATTTTAAAAAAGTTACGAATTTTAAAGATATTAAAGGCATTATTTTATCTGGTGGCCCATCTACAGTAACTCAAAAAACATACCCTTCAATATCTAAAAGTATATTTGAAAAAAATATTCCCATATTAGGAATTTGTTATGGTTTACAACTGATAGCAAAAGTATTTGGAGGAAGAATTAAAAAATCTCAAAAAAAAAGAGAATTTGGTGAAGCAATTTTATTTGAAAGGTCAAAATCACCTTTATTTAAAGATTTTTTTACTAATAAAAAAACTAGTGTTTGGATGAGTCACCAAGACGCAGTAATTAAAATTCCAAGAGGTTTTGAGAATCTAGCTTCTACAGACAGCTCAAAGTATACAGCTATTCAAAATCAAAAAAAAAAAATTTACGGTATACAATTTCACCCAGAAGTGACTCACACTAAAAAGGGTTTCAAAGTAATCAAAAATTTTGTTTTAAATATTTGTAAGATTAAAAAAAATTGGATGATAGGAATTGAAAAAAATAGAATAATTTCTGATTTAACGAAAAAAATTAAAAAAGATAAGGTCATATGTGCTCTATCCGGAGGTGTTGATAGTAGTGTAGTTGCACTTCTTGTTAATAAAGCAATAAAAAAAAACCTAAAATGTATAATGGTTGATACGGGACTTTTAAGAAAAAATGAATTTAAACAATCTTATAAACTTTTCAAAAATAAATATAAACTTAATATAAAATTAATTAATTCAAAAAAAATTTTTTATAAGAAACTTAAAAATGTAGTTGATCCTGAAAAAAAGAGAAAAATAATTGGAAATTTATTTATAAATATATTTGAAAAAGAAGCAAAAAAATTTAAAAACGTTAAATATCTTGCGCAAGGAACTCTTTATCCAGATATTATTGAAAGTAAATCATCGACTGGTAGTAAGTCTTCAAAAATTAAGTCTCATCATAATGTTGGTGGTTTGCCAAAAAAAATGAAATTAAAACTAATAGAACCGTTAAGTGAATTGTTTAAAGATGAAGTAAGAAAGTTAGGAAAATCTTTAGGTTTAGACTCTACAATTTTAAAAAAACATCCATTTCCAGGACCTGGTTTGGCTATAAGAATTGTAGGAAAAATCACTGACAGGAAAATAAAAATTTTACAAAATGCTGACGAAATATTTATTAATAGTTTAATTCAAAACAATCTTTATAACAATATTTGGCAAGCATATGCAGCTTTGCTACCAGTCAAAACTGTAGGCGTAATGGGTGACACCCGGACATTTGAATACACATGTGTTTTAAGAGCTGTGACGTCTGAAGATGGAATGACTGCAGCTAAATATAATTTTAATAATGAATATTTGAGCCAAATATCAAATAAAATTATAAATGGAGTTTCAGGTATCAACAGAGTAGTTTATGATATAACCTCGAAACCGCCAAGTACGATTGAACTAGAATAATGAAAGTAAAAATAAAAAAATTTTTAAAAAAAAAAAACAAAAGAAAAATTGTTTGTTTAACCTCTTATTCAAAATCAATATCAAAAATTTTAGATAAATATTGTGATTTAATTTTAGTAGGGGATTCTTTAGCAAATGTATTATATGGAAGCAAGACAACACATGAGTTAAAATTACAAACTATGATTAATCATGCCAAATCTGCGGTTCTCGGAGCAAACAAATCTTTAGTCGTCGTTGACATGCCCAAGAATAGTTACACTACCCCAAAACAAGCTATAAAAAATGCAAAAAAAATATTAAGAGAAACCAAATGTGATGCAATAAAAATTGAAAATAACCGACATAATTTAAATGTTGTCAAAGCTTTCACAAAATCCAAAATAAATGTAATGGGCCATATTGGTTACACTCCCCAATTTAAAAAAAAATTTAAAGTTGAAGGCAAAAATAAAATTGAACAAAATAATTTATTAAAAAATGCAAAAAAAATTGAAAAAGCTGGCGCATTTTCTATAGTTTTAGAATGTATAGAAAAAAAAACAGCTCAAAAAATAACTAAATCTTTAAAAATTCCTACAATAGGAATTGGATCTTCAAATATGTGTGACGGGCAAATTTTAGTTACTGATGACATGTTAGGTTTAAGCGGTTTTTATCCTAAATTCGTAAAAAAATACGCTAATTTACAAAAAACTATTGATAAAGCAATAAAACAATTTCATAAGGAAGTAAAAATAAATAAATTTCCATTAGGAAAAAATAGCTTTTGATAATGAGTGACGAAATTATAAAAAAACCTAAGTTGAATTTAAATGAATTTTATAACAATAATAAAAAAAAACTAGTTTTTATTGTTGTAACAGTAATTTTTTTAATTTTTGCTTTAATAATTATTAATGAATTTAAAAAAAAACAACTTAATGAAATATCTGAAAAATACAATAGCGCTAAAATTCTTATTGAAAAAAATAACTCGACCAAAGCATTGAAGATATTGGAAGAACTAATTTTAAAAAAAAATAAATTTTACTCACCTTCAGCATTAAATCTTATAATTGACAACAAATTAATTAAAGATAGGAAAAAAGTCCTGTTCTACTTTGATAAAATTATTTCTAATAATAAACTAGATACCGAAACAAAAAATTTATTTATTTTTAAAAAGGTAGTTTTTATTGGTGACAATATTGAGGAAAACGAACTTTTAAGTAATTTGAAACCAATTTTAAAGTCAAATTCTTTATGGAAAGGAACTATATCAGACTATATAAAAAAATATTACTTGTCCAAAGGTGAATTTAAAAAAGCTACTGAATTTGAAAATATTATAAAAGAATGAAAAAAATTAATTATCTATTGATTTCTCTTCTTTTAATTAATAATTGCTCTTTTGATAACAAAACTAGAATTTGGACTGGAAGTGACCAGATAGTTAATAAAGAAAATAAAACTTTACAAAATGCAGAATATATTTTTAAAAAACAAAATAATGTTATTAATGAAATAAACTTAATACCTGAACAAACAATTGAAATCGATAAGCCCAAAAGATATATCGAATGGAATCAAAAATATCAGAATAAATCAAACAATATAAACAATGTATCATTTTTAAATGAGGGTAATTATCAAAAACTCTCAAAAATTTCCAAAGCAAAGGTTAATAAAAATATTTTAATATACAATAATAATTTATTTTTCTCAGACTCGAAGGGAAATATAGGAGTTTTTTCTTTAAAAGAAAATAAGTTACTTTTTAGATATAATTTTTATAAAAAAAAAATAAAAAAGTTTAAAAAAGAGATTAAACTTTTAGTAAAAGAAAATTATATCATTGCTGTTGATAATTTTGGCTACGTATATTCAATTGATTATAAGCAAAAAAAAATTATTTGGGCAAAAAATTTTTTAATTCCATTTAGGTCAAATTTAAAAATAATTAATGAAACATTATTTTTGTCGGATGAAAAAAATAAAATAATTTTAATTAACGTCTTGAACGGAAATAAAATTGACGAATTCTACACTGAACCTTCTAGAGCAGTATCTAAATTTGAAAGCAACCTTGCAGTAGACAAAAATAATAATTTATTGTTTATGTCAACAAGTGGAGTATTATACTCTTTGAGTTTTATTAATAACAAAAGTATTAATTGGATTATAAATTTTAAACAAGAAAGCGAGATAACTTATGAGGGAAATCCAATTACTGTTTTAAACGATAAAATATTAATTTCTAATAAAAATAATATTTCATTGATTAATTTAAATGGTACAAAAATCTGGGATTTAAATATAGAAACAAATTTACCTCCTATCATTTCGGGAAATACGATTTTTACCGTTAACAAAGACAACAATTTAATACTCATTAATAAAAATACAGGACAAATAAAATTTTCAAAAACTATAAGTTCTTTGATAACAAACGAATTTAAAAAAAATTTAAAAAGAAAAATTAAAAAAATTGATTATATTTATTTGACTAATAACAAATTATTATTAATTTCTGATAATTCTTATTTTATTGAATTAAATCTTCAAAAAATTATTAATGTTAACTCTATAAGAAAGAATTCTTTCGACATATCAAGTGATGTTATTTTTTATGAAAAAGAAATGGTATTTATAAATAAATCTAATATAATTTATAAAGTTAACTAAGAGCTAGATTTATTGCTTAATAGTGAAAGTTGAGTAATTTTTTCGTTCCCTAATTTATCCAAAGCTTTTATTGGATAGTCTCCAGTAAAATAATGATCGCTAAATTGAGGATAACTATTGTTTCTTTTTTCCTTTAACAAGGCTTTATACAAACCATCTATACTCAAGAAATTACAGCTTGCTGCACCTAAAAAATCACAGATTTCAGTTTTAGTTTTATTACTAGATAATAATTCTTTTTTTGTGGGCATATCCACCCCATAAAAATCAGGATACTTAATTTCTGGGCAAGCAATTCTAACGTGGACTTCTTTCGCTCCAGCTTTATATAACATTTTAACAATTTTATTACATGTTGTACCTCGAACCAAAGAGTCATCAATTAAAACTACAGATTTATTTTTTAAAATGCTTTTTGTAGAACTTAATTTAAGTTTTACTCCAAAACTTCTTATATTTTGCGTTGGTTCAATGAAAGTTCTACCAACATAATGATTCCTTATTAGACCTAACTCAAATTTTATTTTTGAGGATTGGGAGTATCCTATTGCTGCTGGAACACCAGAGTCTGGGACTGGAACAATTATATCTGCCTCTACTTTGTCCTCATTAGCTAGTTCTTCACCTAGTCTTTTGCGATATTCATAAGCACACTCCCCACTTAGTATACTATCTGGTCTGGCAAAATAAATATACTCGAACACACATGGTCTTGACTTAATTTTATTAAAGGGTTTAAAACTTTTTATTTCATTATTCTCTATCACAACAATTTCTCCATTTTCAACTTCTCTAATAAATTTAGCATCCACAATATCTAATGCACAAGTTTCAGAGGCAAATATAAAAGAATTGCCTAATTTTCCAATTACCAAAGGTCTTATTCCCAAAGGATCTCTTATTCCAATCAACTTTTTATTTGTAAGTATTACTAGCGCATAACCACCTTGAATTTTAAAAAGAGTTTCTGTAATTTTGTCTAATATCTTTTCTCTATTTGATTGAGCAATTAACTGCACAATTGTTTCAGTATCGCTTGTAGTTCTAAAAATTGATCCATTTTTAACTAAATCGTTTCTTAATGTAATTGCGTTAGTTAAATTTCCATTATGTGCAATACTTAAACCACCATGATATAAATCGGCAAAGAAAGGTTGAATATTTCTTAAAGATGTTTCACCAGTAGTAGAATATCTATTATGGCCAATAGCTGAATTACCTGGCAATTTTTTTAATGTTTCAATATTTGTAAAATGGTCACCAACTAATCCTTGACGTTTTTCAGAGTGAAAACTTTTACCGTCAAAAGAGACAATTCCACAACCTTCCTGACCTCTATGTTGCAATGAGTGCAATCCTAATGCTACTAACCTAGCCGAATCCTCATGATTTGAGATACCAAAAACTCCACACTCTTCTCTCAATTTGTCTGCTTTAAATATTTTCAATTTTTTCCTTTGTATCAATGAAATCTTCGCTAGATGGAAACTCTTCTATTAAAATTTCACTTCCTTTATTTATTAAGTCAAAAGAAATAGCATCTTCTGCTGATATACCCCAATTTTGTAACGGATAAAACCAATTTAATATAGAAAATATACACACTGCAACTACGTAACCTTTAAAAACACCAAATAACATACCAAATGTTTTGTCTATAGATCCAACTCCAGTCCAAGTAACAGCTTTTCCCAAGGTTTTTCCAATAACAATAATTGAAAAAAGAGTAAAAATAAATATTGCAACACCCAGGCCAACATTGTTAATAAACTCTGATTCTATATATTCGCTTATAGTAGGCTGAAGCTTAGGAACCAGAATAATTGTAACAATTGTAGAAATAACCCATTTCATAAAAGAAATAAGACTAAGTGAAAAACCTTTTATAGTGCATTGTACAATACAATAAATAAAAATTATCAAAACAAAAATGTCAAATAAATTTATGTTGCTTACAAAACTTTCAAATAAATCTCTCATGCTTCAAGATTTTGAGCTTCATTTCCAAAAGGTTTATAAATTAATAATAATTTGGGAAGTAAAGTTAAAACTGAAATCATGGCTAATAACATTGCTATTCCAGTGAATACACCAAAATAAATTGTAGGAATAAAGTTAGATAAAACTAAAATTGAAAAACCAAAAACTATCGTAATCGAAGTGTTTAAAATTGCAATACCTACTGTGCTATGACATCTGTCCAGTGTTTTTTTATAGTTTTTGATTTTTTTAAATTCTTCTTTAAATCTATAAATGTAATGAATACTATTATCTACTGCTATTCCAATAGTTATTGCCGCAATTGTAATTGTCATCATATCTAAAGGAATTTCCATCAAACCAATTATGCCCAATATAAAAAAAGCAGCTATAAAATTTGGCACTACACCAATTAAAGATAAAATCGTATTTCTAAATAATATCATGAACATAGTAAAAATACCCAATATTACTATTCCAAGTGTAAGAATTTGAGATTTAAACAAACTTTGTAGTAAGTTATTAAATAAAATTAAAACACCTGCAAGTTTATATTCTTCTTTTTTTAAATTAAGTTTAGTATTGAGTTCACTATTAATTTTTTTAATTAATTCATTTCTTCTAAGATCTTCCAATGAGTCTCTAATTCTCACACTGACTCTAGCCTCATCATCCTCAACAGAGATATATGGAGAAATAATTTCTTTTTTTATTTCCTCCGGGATTTTACTATATAAAACTGCTATTTCTAAACTTTGCAACTTTTTCTCGTTCAAATCTTCAGCAACTCGCAATATTGAACCAAACGATAAAACTTTCCCGATTTCTGGTAGAGAATCTAAATAATCGTGTACTTTTAAAATTTTATCCATTTTATCTCTTGTAAACCAATATTTTGACTTATCTTCGTTACTCTCAACGTCTTCATCCCACTCAGAAAATTCATCATCTTTTTTTTCTTCATTTTGTTTTGAAGGAAATTTTAAAATTATATTTAAAGGAGTAGTTCCACCTAAGTCTTCATCAATTTTTTTCATACCTTTATAAATTTCAGTATCTTTATTAAAATAATTAATGAAACTGTTTTCTACTTCTAGTTTAGATATACCAAAAATACTTGTAAAAATAATTACAAGTGTAGTTCCAAAAATCAAAATATTATTTTTTTTTGCAATTGAACCAAGAATTTTAGTAATTAAAGATTTTTCCGTGTCTTGAACGCTTATCTCATTTTCCGAAGAAAAAATATTTAGCAGACAAGGCAAAAGAAGAAAAGTAACTAATAAAGACACTATTAATCCCAAAGTCATCATCCATCCAAAATCTATAATAGGTTTTATTCCACTAAAAATTAATGATAGGAAGGCACAAACAGTTGTTAAAACAGTATAAAGAATTGGCAATATCATTTTACTGCATGTTTCAAGAATGGCATTTGTTTTAGATAAATTAGGATATTCTTTTTTTAATTGTAGAAATCTCACAGTCACGTGTATGTTCATTGCCATATTTAATATTAACATTAGTGCAATAAAGTTTGATGATATTACAGTTACTTTCCATCCAACCAAACCTAAAAGACCTATCATTATAATTACGGAAGTCGCGCAACCCAACAAAGGCATCATAACCCATTTTATATTTCTAAATATGAACCAAAGAGTTAAGATAATAAAGAAAAAAACACCAATACCAAAAACTAAAATATCACTTTTTATATAACTCATCATGTCGTCAGCTATCATAGGAATACCTCCTAAATAAATTTTAGCATTCTCCCCATATTTATTTATGATTTCTCTTATTTCTGAAATATTTTGATTATTTCTTTTATTATATAAGTTTTTATAATTTTCGTATTCTTTTAAAAATTCTTTATATTTTTTTTTTTCTTTTCTTTCAAAAAAATATTTTTCTTTTAATTTTATATATTCATCAAGCCTTTCATCTTTTTTCAAATAAATTACCACCCCAGAAGTTTTACCGTCCTTACTAATTACATAATCTCTATATATTGGGCTGTTGATTATCTCTTGGAAACCTCGATCTTTATCAAGATTGGGATAAGAAAGAGTTTTATAATTCTTTAATCTTTCCATTAAAGGCTCATCACTACTTTTTAATAATGGGACGTCTATAATAGAAATAACGCTATCGACCCAAGACAGCTTTTCAATTTTTGATTTTAAAAGCTGAATATTTATTATTGTGTCTTCATCAGTAAAATTTGTTACAGGGGAATAAGTTAAAAAAAGAAAATCCTTAGAACCATATCTGTTATTTACTTCTCTTAAATACTTTAAGTCTTTATCTCCCTCTAATAATAACGCATCAGAAGAGGCATCTAAGTTAAAATTTTTTGAAAAATAAAATGATATTACAATAATTATTGAAATTAATAACAATGTAAACTTGTGGAAATCTAATATTAATTTACTATAAAGTTTTAAAAACATAGACTAGTAAATGATATATCTTATAATTGAAAAAATTGAAAAAAATTATTTCATTTAAGATTTCAAATCTTTGAATTTTGTGTACATTCCCTCGAATTCTACTTGAATATTTCCAGTAGGACCGTGCCTTTGTTTGCCAATTAAAATTTCTGCCAAACCTGCTATATCACTCATTTTCGACTGCCATTCAGCATGTTCAATAGAGCCAAGTTTTGGTTGTTTCTTTTCCTCATAATATTCCTCTCTGAAAACAAACAATACAACATCAGCATCTTGTTCTATTGACCCTGACTCTCTTAAATCTGCTAATTGAGGTTTTTTATCATCTCTTTGTTCAACGGCTCTAGATAGTTGAGAAAGAGCCAGCACAGGTACACCTAACTCTTTTGCCAAAGCTTTTAGGCCCTGTGTAATTTCTGAAATTTCTTGAACTCTTCCATCGTTTCTCTTTGAGCCAGTTCTCATTAGCTGAATGTAATCAACCACAATTAAGTCAAGACCAAAAAGTCTTTTTATTCTTCTTGCTCTATTACTTAAAGTAGAAATTGTGATTGCAGGAGTTTCATCAATATACAATGGTAAATCGTAAATATCTCTAGAGGTTTCGATATACCTACCGAGCTCCTCTTCTGTGGCTTTGCCCCTTCTAATATCATTTGATTTTATACGAGATTGTTCAGATAAAATTCTTGTGGAGAGTTGCTCTGATGACATCTCTAAAGAGAAAAAAGCAACTGAAGACTTTAATCCTTTCAATTGTATATTTTTAGCTGCATGATAAGCGATGTTCGTTGCTAAGGCTGTTTTACCCATAGAGGGACGTCCAGCTATAATTACTAAATCTGATTTGTGCAATCCCCCTAGCTTTTCATCTAAATCAGTAAGTCCTGTAGGTACTCCAACAATACCTTGATCATTTTTCATGGCTTGCTCGGCCATATTAATAGATTGATCTAAAGCTAAATTAAATTTCATGAAAGATTGTGTAAAGGAACCTCTTTCAGCTAAATCAAATAATAATTTTTCTGCATCCTCTATAATTAAATCTGACGATTTATCATCTTCTTGATTAATGGAGTCGTCTTTTATTTGATGTGAAATTTGTATAAGTTCTCTTTTTACAAAGTTTTCATGCACTATCTTTGCATAATCTATAGCTTGTTTTACTGATGAGGAGAATCTTGTTAATCTAACTAAGTATTCTACACCACCCACATCATCTAAACTTTGATTTTTTTCAAAATAATTTTTAAGAGTAATTGGATTAGCGATCATACCTTTGTTATTAAGGTTTTCAATAACTTCATATATTTTAATGTGAATTGGATCGTAAAATTTTTCCGAATTAATAATATTTGCTATTTCATCAATAATATCGTTATTAACTAAGACAGAACCCAACAAATGCTGTTCTGCTTCAATGTTAGATGGTATTTCCTGATTTTTTTGATGATTTTTTGAAATATCTAGTTTTTCCATACTTCTAATATTATTAAAAATTAAAGTATTTAAAACTTTAACTTACACACCCTTTTTTCAACCTGTGGAAAAAAATTACTTACCTTGAAGCTTATCTAATTTTTCTACTCTAAGAGAAATTTTTGTTTGAACTTCAGAATGAAGAACTATATTAATATCAAATTGACCAATTTTGTTAATTTCTTTTTTTATTATGATTTCAGAGGGTCCAATTTCAGTTTTAATTTCATCAAAAATAATTTTTGAAATTTCTTTTGGTTTAATCGATGCATATAAATCTCCATTTTCTTTTACAGCCTTGTAAACTTTAATATTCTTATTCTTAATCTTATTTGCTTTTTCAATAAATTTATTTTTAATTTCTGCATTTTTTTTAGTCAATTCAGATTTATTTTTATTTACTAGCTCAATATTTTCTTTATTAGCTCTTAAAGCTTTATTCTTCTTTAGTAAGTAGTTTCTAGCAAACCCATTTTTTACATTAACTAGATCACCAATTTTTCCTAGTTTTGATATATTTTCTAATAAAATTACTTGCATAATATTTTATAAAATCCCTAAAATTTTTGCTTTTTTTATTTCCCTTGCTAATTTTTTTTGTTTTCCTAAAGAAACATTACTTATTTTTGAAGTTATTATTTTATTAGTTTCAGTGATATATTTTTGAAGTAGCGCAATATTTTTATAATCTATAACAGGAGCATTTTTAACAGAAAAGGGGCATTTTCTAGAAAACCTAGAGTCACTTTTCTGAAATAAACTTAGTTTATTTAGAGAATTTTTTGAATTTTTAAAATTATTTTTTCTTTTTTTCATTGAGTTTTATTTTTTGAGAAGTATTCAGTTTTAAGGTCTATATTCTTATATTTTACAGTTAAAAATCTGACTATATTACTATCAAGCTTTGTTTTTGATTTAATTTCTTCAAGAGTTTTTTGCTCCCCCTCTATTTTAAAGTGCAAGAAATAACCTTTCGTATAATTTTTGATTTTTCTTTTAAAATTTAACAAACCCCATTTTTCTATTTTTAAAACTTTGCCAGAGTTATTATTTATTAAATCAGAATATTTTTTCTCTATACTATCCACATCCTTTTGTGAAAGATTTTGCTTAGCAATCACTGTATGTTCATAGAAATTCATATCAAAATGTACTTTAATTAAGCAAGTTTTATACTATTATAAAAAAGTCATTTCAACATTTATTATAAGCATGTATATCAATTAAAATGAAAGCAATTATATTCCCAGGACAAGGATCTCAAAAAGCAGGTATGGCATCTGAATTTCAAGGCAATTTTAAGATAGTCAAGGATATTTTTGAAAGAGGTGACGAGGCACTTAAATTTAAATTGTCAAAAATAATTCTAGACGGTTCAGATGAAGATTTAAAGAAAACAGAGATTACTCAACCAGCAATATTAATTACCAGTTTTGCAATATTTAGTGTATTGAAAAGAGAATTTAATTTTGATTTTAGTAAAATAAAATACATCGCTGGACATTCACTAGGAGAATATAGTGCTTTAGTTGCCTCTGAATCAATAAGTTTAGAGGATGGTCTTAAATTAGTTCACGAAAGAGGAAAATTGATGCAAGCCGCCGTACCGGACGGACAAGGAGCTATGTTGGCTGTCATGGGTCTAGATAAAAATGAATTAAATTCACTTTTAAAAAAATTTGATAAAAAAAAAGGTATTTGTGAAATAGCGAATGATAATTCCCCAGGCCAAATAATTTTAAGCGGTGATAAGCAGACTTTAGTCGCTTTTAGCAATGAGCTTAAAATTGAAAAAAAAAGATCTATTTTTTTACCTGTAAGCGCACCTTTTCATTGTACATTAATGAAACCAGCCGCCGAGAGCATGAAGTTACTTTTAGAAAAAACTAATTTTAAGAATCCAAAAATGCAACTAATAAGTAATGTAACAGCTCTACCAGTTGAAAAAGAAGGCAACATGAAAGACTTATTATATAAACAGATATTTTCTCAAGTAAGATGGAGAGAAAGTATAAATTTTATGGTAAAAAATGATATAAATGATTTTATTGAAATTGGACCTGGAAAGGTATTAAGTGGACTGGTTAAAAGAACCAATGAGAAAGTACTTGCTAGGAGTATAACTAAAATTGATGATATTAAAAATTTACAATGATTAACTTAAAAGATAAAAAGGTATTAATTACAGGCGCTACCGGAGGCATTGGAGGAGCTTTAGTAAAAAAATTTTTGTCATTGAATGCTGAAGTTTTAGGAACAGGCACTAACACAGAAAAATTAGAAATACTTAAAAAAGAATATAGTAAAATTAAGGTGAAAAAATTTGATATTTCGTCTCATTCAGAAATAGAGAAATTTATAAATGACGTATCAGAAGAATTAGGTGGATTAGATATACTTATCAATAACGCCGGAATAAATAAAGATAATTTATCATTAAGAATGAAAGATGATGAATGGCAAAAGGTAATTGACGTAAATTTGACATCTACTTTTTTGTTATCAAAATACGCAATAAAAAAGATGATGAAAAGCAATTCAGGAAGAGTTATCAATATAACATCTATAGTAGGACATACGGGTAATATCGGACAATCTAATTATGCCGCTTCAAAATCAGGAACGATTGGGATGTCCAAAAGTCTATCAATAGAGTATGCAAAGAAGAACATTACAATTAATTGTGTTTCTCCAGGATTCATAGTCTCGGACATGACAAACAGCATCCCTGAAAAAATAAAAAATATACTATTATCAAAGATCCCCATGGGCAAAATGGGTTCTGGCGATGATGTGTCTAATTGTGTAGCTTTTTTAAGTTCTGATGAAGCTTCGTATATAACAGGTGAAACCATTCATGTTAACGGCGGAATGTATATGGCTTGACAATTTGTATTAATAATCTTAGTAAGATTATATTAAATTAAATAAGGAATATTCATGTCTAAAGAAATTGGTTCAAGAGTAAAAAAAATAGTTGCAGATCATCTAGGTGTTGAGGAAGAGAAGGTTGTTGATGAAGCTAGCTTTATAGACGATCTTGGAGCAGATAGCTTAGACACTGTGGAATTAGTAATGGCCTTTGAAGAAGAATTTGGTTCTGAAATTTCTGACAGTGAGGCTGAAAAAATACTGACTGTGGGTGATGCAATAAAATTTATAGAGAGTAAATCTGCTCAATAAATAAAAAAGGATTTGATTTGGGTTTTAACATTGTATTGTCTTCACCATCAGGTGCTGGCAAAACCACAATTACAAAAAAATTAAGCCAAAAATATCCTAATATTAAAATTTCAATATCACATACCACACGAAAGCCTAGACCGAATGAAATTGATGGCGTAGACTACCATTTTGTTAGCAAAGAAGAATTTGAGAAGCTAATAAAAAAAAATAATTTTTATGAATATGCTAAGATATTCGATAATTATTACGGCACTTCAAAAAATTCAGTTAATAAACTTCATCAAGAGAGCTATGACGTGGTATTTGATATAGATTGGCAAGGTACAAAACAGTTGTCTGAAAACAAAGAATTAAACTTAATAAAAATATTTATTTTGCCGCCTGATAAAAACGAGCTTAAAATGAGATTGATTAATAGAAATCAAGATAATAAAAAAATAGTTGAAAAAAGATTAAAACAATATGAGAGCGATGTGCAGCACTGGTTTGATTATGATTACGTAGTAATCAATAAGGATTTAGAGAGTTGCTTTAGTCAAATCGAAAAAATTATTAAAATCCACAAAAAAGAGAAAATGTCTTTTATTTGACACGTGATTTTTCATAAAACTCAGTAATTTTATAAAATAAATCTTCACTAAGTCTCTCAGGTCTTAAAGTTAAATCTATATTTTCACTTTTTATAAAATTATTATTTTCTAATTTAAGTTTTTTAAAAGTTTTATTAATCATTTTTCTTTTATTAGAAAAAAAAATATTTGTTATATATTCGAGTGATTTTATTGATTTAAAATTTATTTCTTTTCTCTTAATTGGTTGAAATTCAATTACAATTGAATCAACTTTAGGTTTTGGAAAAAAACAATTTTTTGAAACATAAAAAAAATTTAATATTTCTAGTCTTGATTTTGCTATAATGGATAACCTAGAATAATTTGAATTACCCATACTTGCAATAATTTTTTCACCAACTTCTTTTTGAAACATAAAAATTAATTTTTTAAACTTTGGAGGCCATGGATTAAATCTTATAAATTTAATTAGAATTTGCGATGAAATATTATATGGTAAATTGCCAATAATTATTGTTCCTTCAGAAATAAGTTTTTTTAAATTTAATTTTAGTATATCTTCATTGAGAACTAATAGATTTTTTTTATCTTTAAAAAAAGTTTTTAAATATTTCGTAAAAATTTTATCTTTTTCAATACAAATTAATTTTTTTGGAATAAGCTTTAAAATTTCTGTGCTCAAATTACCGGTACCAGCTCCAATTTCAATAACATTTTTGTTTTTAAATGAAGTTAATGAGAGAATTTTTTTTAAAATATTTTTATCAACTAAAAGATTTTGACCCAGTGATTTTTTTAATTTCATTTAATTAGTCTATTTATAATATTAATACACCTATTTAAACTTAGCGGATTCGATATATTTAATTTTATTTTATCTTTAGCAATACCGTGGTCTGGTGACATTCTTACATAAGGCAGACCAAAAGTTATGTTAACCGCGTCAAAACCGTATAAAGCTTTAAATGGAGATAAAACTTGATCATGATACATTCCTAAAATTACATCAAATTTTTTAAAGTTATCTTTTAAAAAAATTGTATCGGCCGGATACGGACCTGAAACTTTTATTTTTTTTTTCAAACGTCGAATTACAGGCACAATAACTTTAAGCTCCTCTGAGTTTTTTTTAAGTTCAAGATTGTGTGGATTAAGTCCTAAAACTGCTATTCTAGGAGTTTTTTTAAAATATTTGATGTAGTATTTATTTAAAGTAACTAGTTTTTTTGTCAAAAAATCTTTTTTAATAAATTTTGATATATCTTTTACTTTTATATGTGTTGTAAGCGGCGCAACAGATAAGTTTTTATTATATATAACCATAACTTCTGAATTTAAGACTTTATTTTTTTTTGCTAAAAATTCAGTAACACCTAAGTTTTTATTTTTAAATAAATTTTTCTTATCTATCGAGCAATTTATGATGCCTTTTATTTTTTTTTGTAAACATAGTTTATGACCAATCATTAAGCATTTTTTAATATAATTTGAACTTTCCTTTTGATTTACATTGAAAGCTTTTTTGAATTTTAGAGGCACATCCAATACATTTAGTAATTTATCTTTTTTTTTAACGTCTTCAGGTTTTTTAATTTTTCTTAATTTTCTTTTTATTTTTAAAATTTGAAGTTGGGATTTAAGTAATTTATAATTGCCTACAATTATGGCATTGCTTTTAAATGCATTAGATTTTGCAAGTATCTCAGAGTTAATACTGTTTGGTTCACCAAGAACAATTCCAAAACTAATCATTGACTTCAATATAGGCCTTTTTTTCTAAATTTAAATAATGCGAATTTGAGAAAATATTTAATTTTTCCTCTTTTTTTTGATTAATTATTTTTGTTTCAATTTCCATAAGATCTAAATTACTTTGATTTAAAATCCTTTTATCATTAAGTCTAATGAAAACAATATTATTGTTTACTTTAATAGGTTCAGAGATTTGTGTTTTCTTTAATTTTAAAATTTCTTTTAAGTAAACACTTGAAATCGATTTAGAGACAACCCATCCAATTGAACCCCCATTAGTAGAAGAAATTGAGTCACTATATAAATTTGCGGTTTTTATAAATCCATTATCCTTAATACTTTTTTTTATCTCATTCAATTTATTTTCATCCCAGTTTTCTAAAACAATTTCAGATAAATTATATTCTTCAATTTTTTTCCCCTCTTTTACTTGTTTTTTTAACTCTGATTTAACTAATTCTTTATCAACATCTAATTGTTTTCTATAAAGAGAGTAAATCAAACTATTCCATTTAAAATTAATAATTACCCCTTCAAAATAAATATCGTAGTTAGCACTGTAACGTTTAAAATGGTCTTTTAAACTGATGTTTTGCCTAGTTAGACCAAGATTCTTTTCAAGCCCTAGAATATAATTATTTATATCAGGTTTATTATATTTTGTAATTTTGTATCTTTCAATTTCTGACTTTTTTATTAAGCGTTTCTTTAAACTTAAAAAAGCAATATTTTGTAATTTTCCAAATTCGTTTTTATTTGCGGTTTTGTTAGTTAAAGCTAAAATTGTATTAATTTCATTTACGATATCATAATTAGTAACAATTTCATTTCCTATTTTAGCTATAATTTTATCCTCAATATTTGCAGAAGAATTTTTTATAAAAAAAATAAGAAAAATAAAAAAAAAAAAAATAAATTTGATTCTCATTTTAATTTGCAGGTGTTGAAATCGTCCCCAAAGGTTTAAATGTAAATTTAAATATCAAAGAGTCCTCTGGCTCGACGTCTCTATCTTTATAGAACTCTCTTCTGAAAGCAACACCTGCAGTTAAACAATCATTAATATACTCGTAACTTAAATCGTAAAATTCAGCAGAATTTGTTAGTAAATTTCTTTTTGCCTCTAAAGAAATTAATCCATTATTTAAATTAAAACCTGCTTTTGTCTCGATATATTTTGAATGCCCAATATGTTGACTTTCCTCTAAAAAACTTAAATTAAAATTTGTTGAAGGATATATTAAGCCGAGGTCTATCTTATTTTTATTAAAGTTTTCTAGGTTTTGGTCTAACAAAAAATTATGAGAAATCATAACATTTTCACTTAAATTTAACGATGCTTCACCTACTATATCTGACATTTTCTCATTCAGAGTTGCTTTAGATGGCATATCGCGATTTTCTTCCGCATTAATTATTTGACCAATACCGATCCTAAACTTCTCATTTTTTACCTCATTATTTTCATTTAGGTTATTTATTTTAAAATCAAATCCTAAGCTTATACTTGATCCTGTATCAACTGAAGTAATATTTTTAACCTTATTTAATTTATATAAATCTGAGTAATTAAGAACAGTTGAGTCTTCGGATATATTTCTTGAGTCATTCGGAGAAATTTTAACCAAAAGTTTTGGTTTGAAGATATTTAACTTATTTCCTTCTCTAAATTTAAACAACCCTAATTCTGATTTAAAGCCAAGTGCCCCATAAAATTCAGAAGTAGAACTATCAGTTTTAAAGTTTTCAGTGTTTTTTGCTTTGTAGTTTACATTCTTAAGCAATCCAAGAAATTCATTTTCAAATCCAAATTTATTTACCCAGCTATTTGAAACCCAATTAAATTCATTTGAAATAATGTCTAACTGTTTGTCTACCTCAAAATTTTTTACAAGTAACTCAGATTTTAAATCTATTATTCCTAAACTTTCACTCATTAATACATTTTTTTCAAGAGATGCTTCTGGATAAATATACTCAAATCTTTCATTTCCGGTTTTTGAAAGATTTTCAAAGGCGGATATTTTTGTATTAAAAAAAAGGTCTTTTTTTTGATATCCATAATCAACAGTATTTTTAATTGTATTGTCCAAATAATCTACCAATGAAGTTTGTAACTTATTTACCTTTGGATAAGTACTATTGGATACATGCTGTAAATTAATTTCTAAGTCACTAGTTATATCTGTTTCTTGTGTAAGAGAAGTATAAAATTTAGAGAAGAAATGAGACCTCGACCCCGAGGTTTTTGAATTAGATTTTTTTTTATATCCCTTGGTATAACCAACATCAGTTATGAATGACGATTTTTCAAAGTCTTGCCGGTATTCAGCTAGATATAACGGTTCGTTACTAGATTGAAGTCTTGGAGTGAAAGTGATGTCTTTATCTTTAGATATATTCCAGAAATAAGGCAAATCGATACCCACCCCTAAATTAGTTCTATTTGCAAATGTTGGTATTAGGAAACCAGATTTTCTATCCACCGTTGGATCAGGATGAGAAAATTTTGGAAAATAAAAGATTGGAAAATCATATATTTTTAAAACTGCACTGTCATAATATACAGTTTTTTTTGAACTGTTATGTTTAATTTTTTTAGCTCTTAATTCCCAGGGAGGGCACTTATTATTTTCTCTAAATTTACAATAAGTAAGAACTCCTTTTTGAACCGAGGTTGTGCCTTCATCAATTGAAACACTATTCGCAAAGATTCGAGGATTATTCCTTATATCTGCTTTCATTTTGTTATCATTAAAAAAAATTTTAGCATCGGAACCTATAACTTTTTTCTTTTTTTCATCTATGTAAATTTCATTAAATTTATATATATTTTTATTTATATCTTCTAATTTAATCTCTCCTTTTGAGAAAAGTATATTCTTAATAGAATTGTAATTGAACATTGTAACAAAAAAAATGTTACCATTTGGGTCAGTAATTATACTTGGAAAATCAGATTTTATAATTTTATTTTTATTGTCGAAAATAACATTTTTACTTTCAAAAGAATAGTTTTCACTAGTAACAATTGTTGTTAAACCGATACTATTAAGCAAATCCTGTTTTTTTGAATAAAAAGCCTCCTCTGCATTTAAAATATTATTTCTTTCATCTTTAGCTTCAATATTACCTTTAAGAACAATTTTTGATTCTTTTTTATCTAACTTAACTTCAGTCGAAGAAATTTCTAAATTTTCAGCAAGAAGATTAGTAGTAAAAAAAATAGCAATTAAAAATTTGATCAAAAATAATTTATTTCTCATTTATTTGAAGTAACCCTATACTATTTATTAAACCTATAATTATAATTGGTATCCAAACTGATATTTCAGGTGAAATTCTATCTGATTTACCCAGAGCTACGGATAAATCTTTCATATAATAAATAACTGCACAAGTTAACACTGCTATCATCAGGTAGTTGATGTTGTTAGAATTTCTATTATTTATAGTGAAAATTGCAGCTAATACTGTCATTAAAGTGAGAAAAAAAGGTAAAGCAAAAAAGGAATTTATTTTCTCCGTTATTGTAGTTTTTTCATAGCCTTTATTAATTAAATTTTTATTTTTCGTTAACAACTCAATAAAAGAAATAGTATCTAAATTTTTAAAAAGACTATTGAGTTTTTCAACGTTATAAAATGATTTAAATTTCATATCATTTTTATTTTCAATTTTAACACTACCCGTTTTGTCAAAATTAAATATTCTAAGATTTTTTACATCCCAATTATTTGACGAAACATTAGCTTTTTCTGCCTCTATTCTTTTACTAATAATATTATTTTTAGAGATAATATTAATTGAGACGTCAATTAAATAATTACTTTCTAACCTGTCAGCATTGATAATATATAGATTATTATTTTTTCTCTCTTTAATCCAAACCCCATTTCTATTTATTGTTACTAAATGATCTGTATCTTTCGAATAATTTGATTTAGTTTTTTCATAATACTTAACCATATCCGATGTTAATGGATTTATGACAATTAAAATTAGTATTCCCCAAATGAAAGAAATTAAACCAATCAAAGCTATAACTTTTGCATTTGAGTATCCAAAAACCTTTAAAGTGAGTAATTCATTATTGTGTTTAATTGATATAAAAAACCACATAGCTGAAATAAATATGATAAATGGCATTAAATTTACAAAAATTAAGTTCGGAATATAAGAAAGTGTTAAAATTACAGGTAGAAATAAACTTTCGTTAGTATTTTTAAAAAACTCAACCTCTTCAAATAAATTTAAAATTAAACCGAGGCAAAAAGAAATAAGAATTGCATTTAATAAAACTTTTGTGTAATTAACAATTAAATAGTTGTCTAACTTCTTATTCATCTAAGTTCTCTCCAAAAATTATTTAATAAAATAAAGTAAAGAGTTGGCAATAATATAAAAGGAATTAAAAAATAAGTATAAAAACCAATGTTTGAAATTCCAGAGTATCTAACTAAAAGTTCAGATAAAACTAAAAGCATAAAACTTAAAGAGAAAAATAAATACCTATTTATAATTTTAGTTTTTTTGTTTTTTGTGTGAATAAGTATGAAAGAAATTAAAATAGATACTAATGGAATATATAAAGGCATTATTATTCTTCTTGAAAAAGTTTCAACTACAATTGCTATATTATTTTTTGGGCAGTTTTTTATGTATCCTTCGGGAATTTGATTATAATAATAATTTTTTAAACAACTTAAAATTTTATAAGTTGATGTCTCTTGGATTTTAACATCTTTTATCACTCTATTATCCAAATTATCAAAATTTAAAAGGGTTTTATTAAACTGAATTATTTTTACAGTGTCATCACTTTGTAATGATTGAATAAAACCATTTTCTAAAATTAATTTACTTTTATCAATCACTCCTCTCTCTGCAATAATAGTTTTGTTCCTTGCTGATGAACTTTTTGGCAATAAACTATTTAAATTATTGCTGTCATCTTTAATAAATATATTTTTGATGACGTTGTTTTCTTTTTTTTCAACATAAAATGTTAATCCTTTAAATGTATCAGAAAAATTATTTGGTTTTATGAGATTTGACACAGTGTCCACACCAGATTGTTTAACAAGAGTTCTAGATTTATAAAGTGCAGTTGGAGTAATTATTGTTGAAAAAATTATATAAATTAAGAAAATAATTAATGATAATAAGAAAAATAAATTTGTTACTTTAAATTTTGCTACACCCGAAGTCCATAAGACTAATAGTTCATTTTGTCGTTCTAATCTAATTATGGTTAATAACAAAGCTAACAAAAAACTCAATGGAATAAATTTTGTCATGATGTTTGTTAAATTAAGAATAGAATATATAAAGTAAGTAGAGGTAGAGTACCCGCTATCTACTATAAGATCTAAAAAATTTACTGCTCTAACTGTCCAGGCAATTAATGATAAGGAGAATAGTATTAGGATAAAAGACTTTATTAGTTCTAGGCTTATATAGTTATAAATTTTGTTTTTAAACATGAGAAATTGTTATATAAAATAATGCAAGTTTAGTTAAAACTCAACCTATGATAGTAAACTATGACGAATATTCCATTGAAATATTATATTTTAGATCATATATACCATTTTAATCAATTTACTAGAACTTATGTCTACAAAAATTAACTATTCTAAAAATACTTATAATAAAAACTCTCATAATTTAGTTTTATTTTCTAACGATAAATTTAACCTTACTAATTTGAAAAAATATCTCATTAACTCAGAATATTCATACATAAGCGATTTACTAAAAATTAGTGATCTAAAAAAAAATTTATTTGTCTTTGAATTAAATTCAAAAAAAAAAATAACTCTAATATCTATTAAGAATAATCTTAAGAGCTCTGATATAGAAAACTTAGGAGCTGAATTTTTTGGCCGTATAAACAATGGCAAGAATAGCGATTACCATATTGTTTCTGACAGCATTATAACCAAGTACAATAATTTTTTAGGCCATTTTCTTCATGGTCTAAAACTAAAATCTTATGAATTTAATAAATATAAGTCAAAAAAAGAAAAGAGAATTATTTTAATTAACGTAGTTGGCAATAACAATAAACCTTCTGAAAAAAATCAATTAAAATTTAAAGCTTTAGAGGAAGGAACATTTTATGCAAGAGATTTGGTTTCTGAGCCAGGAAATGTTTTGCATCCCGACGAGTATGCTAAAAGATTAAATTCTTTAAAAAAAGACGGTTTAAAAATAAATATATATGACGAAAAAAAATTGAAAAAACTTGGTATGCATGCTTTGCTTGGAGTTGGACAGGGAAGTGTCAGAGGCTCATATCTAGTAACAATGGAATGGAAGGGGGCAAAAAATAATTCCCAACCTTTGGCTTTTGTGGGGAAGGGAGTTTGTTTTGATACAGGAGGATACTCTTTAAAACCTGCTAGGTTTATGGAAGATATGACATATGATATGGCGGGCTCGGCTACTGTAGTTGGATTAATGAAAAGCTTGGCATTAAGAAAAGCTAAAGTTAATGCAGTTGGTGTCGTTGGCCTTGTAGAAAATATGGTTAGCGGTAATGCTCAAAGACCTGGTGATATTGTAAAATCCTATAGCGGAAAAACTATTGAAATCTTGAATACTGATGCAGAGGGAAGACTGGTGTTAGCAGATGCTTTAACCTTTACAGAAAAAAAATTTAAACCTAAATTTATCATTGATTTAGCAACTTTAACAGGAGCGATAATAGTTTGTTTAGGATCTGAATATGCAGGATTGTTTTCTAATGATGATAAACTATCTAAACAAATTTACGAAGCTGGTGAAAAAGTTGAGGAGAAAGTATGGAGAATGCCTCTTCATAAAAACTATGATAAATTGATGAATTCTAAAAATGCTGATGTGCAAAATATAAACTACATTGGCGGAGCAGGATCAACTACTGCTGCTCAATTTTTACAGAGATTTATTTTAAACAAAACCCCTTGGGCACATTTGGATATTGCTGGCATGGCATTCTCAAAATATGGTGGAGCTTTAAATTCAAGTGGTGCTACTGGTTTTGGAGTAAGGTTATTAAACCAACTCGTAGAAGAAAATTATGAGTAATGTAGAGCAAACTCTCTCAATTATAAAACCCGATGCGTGCGAAAGAAATCTATCAGATAAAATCAAAGCGATCTTTTCAAAAAATAATTTATCAATTTTAAAATCTAAAAAACTCCAAATTTCAAAAGACGAAGCTGCCGAATTTTATAAAATTCATCAATCTAAGCCGTTTTATGACCAACTTTGTAATTATCTATCTTCTGGACCGATAGAGGTAATGATTTTGGAGGGAGAAAATGCGGTAACAAAGAATAGGGATATAATGGGTGCAACAGACCCTAAAAATGCTAAGGATGGAACTATAAGAAATTTATTTGGGATTTCAATTGATAAAAACTCAGTTCATGGTTCTGATTCCGTTGAAAATGCTAAGATTGAAATAAAATTTTTTTTTAAATAATTTCGTCATCTAGTCACTCTTATAATAGCCTCAGAAAACGCATTATATTCTAAATTTTGTGTTTTTCTTTTGATGGAGGTGACGTTATCTTTTTTATCTAAATAAAAAAATTTTCTTAAAATTATTTTACCATCATCAAGCTTTTCATTTACAAAATGCACAGTACATCCTGTCTTTTTCTCCTTTTTTTTTAGTATTCTCTCAAAAGTATTTAAACCTTTAAACTTTGGTAAAAGAGAGGGATGAATATTTATTATAGATTTTCCAAATGAACGTATAAATCTTTTAGATAAGATTTTCATATACCCTGCCAATAAAATTAAATCTATTTTATAGCTCTTCAATTTTATTAACATTCTATTATCAGAAAGACCTTGTTTTTTATTCAATATAAAGCATGGGATAGACCATTTTTTAGCGAGTTTAAGACCTTCAGCATTTTTATTATTACAGACCACTAACTTTATTTTAATAGGAAAGTTATATTTATTAGAATTCAAAATTAGCCTTCTCAAATTTGATCCCTTCCCAGAAATAAAAACACAAGTATTTAATTTTACCATTTCAATTTATTATGCAATTTTAATTGAACATTATCTTTCGATATATAACCTATTTCATAAGGTATAAAATTATTTGTAAAATACTTTTTTACTTTTTTATAATTACTTTTTTTTATTATTATACAAAAACCTACACCGCAATTAAACGTCCTTAACATCTCTTTGTCTGAAATATTTTTTGATTTTAACCAAGAAAATATTTTTTTTACTTTGATTTTTGAAAGATCAATATTTGCCGTTAAATTGTTAGGAATTGATCTAATCACATTTTCAATTATACCTCCACCAGTAATGTTTGCAGCTGAGTGAATAAGATTTTTTTTACATAAACTTAAAATTTCTTCCACATAAATCTTTGTAGGTTTAAGTAATATTTTCTTTATTTTTAAAGGTAATTTATTTTTTTTTAAAATTTCTCTGACTAAAGAATAACCATTAGAATGAAGTCCTGTGGAGGGAATAGCGAGAATTATATCTCCAATTTTAACATTATTTTTTTTTAAAACTTTGTTTTTTGAAATTATTCCTGTACAAAATCCAGCTAAATCAAATTTATTTTTTTTGTAAATGCCTGGCATTTCTGCAGTCTCTCCTCCGATGAGTTCACATTTAGATAATTTACACCCCCTTAGAATACCTTTTATAATTTTTTTTAATTTTGAAAGCTTGATTTTATCAATTGCTATATAATCTAAAAAAAAAAGTGGCTTTGCTCCTTGAACTACTAAATCATTTACACACATAGCCACAAGATCTATTCCAATCGTATTTAACTGATTGTATTTATCTGATAACTCTAATTTGGTACCCACACCATCTGTGCATGAGACAATAATAGGTTTTTTTATATTTAAAGCGCTAATATCGTATAAAGAGCTAAAAGAGCTGATATTAGAATTCGCTTTTTTGACATTTTTTTTTGTTAATTTACCAATATGTTTAACAAATTTATTTCCCAAAGAAATATTTACGCCGCTATTTTTATAACTATAGATTTTTTTTTTCATTAGTAATAATGATAATTAAATATGAAATATTTTAAAATTATTTACATTATTTTAATCATTTTGTTAAAAACTGGAAACAATTTATATGCCGACAGCATTTTTATTGTTAATAATATAAAAGTTAATAAAGATTCCTTTAAAAATAAAGAAGAATTGATCAATATAGCTTTTAAAAAGGGATTTGAAAAACTTAATAATAAAATATTATTAGAAAAAGATTATACAAACACAAAAAGCACCAGTTTAAGAATTATAAAAAATTTAGTCTCACATTATCAAATTGTAAAAAATAATAATGAAATCGCACAAAATTTTGAATTAGTAAACTTATATTTTAAAAGGGATAAGATGTACAATTTTTATAGTAAAAATAATATCAGATATAGTGATGTAAGTGGTAAAATTATAAGAATTTTACCAGTTCTAATTGAACAAGATGAAATTTTCATTTATGACAAAAATTTTTTTTATAAAAATTGGTTAATAACTGAAAAACAAAACGAAAATGAAAATATTGAATATATTTTCCCTTTAGAAAATTTAGAAACGATTGAAACAATAAAAAATAATCAAAATAATTTAGAAGCAGTAAATTTAATAGATTTTTTTGATAAAGATGATGAAAAAGATAGTCTTTTTATAGTTATTGATCATAAAAAACATAAAACAACAATTTTCATAAAAGGAATTATTTCATCAAAAAAAATAGTTAAAAATTTATCATTAGAAAATAAAACAGAAAAAAAGAATGAATATGAAAAAGTTTTAAACTTCTTAAAAAAAGAAATCCTAGAATTAGTTAAATTACAAAATATAATAGATATTGGTGCACCTACTTTTTTAAATATTAACTTAACTTTAAATAAACAAAAAGACTTATTTTCATTCCAAAATATTCTTAATGAAATCGATCTAATTGAAAATTTTAATGTGAAGGAATTTAACAACAAATTTGCGTATATTAACATAAAGTATTACGGTAAAATAAATAATATAAAAGAAAAATTAATTGAAAATGGAATAGATATTAACTTTAAAAATAACGAATGGAGCGCGAGGTTAAAATAAATTGAGTCAACTTATTTTTAAATTTCCTTTCAAAACAACCTATTTCGAAAAAGATTTTTTTGTTTCAGCAAATAACTTTGAAGCTTATAAATTAATAGAGAGTTGGCCTAAATGGTCAAGTAAACAAATAAATATATTTGGACCAAGCGGTTGTGGTAAAACTCATTTGATCAATATATTAAGTAAAAAATTAAAAATTCTATCTGTAAACGCAAAAAAATTTGATGAGAAAATAAACAACTTAGTTGAAAAATTTGATTGTATTGTTATTGAAAATTACAATGAAAATATAAATGAAAAACTACTTTATTCTTTTATAAATCATGTTAGACAGTGTAATAAAATCATTATTATAAATTCTTCAAAAAGTTTTAAAAATTTTAGAATTGATTTAGTTGACCTTAAATCAAGACTAAATAGCTTTCTAGAAATTCAAATTGATTTACCCACTGATGAGTTAATAAGAGTAATAATTTCAAAAACCTTTTCTGATAAACAAATAGATTTAAGTAGTAGAAACTTGGAGTTTATTATTAAAAATATTGAAAGATCTTATGATAAAATATTCCAATTTATGAGGGATATAGATAATATTTCTTTATCTACTGGAAAATCGATAAATATTAATTTAATAAAAAAAGTATTAATAAATGAATAAATATAGAACTCACAATTGTTCGGAATTGACTGAAAATGACAATAATAAAATTGTTACTTTATCAGGGTGGGTACATAGAAAAAGAGATCATGGTAACTTATTATTTATAGATCTAAGAGATCATTTCGGATTGACTCAATGCGTAATTGAAAACAATAATAAATTTTTTAAAACACTCGAAAAAATAAAACCTGAGTCGGTAATAAGCGTAACTGGTAAAGTAATTAAAAGAGAAAAGGGCACAGAAAATTCTGATTTAATAACTGGGAAGATAGAAGTAAGCATTGATATTATAAAAGTTTTAGCAGAAGCAAAAGACCTGCCTATGCCTGTTTTTGGTGAACAAGATTATCCAGAGGATATAAGATTAAAATATAGATTTTTAGATTTAAGAAGAGAAGCAATTCATAAAAATATTATTTTAAGATCAAAAGTAATATCCTTTATAAGATCAGAAATGATGAAATTGGGTTTTTTAGAGTTTCAAACTCCAATTTTAACATCATCAAGTCCAGAGGGTGCTCGTGATTTTTTAGTGCCTAGCAGATTAAATCCAGGAAAGTTTTATGCCTTACCGCAAGCACCTCAACAATTTAAACAATTAATAATGGTCTCAGGATTTGATAAATATTTTCAAATAGCTCCTTGTTTCAGAGACGAAGATGCTAGAGCCGATAGAAGTCCGGGTGAATTTTATCAACTAGATATAGAGATGTCATTTGTTGAACAGGAAGATGTTTTTAAAGTTTTAGAAACCTTAATGGTCAGTTTATTTAAAAAATTTTCAACTAAAAAAATAACAAATACTAAATTTCCTAGAATTCCATACGTTGAGGCCATGTTAAAATATGGAACAGACAAACCTGACTTAAGAAATCCATTAATAATTAACGATATTACCCAGGTATTTCTTAGAGATGATATAAAGTTTGATATATTTAAAAAATTAGTTTCTAAAGGTTCAAAAGTTAGATGCATTGTTACTAGAAATACAATAGATAAACCTAGAAGTTTTTTTGACAATATAGATAGATGGGCTAAAGAACAAGGCGCTTCAGGGCTAGCTTATTTTAGTTTAGAAAAGACAGGCAAGATTTCAGGCAAAGGTCCGATTGGTAAATTTTTTAGCGAAGACTCGCTCAAAGAACTTATGAAAATATGTAAAATGGAATTAGGAGACAGTTTATTTATGGCATGTGGTAATGAAAATGAAGTTGAAAAAATTTTATCAATTTCAAGGGACAAAATTGCGAGAGAATTAAATCTGATAGATGAAAATCAATATTCTTTTTGTTGGATTGTTGACTATCCAATGTTTGAAATAGATGAACAGACTAAAAAAATTAATTTCAGTCATAACCCTTTTTCTATGCCGCAGGGCGAGATAGAAAAATTAAATTTGAATGAGCCATTAAAAATTAAAGCATACCAATATGATATTGTTTGTAATGGTGTGGAGCTCTCATCAGGAGCAATAAGAAATCATATACCAGAATTAATGTATAAACTTTTTTCAATAGCTGGATACGGGGAAAAAGAAGTAAATGAGAAATTCAGTGGTATGATAAATGCATTGAGCTACGGCGCACCTCCTCATGGTGGAATAGCACCGGGAATAGATAGAATAGTAATGTTATTAGCTAATAAAAAAAATATAAGAGAGGTTACATTGTTTCCAATGAATCAAAATGCGCAGGATTTAATGATGAATGCTCCATCCGATGTAGATGATAAGCAACTAAAAGAATTAAGTATTAAAAAAGATATAAAAAAAAATTAATTTTTAGTTTTTAAATTTAAACGTATGTCACTCAAATCAACTAATTTTTCCTCATAGTTACTTCTCACAAATCCTTTTGAGGTGATGTTTTTTAAAATTTTAAGAAATTTATCGTCATTATTAAAATCGTCGTTACCTCGAGTTTTTGATATCGAAGGAGTGTGTGCTAAATCTTCTTTACCTAAATATGAGATTGCCAATTCTCTAAAAACGTAATCCAATATAGATGTTGCGCTTAAAATTCTATCATTTCCCTCGACTTTACCAGATGGCTCAAATTTTGTATCAATAAATGCATCAACAAATTCATCTAGAGGAACTCCGTATTGTAACCCCAAGGAAATTGCTATTGCGAAATTATTCATTAATGCCTTTACTAATTCCCCTTCTTTATTAGTATCTATAAAAATTTCCCCAATTTTACCGTCATCGTATTCTCCCGTATGCAAATATATCTTATGTTCACCTATAGAGGCTTTTTGTATATAGCCCTTTCTTCTATCAGGCATTTTAGACCTGCTACCTAATTTTGTTTGTATTTTATTTTGAATTTCAGATTTGTTTTGAACTAAATTATTAACTTTATTATGAATTTTCTTGTCTATAATCCCAACTTTTTGCTCCTTTTTAATTTCTTTTGGATTATTTTCTCCAACTTTTTTTGTTTTTCGATTATTTAATTTTACTTCTATTACTTCAACTACCCCGTCTTCTCTTTTGTCGATATCAGACATAGCCTTTTCGTTAAGCTCATTTAAATTATGAACAGTTTTAAATGTGCAAGTATAATAGGTCTCTACTAAATATTTTTTCATTTTAAGAAGAATCTGGTAATTGATCATATATATATATTGTAGTAAGTGTCTATAATATAATGATACAATTATAAATTGTGTGGATTTAGTATGATGGGACTGAAACAAATTTTTACGTGGTGGAATAGAAATACTTTTGGAACTTTTTTGAAAACCTTATTTTCAGGAAAATATGTTGGCAAAGATGAATTTGGAAACAAATACTATAAAAATAAAAAAGATGAAAGATGGGTCATCTACAAGAGCGATATAGAGGCAACAAAAATTACATCTGACTGGTTTCTATGGATACACCATACGATAAATGAAATACCTTCCGGCTCACAAAAAAAATATATCTGGCAAAAAAGCCATAATCAGAATTTGTCTGGGTCGAGCAAAGCCTATAAACCAAATAAAATATCTAAAAAAATAAAATTTAAAGATTATGAAACTTGGAAAGATTAAATTAATATTATATTTTTTTATATTGATTTCATTTTTAAATCTTAAAGCCGAAGACAAAATTCTGTCAGCCCCCATCATAAACTTAGAAAAACTAGAGCCAAGTTATGAAAATTTAGAAAATGAAAAAGATAGTATTCCAGAATCAAATACTTCAATTAAGAAAAGAAATGTTGAAGACAAAAATAAAGATAATATTAAATTTGTAAACTTAGTTGGTTTAGACAAAATAACTGCTAAAACATTTCCAATAAAGATAAAATTAGGAGAAACAGTAAAATTTGGTTTATTAGAAATCAAAGCACTAAAATGTGGAATTTCAAATAATTCAAAAAAAAAAAATGAATCAGTAGCTTATCTTCAAGTTAAAGATATTTCAGAAAATCAAAATGAGAAGATTTTTATTTTTAATGGATGGACTTTTTCATCAAATCCATCATTAACTCCAATAGATCACGCTATATATGACATTTGGTTAGTTAGTTGTGATAATGCTTAAAAAAATTTTTCTTTTCCCAACCAGTTAGTATCAAATGTTGAGTCTATAAATTTTTTGTGTTTAAGTACTTTTTTGTGTAATTCAATTGTTGTGGTAATACCTTCTAATACAAATTCATCAAGCGAACGCAATGTTCTTTGTATGGCTTCCGTTCTATTTCTCCCTTTGCATATAACTTTTGCTATAAGACTGTCATAATAAGGTGTAATTTTACAGCCTTGAAAAATTGATCCATCTACTCTTGTCCTGAAACCTGAGGGTTGATGACAAACAGAAATAATACCTGGACTTGGTTGGAAATCTTTTGAAGGATCTTCCGCATTTATTCTACACTCTATTGAATGCCCTCTTGGATTGATATCATTTTGTTTTAACGCTGTATTACCTGTAAAAGCTATCCAAAGTTGTTCTTTAACAATATCAATACCTGTTTGTACTTCAGTTACAGGATGTTCGACTTGAACTCTTGTATTCATTTCAAGAAAGTAAAATTTTCCATTTTCAAAAATAAATTCTACAGTACCTGCACCTTCATAACCAATATTTTCAACCATTTTTACGGTTTTATTTAATAAGTCTTCTCTTTGCTCTGTAGTTAAAACTGGACTGGGAGTTTCTTCAATTAATTTTTGATGTCTTCTTTGTACAGAACAATCCCTCTCTCCTAACTGAACTGTTCTATTTTTTCCGGACATAATTTGTACTTCAATATGTCTTGGGTTTTTAAAATATTTTTCAATATATAAATCATCATTACCAAAATATTTTTTTGCCTCATTTTTAGCTAATGAAAATAATTCAGATAGGCTTGACTCTTTTTCAACTATTTTCATTCCCTTACCTCCTCCACCAGCAGCTGCTTTTATAAGCACAGGATAACCTATCTCTTTGCACAAGCTTTTTGCTTCCTCAAAAGATTTTACGGACCCATCAGATCCTTCTATTATTGGAAGTCCATTTTTTTTTGCTATTTTTTTTGCTTGAATTTTATCTCCCATTTCTGCAATTAATTTTGAACTAGGTCCTATAAATTTAATTCCATGTTTTGAAACAACATTTGCAAATTTTGCATTTTCAGATAAAAAACCGTAGCCAGGATGAATAGCTTCGGCGCCAGTTAAATCTACAGCTGACATTAAAGAAGATATATTTAAATAACTATTTTGAGGTTGATGTGATCCAATACATACACTTTCATCAGCTAATCTTACGTGCATTGCTTCGGAGTCCACATCTGAGTGTACAGCGACTGTATTGATTCCCCACTCTTTACAAGCTCTAATTATTCTAACAGCTATTTCACCCCTATTAGCGATCAATACTTTTTTAAACATTTTTTTTATTCAAGTATAATAAGAGTTTGACCAAACTCAACAGGTTGACCATCATTAACCATAATCTTTTTTACAACTCCATCCGCTGAAGATGGAACATGATTCATTGTTTTCATTGCTTCAACTATCATTACTGTCTGACCTTTTTTTATTTTATCTCCGACTTTAATAAACTTTTTTGCACCAGGTTCAGGAGCCAAATATGCCGTACCTATTATTGGTGATTTTACTCTTGTACCTTCTTTATCATTGTTATCTGATAAAACACTTTTATTAGGAGAGACTACTGCGCTGGTAACTCCTTTGTCTGACAAAGTTTTAGTTGCTTTAGAGACTTTAATTTTTTTATCTCCATCTTGATACTCTATTTCAGTTATATTAAATTCACTTAAACAGCCTACTAGCTCCTTAATTAGTTTTTTATCTATTTTCATTTTTTATCAAATCTATAGAAGCTTTTAAGGCCAAAGTATAGCCCTCTACGCCTAATCCACATATTATACCATTTGCAACTTTACTTATCAAAGACTTATGCCTGAAATCTTCTCTTTTATAAATATTTGTAATATGCAACTCAACTATTGGAATCTTTAAAATTTTTAGAGCATCATGAATGGCAACAGATGTATGGGTATATCCACCAGCATTTATTATTAAACAGTTTTGCTTATCTCTTGCTTTTTGAATTTCATTCACAATTTCGCCCTCAACATTCGATTGAAAGAAAGTAAGGTTAATATTATGATCTTTAGAAAAAGATAAACAATTTTTTTTAATTTTCTCAAAAGAAGTGTTACCATATTTATCTTTTTCCCTTTCGCCTAATAGGTTAAGATTGGGACCGTTAATAATTAAAATATTTAACATAATTCGATATAGTTAATATAGATAACTAAATTATGGCAAAAATTCAAATAAATGGAAAAAAAGTAGTTTTAAAGCAAAATTTTTCAGTACAAGATGTGTTAAAAAAATATAAACTAAATGGAAAAAAGGTGGCTATAGAACTAAATGGCAAAATAATACCCCAAAACAAGTACAATAAAAAAAAATTAAAAAATAATGACAAAATTGAAATAGTTCAATTTATTGGTGGGGGTTAACATGAAAAGCGATATTTTTAAAATTGATAAAAAAATACTAAAATCTAGGTTAATAGTTGGAACAGGTAAATATAAAAATCTTATTGAAACTGCAAAAGCTATCAAATCATCTGGCGCTGATATGGTTACTGTTGCAGTAAGAAGAGTTAACATTTCTGACAAAAAAAAACCTCTACTCATGGACTACGTAAGTCCAAAAAAAATTAGTTACCTCCCAAATACTGCTGGATGTTTTAATTCGATTGAAGCACTCAGAACTTTAAGATTAGCTAGAGAAATTGGTGGATGGAAAATGGTAAAGTTAGAAATTTTAGGAGATAAAAAAACTTTATATCCTGATATGATTGAGACAATAAAAACTACAAAAGTTTTAGTGAAGGAAGGATTTAAAGTTTTAGTTTATTGTACCGATGATCCATTGCATGCAAAAAAGTTAGAAGACATGGGAGCCTCAGCTATCATGCCTTTAGCCGCACCTATAGGTTCTGGACTTGGAATACATAACAAACTCAATATTTCATTAATAATTAAACAATCTAAAGTACCTGTTATAATTGATGCAGGTATTGGAACCGCTTCGGACGCTACAATTGCGATGGAGATGGGATGTGATGGGGTATTAATTAATTCAGCTATAGCTCTGGCAAAAAATCCTGTCCAAATGGCTGAAGCTTTTAAGTACGCTGTTATATCAGGAAGAAAATCTTTTTTATCTGGGCGAATGAAAAAAAGTAATTTTGCAAATGCATCTTCCCCAGAAAAAGATTTAATTAGCTAGCCTTTTTCCTCCTTATCCATAAAGTCCTAGGTTTTTTCTCTTTTTTTAATTCTTCTCTTCCTTTTCCTTTTTTTGTTAATGACTTTTGATTTTTTTTATCAACTATTTGAGTTTTTGAAAATTTTTCTACTTTTGAATTTAAATACTTTATCTGACTCACATATTCTATTTTATTGATTATTTTTTTTGATTTATTAAGTAATTCTATTTTGTACTCTGGTATAATAAACTGTGCTTTTTCCAATAATTCTATTTTATACGCATATTTTTTTTGAAAATAGGTTAGTTCCTTAGACAAATTGCTTTCAATATATAATTTAACTTTATCAGGCACATAAGCCCTTATAATCTTTATTTTATTATTAAATGCCAACATCTCTATTTTTTTAACAATTTTTTGTGAAAAGGACTCTAAAGATAAATTTGTTTCCCATTGAATTGATCCCTCTCTTAATCTTTGCCTTGTCATTTCGAGCAAACCAAAATTACTTATTCTACCTATTTGTATTCTAGCTCTATCTTTTCTTACACATTCCCTCATTTTTTTTTCAACTGTCCTTTTGTTATAAAAATTTAACATATCAATAAAATCTATTACTATAAGCCCAGAAAGATCCCTCAATTTAATTTGTCTACAAATTTCCTCTGCTGCTTCAAGATTAGTATTCAAAGCTGTCTTTTCAATATTCATCTGTTTTGTTGATTGACCAGAGTTAATATCTATTGCCACTAAAGCTTCTGTTGGATTAATTACTAGATAACCACCAGATTTAAGTTTCACTGTTGGTTCAAAAATATTATTTAATTCTTTTTCTATTAAAGCATCATGAAATAAAGGTATTTTTCCTCTGTATTTTTTTACATATTTTGCATTTTTTGGCATTAACTCTTTCATAAATTTTTTTGTTTTTTGATAACCTTCATTCCCATCTACGTAAATATATTTTGTATCGTTATCATAAATATCTCTTAAGGCTCTTTTAATAATATCGCCCTCTTCGTAAATTAACGATGGCGCATTTGAAACAACTGCCTTATCTTTTATTTCATCCCACGTTTTTAAAGTGTTCTGAAAATCTTTTTCTATTTCGTTTTTAGTTTTGTTTGCCCCAGCTGTTCTTACTATAACGCCCATACTTTTAGGGATTTCTATTTTATTCAAAATCTCTCGAATTTTTTGCCTGTCGTTCGAATTAAAAATTTTTCTTGAAATTCCACCACCTTTTGCGGTGTTGGGCATTAGAACCATATATTTTCCTGCAAGAGAAATAAAAGTTGTTAAAGCTGCACCTTTTTGACCTCTTTCTTCTTTTAAAACCTGTATCAATATGACTTGTCCAGGTTTAATAACCTCTTGAATTCTATATTTTTTTAATCCGTAGGTGTTTTTAAGTTTTTCTCTATAATTACTTTTGTTTTCAGGCTCAGGTGCATTGGCACTTTTATTTTGATCCTCTGCATTTTCACTTTTATCAGTATTCGAGGGAGTTTCTTGATTATTAATCTCCTCTATGTTGGTGTTTTTTAAATCTTCACGAATTTTTTCTTCAGCACTTTTCAATTTTTCCTTATCAGCTGACGGAATTTGATAATAATCTGATTGAATATCATTGAAAGCCAAAAATCCGTGTTTTACTCTTCCAAAATCTACAAAGGCTGCTTGAAGAGAAGGCTCAACTCTACTAATTGTTCCTAAGTAAATATTATTCTTAAAATTTAACCTATTCTTATCTTCGTATTCGTATTCTTCGATTGAAAGGTTTGACTTAAGAACGATTCTTGTTTCATCAGGATGCGATGCATCAATATATAAATTTTTATCCATGTAATTTGAATTCCTTTTGAGATTATAATTTGATTTGTAATCATAAATTTTATTTAAAAATAATATAATATTATTGATTATTTATAATCTAAATGCCTTAAGATAGCCAGAATTAAAGTTATAAAATATTGTAAATGATTAACCTTATTAATTTCTCTTTAAAAGCTATTATTATAATACTTATTTCATCGCTTTTACTAATTTTTTCAGCCTTTTTTTATTTCTCTTCAGGACTGCCTGACTATAAAAAACTATCTAATTATCAGCCACCAATATCAAGTAGAGTTTATTCAAAAGATGGAAAATTGATTGCAGAATATGCTTTAGAAAAAAGGTTGTTTGTTCCTTACGACTCTATCCCTAGTAAAGTAATAAATTCATTTCTTTCAGCCGAAGACAAAAATTTTTTCAATCATCCAGGAGTTGATGCTAAAGGTATATTGAGAGCAACAGTAAATAACATAAAAAATATTTTAGGAGATAAAAGACTTGAGGGTGCATCTACAATTACCCAACAAGTTGCAAAAAATTTTCTTTTAACAAACGAAGTTTCCTTAAAAAGAAAAATTAAAGAGGCGATCTTAGCATTTAGAATTGAAAATGCTTACTCTAAAAAAAGAATTTTAGAACTTTATTTAAATCAGATATATCTTGGTCAAGGCACTTATGGGGTAGCTGCGGCAAGTTTAGAATACTTTGATAAATCAATTAAAGATTTGAACTATGAAGAAGCAGCTTTACTTGCGGCTCTTCCAAAAGCTCCCAGTCGTTACAATCCTGTTAAAGACCCTAAAGAGGCTAAATTTCGAAGAGATTTGGTCTTAAAAAATTTAAATCAAAATGGATTCATTAATGATAGTCAATATTTTGAATTAAAGAATAAAAAGATAAAAATTAAGAGAAGAAAAATCGAGATAGTAAATGAAGCTAATTCCTATACCGAAGAGGTAAGAAGAATTATAAAAGACAAGTATGGCTTTGAAAAGTTGTATACTCAAGGACTAAGTATTAAATCACCATTAAACATTGATTTTCAAATAAAAGCAATTAATGCTCTAAGAAATGGAATAGAGTCTTATGATAAAAGACATGGTTGGAGAGGGTCAATTACAAATAAATTTAAAGATATCGAATGGAAAAAAAAATTAGATAATTATAATTTAGATCCAACTTTAAATTGGAAAAAAGCTGAAATTAAAGAAATTAACGAAAATTATTTAGTTTTGAGATCAGAAAAAAATTCAAATATTAGGATTTATAAATCTGGTTTGAAGTGGGCTACCAAAAGTAAAGGTATAAAAGATACATTCGAAATTGGCGACTTAGTTTTTGTAAAAAAAAATAATAAAGAATGGAGTTTGAAACAGTATCCAATTGTTAACGGAGGTATTGTAGCTTTAAACCCTTTTACTGGCGAAGTGAAAGCTTTAGTAGGAGGATTTAGCTATGCATCAAGTGAATTTAATAGAGTCACTCAAGCAAAAAGACAACCTGGATCTGCATTTAAACCTTTTGTTTACGCAGCTGCTATAGAAAACGGTTTAGCTCCTAACACAATAATTTTAGATGCTCCTTTTATAGCTGAGCAAGGAATTGGATTAAAAGATTGGAAGCCAGAGAATTATGGAAAAAAATTTTATGGCCCTTCTACTTTAAGAAAAGGAATCGAATATTCAAGAAATTTAATGACTGTGAGAATTGCTAAAAATTTAGGAGTAAACAAAATTTTAGATTTGTCTAGAGAATTAGAAATTTATGATGAAATACCTGAACTGCTATCAGTCTCTTTAGGTTCAGTTGAAACATCTTTGCTTAATATATCTTCAGCTTATGCGACCTTTGTAAATGGAGGAAAAAAAATTAAGCCTGTACTTATAAATCGCATCCAAGACAGAAGAGGAAAAACTATATTTTCCTCAAACTTTGCTAAATGTAAGGGTTGCGACAGGTACAATGAAAATAATAAAGATGAAGGTTTTCCCAAAATTGATTTAAATAATGAGCAAATAATAAGCGAACAAACTGCTTATCAAATGACCTCTATTCTTAAAGGTGTAATTTCAAGAGGAACTGGAAAAAAGTTAAGAGACCTAAATGTTCCAATAGCTGGGAAAACCGGAACTACTAATAATAATTTTGACGCCTGGTTCATCGGCTATAATTCTAACTTAGTCGTTGGAGTTTACATTGGCTTTGACAATCCTAAAACTTTAGGAAAATACGAAACTGGATCAAAAGCCGCTCTTCCAATATTTAAAGAGTTTATAAAAGGAGTTTCATATTTGGATGATTTTGAAGAATTTGAAGTTCCTGATGGAATTTATTTTGCTCCTATAAATTACAATACTGGAAAACAAACTGATTTTGATGATAAAGATTTTATACTTGAAGCATTTAAGAAAAAAGATATTAACAATCTTAATAATAAGCAATTAATTTCCAACTATAACTATGATAAACTAATTAAATTTAGACAATTTTATTAATGCAATCTATTGAAACATATTTTAACAATATAAATAAGATACTAGAAAATATTAGGGGGTATCTTTGATAATAATAAAATTGAGAATAAACTAAAACTAATTACAAAAGAAACATCAAAAGAAAGTTTTTGGAAGGACCAAAAAAAGGTAAAAAAAATCCTTAAAGAGAAAAATTTTTACTCGAATTTAATTTCTTCCTACGAAAACATAGATAAAGATTTTAAAAATCTAAAAGACTTATATTCTTTGGGAAATGAGGAAAAAGATGAAGAGATTTTAAGTGATTGTGAACTTAAAATTATTGAATTATTTAAAGATATCAAAAAATTAGAAGTTGCTTGTTTTCTGTCTGGAGAAAATGATGCCCTTAATATTTATCTTGAGGTACATGCAGGTGCAGGGGGAACTGAAAGTCAAGATTGGGCTGAAATGTTAAGAAGAATGTATATTAAGTGGTTTGATAAAAAAAAATTTGCTTACCAAATAATAAGCGAACATCGAGGTGATGAAGCAGGAATAAAGTCCTCTACTTTGAAAGTTACAGGTTTAAATTTATATGGATTAATGAAAAATGAGTCAGGGGTCCATAGATTAGTAAGAATTTCTCCTTTTGATAGCGGTGCTAGACGACACACTAGTTTCGCTAGTATTTGGGTTTATCCAGTAGTCGATGATGATATAAGTGTTGAAATAAACGAAAATGATTTAAGGATCGATACTTATAGGTCAAGCGGTGCCGGCGGGCAACATGTAAATACTACTGATAGTGCTGTTAGGATAACACATATTCCCACTAAAATTGTTGTCCAATGTCAAAACGAAAGATCACAACATAAAAATAAAGATACTTGTTATAAAATGCTAAAAGCTAGACTTTACGAACATGAATTACAAAAGAGAGAAAAGGAAAATCAAAAAGACTCTAATCTAAAAACGGATATTGGATGGGGACATCAAATTCGTTCATATGTTTTGCAACCATATCAACTTGTAAAAGACTTAAGAAATAAAACAGAAAATACAAATCCCGACGCAGTTCTTAATGGGGATATAGATAGCTTTATTGAAGCAGGGGTTTTAAATAAATAGATGAAAAAAATTATTCTCTCTTCCGTTATTTTTTTTTTAATAGCAATTATTGTGATGATAGGGTACTTAGTTTTATTTGGCTATGAAACTAACAAATTTAATTCTCTTCTTGAAAATAAGATCAAATCCAGCCTATCAAACGTAACAATTAATATTGATAAGATTAAAGTTAAAATAAATATTAAAAATTTTAACTTTTTCATTACAACTACTGAACCTGAAATTAAATATCATGGAAATAAAATTGACATCAAAAAAGTAGATGCTTTTATTAAATTGAACTCTTTTTTGTCTGGTAAACCAAATATAGACAAAGTAAATATAGTTTCTAATGAAATTAGTATCGATAAGACCAAGGATATTGTAAAATTTTTAAAACCATCTAATTTTAAAAAGTTTTTTTTAAATGATATAGAAAAAGGTAGATTATTATTTAATTTAGACCTTTTATTAAAAAACAATGAAATTAAAAATTTTGAAATTAGTGGTTATGTAAAAAATTTATTTGCTAGGGTAGAAGATATTAGTATTAAAGAAACGAGCTTTATATATTTGATTAAAAAAAATTCAGGAGAAATTGATAACTTGAGGGGTTTCTTAAATGGCTTTCAGGTTAATTCTGGAAATATAAAATTTGATAATTCTAATTCACTTAATGTGGAAGGAAAATTAAAGTCAGATATAGTTTTAAATAAGTTGTATTTAAACAATATTTTAAAAAATAAGATACAAAAAAATTTAAAGGATTTTCAATTAATCGGAAGTATACAAAAAAATTTTCAAATACAGTTTGACCAAACACTTAAAGTTACCAATTATCAACTTGAAGCCTCAGGTAATATAAAAAAATGCGAAATACAACTTAGAGAACCACAAAAGTATTTATTTTTAAAAAATAAAATTAAAAATATAAATCTAGAGAAATCAGAATTTAAAATAAATTATAGCCAAAAAAAAGAAAAATTATTCAACATAAAAGGGTCTTATAAAATAAATGAAAATTTATTTCAAAAATTTAATTTTAAACATTTTAATGAGTCAGCTTCCCAAAAAATTTTTATTGATGGGAATTTTGATGAAGAGATAATCATACCGATTTTGAACTATAA
>CACEOY010000003.1 GCA_902561155.1 uncultured Pelagibacteraceae bacterium
TGCATTCAATAACTTAAAAAAATCCAAAGTTGAAGGTAAAGGCGTTCTAAATAATAGAATATCTGAATATCTCTTAACAAGTCTTGCACAAAGTGGAATAAAAACACATTTTGTAAAAAGACTAAACATGCGCGAACAATTAATAAGACGTGCAGAGATTATTCCCATTGAATTTATAGTAAGAAATGTTGCAAGTGGATCTTTAACAAAAAGGCTTGGGGTGGCTGAAGGCACAGTTTTAAATAAACCCCTTTTGGAATACTGTCTCAAAAATGATAAGTTGCAAGATCCTGTGGTATCAAAAGAACATATTTTTAACTTTGAATGGGCTACGAAAGATGAAATTAAACAAATAGACAAGATGACGCTTAGAATAAATGATATTCTAATTGGTTTATTTAGAGGTATAGGCATAAAATTAATAGATTTTAAGATTGAATACGGAAAATCTTGGAATAAAGACAAAGGAGCAAATGAGATTATTCTTGCTGATGAAATAAGTCCTGACACATGTAGGCTTTGGGATTTAAAGACAGAAAAAAAATTAGATAAGGACAGATTTAGAAATGATTTAGGAAATATAATAGAGGGTTATCAAGAAGTGGCTAGAAGACTTGGTATTTTGCCTGAAATAGCAAATGTTAAAGAGGTAAATTTCAGTAAACCGCGATCAATTAAATTTAAAAAAAAATAAATTGAAATTTGCAGTTATCATAACATTAAAAAAAGATGTCTTAGACCCTCAAGGTAAAGTAGTTGAACAGACTTTACAAAGTATGGGGATTAACTCATTAAAGAATTTGAGGCAGGGAAAATATATTGAAATTGATTTAATTGAGTCAGATGAAAAGATAGCTCGTAATATTATAGAAGAAATGTGTAAAAAGCTTTTAGTTAATTTAATTATAGAAGAATATAAAATAAGAAAAATTTAATGAACTCTTCAGTAATTGTTTTTCCTGGATCAAATTGCGACAGAGATGTTGCAACTGCTCTTACAAATCTTCAGTTTAAAAATAAAATGGTTTGGCATAAAGATAGTGAGCTACCAAAATCAGATTTAATTGTTATTCCTGGTGGTTTTTCATATGGAGATTATTTAAGATCAGGTGCAATTGCTGCGAAATCTAATATTTTAAAAGAAGTTATAAAAGCAGCGAAATCAGGTTGTCTTGTATTGGGTATATGTAATGGGTTTCAAATCCTTATAGAAACTGGACTTCTTCAAGGAGCATTATTAAGGAATAAAAATCTTAAGTTTGTATCAAAGGATATTAATTTAAAAATAATTAATAATGAGAATAAATTTTGTAAAAATTATAAGAAAAATAGTATAATTAATTTAAACATAGCGCATAACGAGGGTAATTATTTTACTCAAAAAGATCACCTAAAAGAATTGGAAGATAACAATCTTATACCCTTCAAGTATTGCGACATAGAAGGTTCAATAAATGAAAGCAGTAATCCTAATGGCTCTTTAAATAATATAGCTGGCATTTTAAATAATAATAAAAATATTTTAGGTATGATGCCTCATCCTGAAAGAATGGTTAACAGTTTAATTAGTAATTCTAATGGTATCGAATTGTTTACAAGTATTTTAAACAAATGATAATTACAAAAGAAATAATTGATTTTCACGGTTTAAAATTAGAAGAATATTCTAAAATTAAACTTTTAATGAACAGAGAGCCAAATTATTTAGAATTGGGTATTTTTTCAGCTATGTGGAATGAGCACTGCTCATATAAATCATCAAAAATTCATTTAAAAAAGTTACCTGTTAAAAATAAAAATGTAATTCAAGGTCCTGGTGAAAATGCTGGAGTAATTGATATTGGAGACGGTGACGCAATAGTGTTTAAAATAGAAAGTCATAATCATCCTTCATTTATAGAGCCCTATCAAGGTGCTGCAACGGGTGTAGGAGGAATACTAAGAGATGTTTTTACAATGGGTGCTAGACCTATAGCACTACTTAATTCAATTCATTTTGGAGACCCAAATAATAAAAAAACAAAAAATCTTTTAAATGGTGTTGTTTCAGGTATCGGAGGATATGGCAACTGTATAGGTATACCGACTGTTGCAGGTGAAACAAAATTTAACAGCACATATAATGAGAATATACTTGTTAATGCAATGGCAGTTGGTTTGGTTAATAAAGAAAAGATTTTTTACTCTAAAGCAAAAGGTGTTAATAAGGCTGTCGTTTATGTTGGGTCTAAAACAGGAAGAGATGGGATTCATGGAGCTTCAATGGCATCAGCAGAATTTGATGAAAACTCTGAGGATAAAAAACCAACGGTTCAAGTAGGTGATCCTTTTACTGAGAAACTTCTAATGGAAGCTTGTTTGGAATTAATGAAAAAGGATTCTATAATTTCTATTCAAGACATGGGTGCAGCAGGTTTAACATCGTCAAGTGTTGAGATGGCCTACAAAGGAGGTTTAGGAATTGAATTAGATTTAAATAAGATTCCTTGTAGAGAGGAGAATATGAGTCCTTATGAAATGATGTTATCCGAAAGCCAAGAAAGAATGTTAATTATTTTAGAGGATGGGAAAGAAAATGAAGCAAGACAAATCTTTAAAAAATGGGATTTGGACTTTGTCGTAATTGGTAAAACAACTGATACTAAAAATTTATCTTTAAAATTTAAAAATGAAGTCGTGGCATCAATTCCCATAGAGGCATTATCATCAAAAGCGCCTTTATATGACAGAAAATGGGTCAAAAAAAAATTAGATAAAAAAAGATTTAATCTTAAAGAACATAAAAAAATTAAATTTGATAAAGCTTTTTTTGAACTTATATCCTCTCCTAATCATTCAAATAAAAAATGGGTGACTGAGCAATATGATCAAATGGTTATGGGTGATACCATAGAACGTTCTGGAGCAGATGCTGCTATTGTAAAAATACATCAAAAAGATAAAGCAATAGCTATAACAGTGGACTCTTCGGCTAACTATTGTAAATCTCATCCATTAAGTGGAGGCAAACAAATTGTTTGTGAAAGCTGGAGAAACCTGGTTTCTGTTGGGGCCAAACCAATTGCTATTACTAATTGTTTAAATTTTGGTAATCCTGAAAATCCAGAAATAATGGGACAATTCGCAGAAAATATTTTAGGAATTAAAGAAGCGTGTGAATTTTTAGACTATCCAGTAGTCTCTGGTAATGTTTCATTTTACAACGGTACAAATAATAACAATATTTATCCTACTCCAGTAATTGGCGGTGTGGGACTAATAAAAAATTTAAATAAAATTCAAAATCATAGATTAAAAAAAATTGATAGCCAAATTATAATAATAGGTAAGACTTTTGGTCATTTAGACCAAAGTGCTTTTATTAATGAATTATACGATATACATGATGGAATGCCTCCTGAAATAAATTTGTTAAACGAAAAAAATAATGGTGAAATGATTTTAAAACTCATTGAAAGTGAGAATATTAATTCTGTACACGATATCTCATCTGGTGGAGTCATTCTTGCTTTGGCAGAGATGTCTATAAGTTCACAAATCGGTATTAAAATACAAAAACCTCAAAAGACATCAAATATATTTGAGTATTTTTTTGGAGAAGATCAAGGGAGATATTTGATTGAAGTAAATAAAAATAATTTATCTAAAGTAGAAAAAAAGTTAAAAGATAATGATATATACTTTGAAAATATTGGAATCACTCAAAAAGAATATTTTGAAATAGATAAAGATTTAAAAATTAAAGTAAAAGAGCTTTATGAGTTGAATAATAGATGGTATAATACATTTAATGGCCTTAACAATTGATGAGATAAAGAAACATATCTTAGATGCTATACCAGATGCTTCTATTGAGATAAAAGATTTAATGGGTGACAATAATCACTATTCTGCAACTATCAAATCTAAGATATTCAAAGGTATGAGTAAAATTGAACAACATAAAAAAGTTTACAAATCATTAAAGGGTAAAATGGGTAATGAGCTTCATGCACTTTCACTTATAACTGAAGAAAAATAAAATGAACATTAAAGAAAATATACAAAACTTAATTAATCAAAATGACATTTGTTTGTTTATGAAAGGCACACCCGAAGCCCCGCAGTGCGGTTTTTCAATGGCTGTATCAAATGTTTTAAAACATTTAAATGTAAAATTCAAAAGTGTTAATGTTTTAGAAGATCAAAATTTAAGACAAGGCATTAAAGACTTCAGTGATTGGCCAACCATTCCTCAGTTATACGTTAAAGGAGAGTTTATTGGAGGTTGTGACATTGTTAAAGATATGTTCGAAAAAGGTGAACTAAAAAAAATTTTAGAAGAAAAAAAATTAATCTAATTATCTTGAATAATATTCAATAACTAAGTTTGGTTCCATAATAATGGGATAAGGAACTTCTGAGAATTTTGGTACTCTGACCAACTTAACAGATTTACTCTTACCATCCAATTGAATGTATTCTGGAATTTCTCTTTCTTTACTCTGTATAGATCCATCAATTACATTAAGTTTTTTTGACTTTTCATTCACTTCGACTTGATCTGTATCTTTTAAAAGATAACTTGAAACATTAACTCTTTTTTTATTTACTTTAATATGACCGTGGTTAATAAGTTGTCTGGCTGCAAAAACAGTTGGAGCAAGTTTAGCTCTATAAACAACTGTATCAAGTCTTGTTTCTAATAAAGCAATTAAATTTTCAGATGTGTCTCCTCTTTTTGATAAAGCCTTTCTATAAATATTTCTAAACTGTCTTTCATTTATATTTCCGTAGTAGGCTTTAAGTTTTTGTTTTGCTTGAAGTTGAATACCGTAATCTGTTGGCTTCCCTTTTTTATTCTGGCCGTGCTGACCTGGAGGATATGCTCGAACATTAAATGGGCTTTTTGGTCTTCCCCATAAATTTGCTTTCAATCTTCTATCTACTTTATGTTTAGATTTTAATCTTTTTGTCATTATTTGATCACGGGTTTACAAGGTTTAGGGGGTAAATGTCAATTGAGCTTTTTTTTATTTTTACTTAAAGAGCCAATTAAACTGGCTAAAATCCTTAGTTCTTTATCATCTGGCTCCATTCTATAAAATAAATTGTTTATATTTTTTATCATAGAGTTTCTCTTTTCAGGGGGTTTAAAAAAGTTTTTTTGTTCAAGTTTGGCCACGAGTAACTTAATTATTTGAGATAACTTACCTTTTTGACCTATATTTTTATTAAAAATCAATTGTTTAGTAAGTTTCAAGTTATTTAATTTAAATATTTCATAACAAACTAATGATACTGAATGAGAAAGGTTCATCGATTTAAATTTTGGCGATGTTGGTATTTGAACTACATAATTTGCATAAGATAAATCAATGTTTGATAAACCTGATGCTTCTGGACCAAACATTAATCCAATTTTCTTTTTTTTAAATTTTCTTGTGATATTAAGAAATTTACTCATACTAATATGTTTTTTATTAATATCTCTCTTCCTAGCACTAAATGAAAAAATTATATCAAAATTTTGGATAGCTGAATTAGTATTATCAAATACCTTTGTTTTATTCAAAATATCAAAAGCGCCTACTGAAGTTGTCTTAGCTTTAATATTTGGCCAACCGTTCTTTGGATTAGAAATAATTAAGTTTTTAAATCCAAAATTTTTTAACGATCTTGCGGTAGCTCCAATATTTTCACCAAGTTGAGGTTTAATTAAAATAAAACCATATTTATTTTTCATGAATATTTGCTGGCGCTTTTTCTTTGAATAGTTTGTATTCTAAACTATCAATTAAAGCCTTAAATGAAGCTTCAATAATATTTTGAGAAACACCTACAGTGAACCAACTTTTCCCAGTTTTATCCGTACTTTCAATTGAAACTCTCGTAGTTGCTCCTGTGCCGGTATTTAAAATTCTTACTTTGTAATCTAGAAGTTTGAGATCAGAAAAGTATTTATAGTATTTTTCAACCTTTTTAAAATTTGATCTAATTGCATTATCTAGTGCATTTACTGGTCCATTTCCCTCACCCTGACAGTATATTTCTTTACTATCAATTATAAAAGTAACCTCTGCGGTTGTTTTTAATACATTATCTTTTTTAACGTTTACATTATAGTTTTTAACTTTTAAATACTCTGGAAGTTTCCCTAATAATTTATTTGCTAAAAGTTCAAAAGACGCATCCGCACCATCATATGAATAACCAGTAAATTCTCTTTCTTTAACTTCATTTAAAATTTTTTGAACTTTGGTATCTTTTGAGTCAATTTTAATTCCATAGTTTTCAAGCCTGGATAATATATTTGATCTTCCAGCCTGATTTGAAACAATAATATTTCTATGATTTCCAACTTCTTTGGGATCTATGTGTTCATATGTTTTTGGATCTTTTTTTACTGCAGAAACATGTAGTCCTCCTTTGTGAGAAAATGCAGATCCTCCAACATAAGCCATACTTTTGTTTGGTTTTTTATTTAGTACCTCATCTAAAAATCTAGAGCATTCTGTTAACGATGAAAGTTTCTTTTTATTTATATTTAAATCAAATTTATCACTAAAAGTTTTTTTTAAAAAAAGGGTTGGAATGATAGACATTAAATTTGCATTGCCACATCTTTCGCCCAAACCATTTATTGTTCCTTGTATTTGTCTAGCTCCAGCTAATACAGCAGTTAAAGAATTGCTTACAGCGTTTTCAGTATCATTATGCGCGTGTATACCTAGATTTTTCCCTGGAATTATCTTGGTAACATTATTTATTATATCTCCAACTTCATTTGGTAAAGTTCCACCATTAGTATCACATAAAACAACCCATCTGGCTCCTTCGTCGTAAGCTTGCTTTAAACAATCTAGAGCGTAGTTAGGATTATTTTTATATCCATCAAAAAAGTGTTCAGCGTCAAAAAGAAATTCTTTTTTATTTTTAACGAAATGCTTAGCTGTCTCTTTAATGTTTTTTAAATTATCCTCATTTTTAATGCCTAATGCTGTTTTGACGTGAAAATCCCATGTTTTTCCAACAACACAAACTGTTTTGCAATCGACGTTCATTAAAGGAGATAAATTTGGATCGTTATCAGCACTGACTCCATTCTTTTTTGTCATTCCAAATGCTGTGAACTTTGAGTTCCCAAGATTTGGAGATTTATCAAAAAATTCATTATCTATTGGATTAGCTCCAGGCCAACCACCTTCTATGTAATCTACTCCAATATTGGATAAAATTTTTGCAATTTTATTCTTTTCTTCAACTGAAAAATCAACTCCTTCAGTCTGTGCGCCATCCCTTAAAGTGGTATCAAATATGTATATTTTTTCTTTATTCATTTATAGTTCCAAGTCGTTTTACCTTTTTCATCTTTTATATCAATACCTTCTTTATCTAAGTCATCTCTTATTTGATCAGCGAGTTTATAATTACCAGCTTTTTTGGCATCTTCACGATTTTTAATTTTATTTAATATATTATCTTCAGATATTTTTACTTTACTTTTTTTATATTCAGCTCTTTTTTCAAAACTTTCATTAAATAAACCAATTAAACGACATGCTTTGTTAAATTCTTTTTTTTTATCTTTATTTCCATTTTGTGATTGTTGAAACAGCTCGTGCAATTTGGAAATATAAAGGGGAGTGTTCATGTCGTCTAATAAATCGTTAAAGCAATCAGGTGTTTTTTCAGTTATTTCTGAGGAATACATTGAATACCATTTATCTAAGGTTTTAGATTGTTCCGTAAGTAATTCATTATTCCAATCTAAAGGTTGTTTGTAATGGGCACTTAAGAGTGATAAACGAACAACTTGACCTGAATATTTTTTGGTTGCATCGTCTATTGTTGTAATATTTCCTAGTGATTTTGACATTTTTTCTTTATTCATTGTTACAAAACCATTATGCACCCAATAATTTGCAAATTTTTCTGTTCCATTATAAACACATGATTGAGCAATCTCATTTTCATGGTGTGGAAAAATTAAATCTAATCCTCCGCCATGTATATCGAAATTTTTACCTAGATATTTTTCACTCATGACTGAGCACTCTAGATGCCACCCAGGTCTCCCTCTTCCCCAGGGCGACTCCCAACCAGGATCATTATTATTTGAAGGTTTCCAAAGAACAAAATCTAAAGGATCTTTTTTTAACTTTGATACTTCCACTCTAGCACCTGCTTTAAGATCGTTAGGATTTTTATTTGAAAGATTACCATAATTTTTAAATGACGATACTGCAAAAAAAACATGCCCATTTTTTTCATAAGCAGCATTTTTTTCAATTAATTTTTTTGTCATATTTATCATACCTTCTACGTGATCGGTAGCTCTAGGTTCTTGAGTAGGATTTAAGCAAAATAAAATTTTACAATCTTTGTGAAATTTTTCTGTTACAGATTTTGTTAAATTCGAAATATCTATTTTTTTTGTTTTCGAAGCCTCAATAATTTTGTCATCTATATCTGTTATATTTCTTACATAAGAAACTTTTTTCTCTCCATAAAGTTCAATGAGTATTCTGAAAAGAAGATCAAAAACTACTAAAGCACGAGCGTTTCCAACATGAGGATTATCATAAACTGTTGGCCCGCATGCATATAAAGAAACATTTTCTTTGTTTATTGGATTAAAAATTTCTTTTTTATTTGTAAGCGAGTTAGTTAAATGTAAGTTATTCATTGAATTTGCAAACTGGTATAGGATTCATTTTGTGTAAATTTTTTTCTCTTATCTTTAAATATTTCTGGTAGTTTGGATCATCTTTATCTTCCATAGCTTTTTCAAGATCTTTATAACTCATTCCTAATTGTTGGACATCGTTTCTGCCGTCGTCCCACAATCCGTCAGTTGGTTGAGAGTCTATAATCTCTTTTGAAACTCCAAGATATTTACCTAGCTCCCAAACTTGAGTTTTTGTACAATCAGCTATTGGAGATATATCTACACCCCCATCACCATATTTAGTATAAAAGCCAACACCAAAGTCCTCAACTTTATTACCTGTTCCAACTACAATACCAGAATTAGCTGCTGCTACCTGATAAAGAGTTGCCATTCTTAATCTAGCTCTTGAATTTGCAAATCCGTGCTCATTATCAAAGTTATTTAAAACTTGAGAAAAGGATCCAAATATTTTGTCCATTTCGATTAAGTGATGTTCAACATTTTTAAACTTATCTTTCAGCCATTTTGCATGTGTTAAGCTTAAGTCATGTTGAGATTTTATTTGTTTAATTGGCATTGTTAACACAATTGTTTTTCTACCTGTGTTTGCACATAGCGTACTAACCACAGAAGAGTCTATACCACCTGAAATACCAACCACTAATGCTTTAGGATTAAACGAAGTAGTTTCACAATAATTGTTGATCCAATCAGTGATAATTTTTGCTCTGTTTTTTGCTTCCATAATTAATACATCTCCTCTTTTAAGGTCGTGTCTTAATAATTTCAATAATTATTAAGACGCGGCTTGGATAATTTTTTTTGAATATTTTGAGTTTTTCTTAATTTCCTCAGAAATTAGAAAAGCTAACTCTAATGCTTGATCTGCATTCAATCTTGGGTCGCAATGCGTTCTGTACCTATTAGATAAGTCATTTTCAGATATTTTCTGTGCCCCACCAGTACATTCGGTCACATCCTGACCAGTCATTTCAACGTGTAATCCTCCTGCGTAACTTCCTTCAGATTGATGTACGCCAAAAAAGTTTTTTACCTCTTTTAAAACACTGTCAAAAGGTCTTGTTTTAAATCCTGTGGCTGCTTTGATTGTATTACCATGCATAGGGTCACATGACCATATTACATTTAATCCCTCTTTTTTAATTACTTTAATTAGTTTAGGTAAATATTTTTCTACGTTGTCTGCTCCAAATCTTGAAATCAAGGTCATTCTTCCTGGCTCATTTTCTGGATTAAGAATATTACAGAGTTTTACAAGTTCCTCAGGTTTTAAGGTCGGACCACATTTTAAGCCTAAAGGGTTTTTAATTCCTCTACAAAATTCAACATGAGCTCCGTCTGGTTGTCTTGTTCTATCTCCTATCCATACAAAATGTGCAGAGGTGTCGTGGTATTCACCCGTTGTTGAGTCTACTCTTGTCATGGCTTCTTCAAATGGTAGTAAAAGAGCTTCGTGAGAAGTATAAAAATTAACAGTTCTTAATCTTCTATTATTATCAGAATTTATCCCACAAGCTTGCATAAACGCTAAAGCATCACTAATTTTATCTTCAATCTCTTTGTATTTGCCTTTAGTTTTGTCTTTTATAAATCCTAAATTCCACAAATGAACTTGTCTTAAATCAGCAAAACCACCTTGAGAAAAAGCTCTTAATAAGTTTAACGTTGATGCTGATTGTGAGTATGCTCTAAATAATCTTTTTGCATCTGGAACTCTAGTTTTTTCATTGAAATCTACTCCATTTATATTATCACCTAAATAACTTGGTAATTCTTTTCCATCTTTTTTTTCTATTGGAGCGCTTCTTGGTTTAGAAAATTGTCCTGCTATTCTTCCGACTTTAACAACTGGCACTGAAGCCGAGGCTGTTAAAACTAGTGACATCTGTAAAATTACTTTGAAAGTATCTCTAATATTGTCAGGATGGAATTCTGCAAAACTTTCTGCACAGTCTCCACCTTGAAGAAGAAAGGCTTTGCCTTCAACTACTTCTGCTAACGCCTTTTTTAAAGATCTTGTTTCTCCAGCAAAAACTAGTGGCGGATATTTTTTTATTTTACTTAAAACTAAATCCAGCTCTTTCTTATCTACATAATTAGGTAGATGTTTTGCAGGAAATTTTGTCCAACTATTTAATGTCCATTTTTTCATATTCAACCTGTGATATGTATATAGAGTAAAGAGATTAAATTTCCAATAGTTAAATTAGAAAATTTACTCAACAGTTACAGATTTAGCCAAGTTTCTTGGTTTATCTATATCGCATTTTTTTAGTAGAGCCACATGATAAGCTAATAATTGAAGTGGTATAGTTAATAAAAAAGGATTTAAAAGTTCATCAATAAAAGGCATTTCAATTTTAAATCTTATATTTTCATTTATTACATCGTCATGTTTATCTGATATAAATAAAACCTTTCCTCCTCTAGCTATAACTTCTTGCATGTTAGAAATAGTTTTTTCAAAATATTTATCTTTTGGGGCCAAAATAATTACAGGTAAACCATCTTCGATCAAAGCTAGCGGGCCATGTTTCATTTCTCCAGCGGGGTAACCCTCAGCGTGAAGATAAGACAATTCTTTCAATTTTAATGCTCCTTCTAATGCTATAGGAAATGATGATCCTCTCCCTAAAAACATTGATCCTTTAGCTGATAAAAAGTCTTTAGCAAATATTTGAATTAATTCCTCGGTCTTTAATGAATTCTCAATTCCTTGAGGTAAATTTTTAAGATTTTTAATTTTTTCAATATAGTTTTTATTATCAATATTCCCTCTTATTTTAGATATCTTTAAACTCATTATATATAAAACTAACATTTGGCCTATAAAAGCTTTTGTAGATGCTACACCAATCTCTGGGCCCGCATGAATGGGGATAACCCAATCAGAATTCCTAGCAATTGAGCTTTCTACTACATTAATAACAGAACAAGTTTTCATTTTATTTTTTTTTGCTATTTCCAAAGCTGCCGCTGTATCTGCTGTTTCTCCAGACTGAGACACAAATATATATAAAGTATCAGGATTAAATCTTATCTTTCTATATCTAAATTCTGAAGCCACCTCAGTTTCTACGTTTAAATCTGTTAATTCTTCTATCCAATATTTAGCAACTTGGCATGAATGATAGGCGGTACCACATCCAATAAGAAATATTTTATTAATTTTTTTTGGGTCAATAGGAAAATCATAAAGATTTATATCATTTCTTATTTTGTCTATATATTCGTTCAAACAATTTTTAATAGTAGTTGGTTGCTCAAATATTTCTTTAGACATAAAATTTTTATAATCACCTAACTTTGCTTCATTTTTGTCTTCAGATAAAACTAATATTTTTTTATTAATTTTATTTTTAGAAACATCAAAAAATTCAACACTATCTTTAGTTATTTTGCATATCTCTCCGTCATCCAAATAAGAAATTTTATTTGTCATAGCTTTAAGTGCATATGAGTCAGAACCTAAATAATTTTCATTATTTGAGTATCCAACAGCGAGTGGGCTGCCTCGTCTAGCTCCTATAATAATATCAGATTGATCTTTAAATAATATCCCTAGTGCAAAACTTCCTTCAAGATATACTAAAGAATTTAATACTGCATCAATTGGATTTGAGTCTTTTAAATATTTTGTTATCAATAGTGTGATAACTTCAGTATCAGTTTGAGATTTAAATTTGTAACCCTCTTTTTCCAGTTTCTTTTTAAGGGAATTAGAATTTTCAATTATTCCATTATGAACCACCGAAACTATTTCAGAAGAATGTGGGTGAGCATTGACTTCGTTTGGTATGCCGTGAGTAGCCCATCTCACGTGGCCAATTCCTATATTGCCTCGAGCTGGAGAATTAAATAATATTTTTTCGAGCTCTTCAACTCTTCCAGAGCATTTTTTTTCATTAAGATTTTTTTTAGAGATTGTCGCAATACCAGCGGAGTCATATCCTCTATATTCCAATCTTTTTAAAGAATTAATAATATTTGAGGTAACAGACTTGTTGCTCGCAATACCAATTATCCCGCACATTATTTTTTTTTCCTTTTGTAATTTTTTTTAGTAATTTGTGGCGATCTTGCCAAAGCCAGTGAATTTTTTATAATATTTTTAGTAATTACAGATCCTGCACCTACTACAGAATTTTCCTCAATTACTAATGGTGCTACTAAAGAAGAGTTAGAACCTACAAATACGTTTTTTTTGATTTTAGTTTTGTTCTTTTTAATTCCATCATAATTACATGTAATAGTTCCTGCTCCGATATTACTATTTTCTCCAATTTCTGTATCACCAATATAGGACAAATGGTTTACTTTGCTTTTAGATTTAATTTGAGAGTTTTTTGTTTCTACAAAGTTACCTACCTTCGAACCTGGTAAAAAATGTGATCCAGGTCTAATTCTGGCATAAGGCCCGACTGTAACATTTTTTTCCAACTTGGCTCCCTCCAAATGGGAAAAAGATTTTATTGTAACATTATTTCCGATTTTTACTTTTGATCCAATAACAACATATGGTTCAATTTTTACATTTTTGCCAAATTTTGTATCTTTGGATAGAAAAGTTGTCTCTGGTGCGATTAAATCTACACCTTGGTTTAAGGCTTTTATTCTTAAATTATCTTGTTCAGATCTTAGTTTAATCGCTTTTTTAAGTTTTAAATTTGTCTTCATAAAAAGTTCTATTTACATTAGAAATGGATTATAAATAAGTCACAAAATATTTCTTTTTAAAACTTTAAAAAATGACTCAAAACTTAACCATTTTATTCGATCTAGACGGAACAATTGTTAATACTGCCCCAGATTTAATGTCTGCACATAACCACGTAATGAGAAAATTTGGTTTTGAAGAAAAAAAAATGGAAGATATAAAATCACTGGCTGGTAAAGGTGCATGGGTAATGATGCAAAGATCGTTTAAAGAAGAAATTAAAAGTGAAGAAACAAAAAAAGCAATGACTAAAGAGTTTATTGATTTTTACTCTAAAAATATTGATACGTATAGTAAGCCTTTAAAAGGAATAGTTAAATTTTTAGATTGGGCAAAAAACAAAAAAATCTCAATGGCTGTTTGTACAAATAAACAAGAGCGTTTAGCAATCGATTTATTAAAGAAATTAAATATTTACAAGTATTTCGAATATGTTGCAGGATCGGACACTTTTGAATTTAACAAACCTGATCCTAGACATTTAACAGATGTCGTTGAAATTATTGGTGGAGATTTAAATAAAACAATAATGATTGGTGACAGTGAAGTAGATGAGATGTCTGCTCACAATGCCAAATTACCTTTTATTTTAGTAAAAGATGGCTACACAGAAAAATCTGAAAATGAAATTAAGCATGACGCTTTAATTTCAGATTTTGTTGGTTTCGAAAAAGTCATAGAAAAATATTTATGATAACTTTTGCCCTATTCTCGGCGCTAGCAACTTTTTATTTTACTATGTTTATAACTCCTGGCCCAAATAATGCTATGTTAACTGCTTCTGGATTAAAATTTGGTTTTTTTAGAACCTTGCCTCACGTTATAGGAATTCCACTTGGTCATATATTTCAAATAGGATTAACTTGTTTTGGTTTAGCAAATTTATTTTTAATTTATCCTCAGGTTCAATTTTATATGAAAATTTTATGTTTTTTATATTTACTTTACCTAGCTAAAACAATGATCGGTTCTTTTAGTATGATTCAAAAAGAAACAGGAAGACCTCTAAAATTTTATGAGGCTTCTATTTTTCAATTTGTAAATCCCAAAGCGTGGTCTATAGCTGTAACAGTAGCTTCAGGTTTTTTTCCTACCGAAGAAAATATTTTTAAAGGTGTTGCATTTGTCACAACTACTGCTGCAGTAATATGCTTTCCATCAATATGTGTTTGGGCTTTATTTGGCAGTGGTTTAAGAAAATTTGTTACAAATTTGAAGATTAAAAAAACAATCGAATATTTACTTGCAATACTCTTAGTTTTAACAGGCTTGTTTATTTTACTTAAATAATCTTTGATTTTTATACTCTGCTCTAATATACATTTTGGCAAATGCACTTTACAAAAAAAACAGTAGCAGAAAAAAGATCTAATTTAATTAGCAAATTACAATCTAAAAAATTACTGAGGTTTCCAGGTGCTTACAATCCTCTGTGTGCAAAATTAATTGCTGAAATTGGTTTCGACGGCGTCTATGTTTCTGGTGGGGTAATGTCAAATGACTTAGGACTACCTGACATAGGTCTTACCTCATTAGATCAAGTGAGCTATAGAAGTAGTCAAATAGCGAGGGTTACAGATTTGCCCACGATAGTGGATATCGATACAGGTTTTGGCAATTGTAAAAAAACAATTGAAGTCTTTGAGGCTAAAGGTTTAGCTGGTTGTCATCTTGAAGATCAAGTTGCTGAAAAAAGGTGTGGTCACTTAGATAATAAAGAACTTATTTCTATAGAGAAAATGGTTAAGAAAATTGAAGAATGTGTCAAATCAAGAAAAGACAAAAACTTTTTAATTATCGCCAGAACAGATGCAAATACGGTTGAAGGTCTAGATAAAACAATTGATAGAATTAAAGCATATGAAGGTGCAGGTGCTGATATGATATTTCCAGAGGCTTTAAAAGATGAGCAAGAATTTGAAAAAGTAAGAAAAAATTCAAAAGGCTATTTGCTAGCCAACATGACTGAGTTTGGAAAATCAAAACTACTTAATAAAAAAGAATTAGAAAATCTTGGATATAATTTAGTTATTTATCCTGTTACTACCCAGAGATTAGCAATGAAAAGTGCTGAGGATGGTCTTAAGTCTATCTTTACGGATGGTCACCAAAATAACATTATAGACAAAATGCAGACTAGAAAAAGGTTGTACGAGCTCGTAGAATATGAGAAATACAATACGCCGGATAAGAAAATTACGGATTTTTCTACTGAGGGACACGAATAATGAGTGAAGAAATTAAAAAAGGTTTATTAGGAATAGTAGTTGATGAAACTACAATATCACACGTTGTTCCTGAATTGAGTACGCTTACCTATAGGGGTTATACGGTTCAAGAATTGTGTGACAAATGTGATTTTGAGGAGGTGGCCTATTTAGTTTTACACGGGGAATTACCAAACAATAAACAATTAAAAAAATTTATTAAAACTGAAAGATCAGAAAGAAAACTTTCAAAACAAATTTTAAAAGATATTCAAAAAATGCCAAAGACCGCACATCCTATGGATGTAATCAGAACTTGTGTGAGCTTGATGGCCTTAGAGGATAAAGACACAAAAGATAACTCTCCTAAAGCTAATATGAGAAAAGCAATGAGAATTTTTGCGAAGACGCCTACAGCAGTTGCGGCCTATTTTAGGTATCGAAAAGGTAAAAAAATTATTTCCCCGGACAAGAAATTATCATTTTCACAAAATTTTTTCAAAATGATGTTTAATAAAGTTCCTGATAAAGAAATTGTTAGAGCTTTTGATATTTCTCTAATTCTATATGCTGAACATAGTTTTAATGTTTCAACTTTCACTGCTAGAACAATAACAAGTAGCTTGTCTGATTTACACGGTGCTATTACAGGAGCGATAGCTTCACTCAAAGGTCCGCTACATGGCGGAGCTAATGAAGCAGTAATGCACATGATGAAAGAAATAAAAAAACCAGAAAAGGCTAAAATTTGGATTGAAAATGCCTTAAATAAAAAAAAGGTTATTATGGGATTTGGTCATAGAGTTTATAGAACTGGAGACTCGAGAGTGCCTACTATGAAACATTATATGTTTAAAGTTGCTAAGCTTTTAAAAAAAGAGAAATATACTCAAATATACGAAATATTAGAAAAGGTTATGTTAGAGAAAAAGAATATACACCCAAATGTGGATTTTCCATGCGGACCCACTTATTACATGATGGGAATAGACATAGACTTTTATACTCCTATATTTGTAATGTCTAGAATTACAGGTTGGTCAGCTCATATTATGGAACAACATGCTTCGAACAAATTGATTAGACCTCTATCAAAATATAAAGGACAAGAAGTTAGAGAAGTAATGTTATTAAATCAGAGATAATTAAATTTCGATTACCGCAAACTTGTTTTCTATGATCCGTAAAACTAAATTTTCTTGTTTAACATAATAATCAATAGCTTTCTTAACATCAGTTATATAAGATGCATCTTGGTAATCGTCACAGACTATTGTTCCTTTCTTACCTTTCATGTTTTGATGAACAATCTCAATATCATTTAATGTTGTTTGATAACTATGGCCACCGTCAATAAACGCAAAATCAATTTTTTTTATATCTATATTTTTAAGTACTTTATTTGAATTGCCTTTATATAGATAAACTTTATTCTCAAAATTTTTTAAAAATTTTTTCACACTTTCAAGGGAATTCAAATTTTCTTTTAAATAAAAGTTGTAATAAATATGTTTTAAAGGATTGGAAAATTTTTGGTGTTTTATGTAAGTTGGTTTTTTTTCATTATTATCTTCGTTATCATCTCCAAAAAGATCTATACCTGTATAAGTAAAATTTCCTCGTTGAATTATATTTAAGAACTCACAGATATTCCTTGAAGTCACACCGCAAAAAACTCCGATTTCTAAAAAGTGATGAGGTTTTTTTTCATTAATTAATTCGATTAATTTATTTCCCCATCTAGGGTTTAAACCAGTTTTGCGCCAATATTTTTTGAATTTAAAATCCAATAAATTTTATGAAAATGCCTCGACCCACGTTCCCTTAGTTGAGGCTTTAGAATACTCTGTGGCTCTACCTTCAAAAAAGTTCATGTGCTCAACAGCATTAAGCATGGTATCTAACCACGTTAACGGATTTTTTTTAACATCATAAATAGGTTCTAATCCTAATTGAACTAGTCTTCTATTTCCAATAAACCTAATATAATCTTTTACCTCTTGAGCTGTTAAACCTTTCATTGGACCCATCTCAAAAGCTAAATCAATAAAAGCATCCTCATGCTCAACGATTGTTCTGCAAGCCTCATAAAGCTCTTTTTTTAATTTAGGCGTCCAGATTTCTGGATTTTCTTTTATGAACTCCTTAAATATTCTAATCATTGAATTACAGTGTAGAGTTTCATCTCTTACCGACCAAGTTACTATTTGGCCCATGCCTTTAAGTTTATTGTGTCTTGGAAAATTTAAAAGAATTGCAAAACTAGCAAATAATTGTAGTCCTTCTGTGAAGGCACTAAAAACTGCTACAGTTTTTGCAATGTCCTCTTTTGAATTAACATTAAAACCTTGCATGTAGTCATATTTGTCTTTCATTTCTTTGTACTTCATGAAAGCAGAATATTCTGACTCTGGCATACCAATTGTGTCTAATAAATGAGAGTAAGCAGCTACGTGAACAGTTTCCATGGATGCAAAAGCTGTCATCATCATTAATACTTCTGTGGGCTTAAAAACTGTTGTGTAATGTCTCAAGTAGCAATTGTTCACTTCCACATCTGCTTGTGTAAAAAATCTAAAAATTTGTGTGACCAGGTTTTTTTCAGGTTGGGATAAATTTTTTTGCCAGTCTCTTACATCATCGCCAAGTGGCACTTCTTCGGGCAACCAATGAATTCTTTGTTGGGTTAACCAAGCGTCGTAACACCACGGATATCTAAAAGGTTTATAAACAGGATTTTCTACTAACAATCCCATTTTCTTTGGTTCTATAATTTTCTTATTGTTTTCTTTTTTCGCTACTGACATGATAAACACTCCTCATATTTGTTTTCTTCATTATTTGATTCTTTGTTTGCTTTATAAACGTTTTTTGTCACATCTGTTGAAGATCCAGTGTTAACGTTTTCAGCTCTTTGTATTGATTTTGATCTGCAATAATACAGACTCTTCAATCCCTTTTTCCATGCTTGAAAATGTATTTGATGTAAATCTTTCTTATGAATGTCTGCCGGAACAAATACATTTATTGATTGAGCTTGAGATATATTTGGTGTTCTGTCTGCTCCTAATTCTACAATCCATCTTTGATCAATTTCAAAAGCCGTCTTAAAAGTGTCTTTTTCAGTATCTGTTAAGAAATCTAAATGCGAAACAGATCCTTGATTAGTCGTAATTGAGGACCAGGTTTCGTCATTGTTCTTTCCGTGTTTTTCTAAAATTTTAGCTAAATATTTATTTCTCACATTGAATGAGCCAGATAAAGTTTTGTGAGTGTAACTGTTTGCAGCGATAGGTTCAATTCCAGGAGAAGCCCCTCCACAAATAACTGAAATTGAAGCAGTTGGAGCTATAGCCGTTTTATTAGAAAATCTTTCTTTGATTCCATACTCTTCAGCATCAGGACAAGAACCTCTTTCTTCTGCTAATTTTACCGAAGCTTGATCTGCTTTTTCTTGTATATGTTTGAAAATCTTTTGGTTCCATACTTTACTCATCACTGATCCGAAAGGAATATTTTTTTGTTGAAAAAATGAATGTAAGCCCATAACTCCTAAGCCCACACTTCTCTCTCTAGCCGCAGAATATTTTGCATTGCTAAAACTGTCCGGCGCTCTATTTATAAAATCAGACATTACGTTATCTAAGAATCTCATTACATCTTCAATAAACATTGTGTCATCTTTCCATTTATCATAAGTTTCGATGTTTAAAGAGGATAGGCAACAAACAGCTGTTCTTTCATTTCCAGTATTATCTATTCCAGTAGGTAATGTGATTTCACTGCACAAATTAGATGTTTTTACTTTTAATCCAGCAAGTTTGTGGTGTTGAGGAATTTGTCTATTAACTGTATCAATGAAAACTATATAAGGTTCACCTGTTTCAACTCTAGCAGTTAATAATCTGATCCATAAGTTTCTTGCTGGCATAGTCGACTGTACAGTTCCATCTTTTGGACTTCTAAGTGCCCATTGACCGTCAGTTTCTACCGCTCTCATAAAATCATCAGAAACTAGAACACCGTGATGTAAGTTAAGAGATCGTCTGTTAACATCACCACCAGTAGGTCTTCTCATTTCAATAAACTCCTCTATCTCTGGATGATCGATTGGAAGATAACAAGCAGCTGAACCTCTTCTTAAAGATCCTTGACTAATAGCAAGTGTAAGTGAGTCCATGACTTTAATGAAAGGAATTATTCCAGAGGTTTTACCTACTTTACCAATTTTTTCTCCTATAGATCTCAAGTTTCCCCAGTAGCTTCCAATACCGCCTCCTCTTGCGGCTAGCCAAACATTTTCACTCCAAAGACCAAGTATTCCCTCTAGGCTATCTCCTGCCTCATTCAAAAAACATGAAATCGGTAGACCTCTTTCAGTTCCACCGTTTGATAATACTGGTGTTGCTGGCATGAACCATAAGTTACTTATATAGTTATATAATCTTTGAGCGTGTAAATTATCATCAGCATACACACTTGCTACTCTTGCGAATAGATCTTGAAATGACTCGTTTTGACCCAAATACCTATCTGTTAATGTTGCTCTACCAAAATCTGTTAGATTAGAGTCTCTAGATCTATCAATCTTAATTGTAATACCTTTATCATTTTGAAATAATTCAGTATCACCTGATAAAGAGAATAAATCTGGTTTTTTGGGACCGTTGATAGCCAGATCATTTTGGTTCAACTGGGTCATACTGCCCATAGCTTTTTTTATTGCCAAAGATACGTTTTTACTCATAATTTTACTTGTTTTACTGTTTAATTGTTAATAAGCAACTATATGTTGTGTTACATTTATGTTAATATACTATATAACATCAAAATCAATAGAACATTATAAGAACATCTTATTATTTTTGCAAGTGGAAAATTTTGTTAATAAACATTTAATAACAAATGCCTTTATTCTCTAGTATTTATAGCTCATGAAAATCAATCCTAATGGTTTTAGAGAATACGATGCTCGATGGATCTTTGAAAAAGACATCGATATAGAGGGAATCACCAATTTAGGAAAAGGCCTAGGAACTCAAATAATAGGCCATACAAAAAAAATTAATCCAAGAGTAACAGTTGGTCACGATTATAGGTCATACAGTGAAAAAATTAAAATGGCTTTAAGTGAAGGTTTGTTGTCGACAGGCTGCAATGTTGAGGATGTTGGTTTGTCTCTTTCTCCAATGGTTTACTTCGCTCAGTTTAATTTAAACTCCGATGCAATAGCAATGATAACAGCTAGTCATAACGAAAATGGTTGGACTGGAGTAAAAATGGGAATCAAAAAAGGATTAACGCACGCTCCAGAGGAAATGTCTGAGTTAAAAGATATTGTTCTTAATAATAAATTCAAATCAGGCAAAGGTAATTTGAAAAGAATTAACGACTTTAAAAACGTATACACACAAGATTTAATCAAAAATAATAAAATTAACAAAAAAATTAAAGCTGTAGTCGCTTGTGGAAATGGAACAGCTGGTATTTTTGCACCAGATATTATAAGAGGCATAGGTTGTGATGTAGTAGAATTGGATTGTAAACTAGACTGGTCATTTCCAAAATACAATCCAAACCCAGAAGACTTAGAAATGCTTCATGCTATTTCTAAAGCTGTTAAAGATAACAAAGCTGATATAGGTTTCGGTTTTGATGGTGATGGAGATAGATGCGGAGTGATTGACGAAAAGGGTAATGAAATTTTTTCCGATAAAATAGGTTTATTGATTGCTAGAAACCTAGCGCCAAAACATAAAAACTCCAAATTTATTGTAGATGTCAAATCTACCGGTCTTTACTCAAAAGATAAAGTTTTAACAGAAAATCAATGTAAAACTATTTATTGGAAAACGGGACACTCACATATCAAAAGAAAAGTGAATGCAGAAAAAGCGTTGGCGGGTTTTGAAAAAAGTGGCCATTTCTTTTTTAATCAACCTTTAGGATATGGTTATGATGACGGTATTAATTCTGCAATACAGGTTTGTCATTTGTTAAATAATCAAAACAAAAAAATGAGTGAGCTGATGAAAGAATTACCAAATACATATCAAACTCCAACTATGGCCCCCTTCTGTAAAGATGAGGAAAAATACGGAGTTGTTGACGATATGGTAAAAAAGGTTCAAAAAATTCAGAAGGAAAATATTAAAATTGATAATCAAAAAATTGTAGAAGTTTTAACTGTTAATGGTGTGAGATTTTCTTTAGAAGATGGATCTTGGGGTTTAATAAGAGCTTCATCTAATAAACCTTCGCTAGTTGTAGTAACAGAAAGCCCAACATCTGACGATCGTAAAAGAAAGATTTTTAAATTTATTGATGGTTTACTACAAAAAACTGGTAAAATTGGAGAGTACGATCAAAAAATTTAAAGTGAAAAATATTCGTAAAGAAATCTAGTTCCTATAACTACTAAAAATAAACCAAAATATTTAGTCATTTTCTTTTTATTAATTCTATGACTAGCTTTAGCCCCTAACCTAGCCATGAAAGCTGTAATTGGGGAAAATATAAGAAATGCTGGTATATTTAAAAATCCAATACTAAGAGGTAACTGAGCATTAAGATATGAACCAGATATTAAGAATCCTACTGCACCAAATAAGGCGATAATAAAACCAATGGCTGCAGCACTTCCTATCGCTTTATTTATAGGGTAACCAAAGAACTTTAAAATTGGCACATTCATTACTGCACCTCCTATACCCATAGGTGCAGATATGAAACCACTTACAATTCCTGCTACTATCCTGGATGGTAAACTTATTTTTACATCCAAATTTTCTTCTTTCTCTTTAAGGAAGAGTAAATAAAAAGCTAAAAAATAAACAACAATTGTGAAAAATAAAATTAAAGGTTTTGTTTTCAAACTTGCTGCTAAAATTGTTCCTAAAATAACCCCAGTAGCTACAAATATCCCGTAACCTTTGACAACGTTAAAGTCTACAGCTTTATGTTGATGATGTGTCATTACAGAAACAATAGAAGTTGGAATTATAATTCCAAACGAGGTGCCGACTGCTAAATGCATTAAATAACTAGGTTCTATTCCTGAAGTGCTAAAAATATAAAACAAAATTGGAACTGTAATTAAACCGCCACCAATACCAAATAAACCTGCAGCAAACCCAGCAGGAATTGCTGTTATGATCATTATAAAAATTAAATAAATAATTTCTGATTGTGAGAGAATATCCAAAATTATCTTTCTAAAGATACAGGATTTGTTTTTTTAACCTGATCCATTATATGATTGACCTTTTGTAGGTCTGCATCTCTAATACACATATTTTTTGAAAGATATTGTTTCCAAGTTTTCGATCCATTTTGTCCATGAAATAATCCAACTGTATGTCTCATGATATGATTTAGTTGAACGCCTTTGGATGTTTGTTCTTGAATATAAGGAATTAATTTTTCCATAACATCACCTCTTGTAGGAATATTTTTATTATTGAATATTTCTTTTTCAATATCGGCTAAAAAATAAGGTGAATGATAAACGGCTCTACCAATCATTGCGCCATCAACTTTTATTAAATGATTTTTTATATCTTCAACTGATTTAATTCCCCCATTTATAATAATTTCATCATTTTTAAAATGTTCTTTAAGTTTATAGACAAATTCATACTTTAAAGGTGGTATATTTAAATTTTCTTTAGGACTTAATTTTTTCAATAATGCTTTTCTTGCATGAATAATAAATTTTTTTGATCCAGCATCTTTAGTTGTTTGAATAAAAGATTTTAAAAATTCAAAGTCTTCAACTTCGTTGTAACCAATTCTTGTTTTAATTGTTACTGGTAGCTTTGTTGATTTTGCCATAGCTTCAATACACTTTGCAACTAGGTCTGGTTCTTGCATTAAACACGCACCAAATTTATTTTTTTGAACTTTTTTACTTGGGCATCCTAAATTTAAATTAATTTCGTTGTAACCGTAATCTTCTGAAATTTTACATGCTTCGCTTAGTTCTTCAGGATTTGATCCTCCTATCTGAAGTGTTACTGGATTGGATATTTTATTAAAAGACAACAATTTTTTTCTATCCCCTCTTATTATTGCATTAGCAACAATCATTTCTGTATACAAATGAACATTTTTACTAATAAGACTTAAAAAATAAATTTCATGCTTATCAGTGCAGTCCATCATTGGAGCAACTGAAATTGTTTTATTCATTATTTGTCTTCTGTACTATTAATTTCTTCTTTGAGCTCTAAAGGTTCTTCTTTTTCAGTTTCAATGTCCTCCTGCTTAATTTCAGGTTGCTCAGATTTGAGCTCGGATAATGCTTCTTTAGCTAAATTGCTCGTAGGTTTTTGATCAGGTGTTCTTCTAGTTCTTTTTGATGGTAAAACAGCTATGCCGCTTTTTGAAACTTGACCTTTGTATATGTTTTCAAAGTCATCATTAACTTCTTCTTCAGTATCTTCAAGTTCTTCAACTTCGTCAGGCTCTTTTCTTAATCTTGTAATAGCATTTTTTTCCAGTTCTTTAATTGATAGTTTTCCATCTCCAATTTCTCTTAATGCAATGATTGTTTTTTTATCGTTGTCTTCTTCAACGAGCATAGGTGAACCAGAATTTAATTGGGCAGTCCTCTCTTTTGCTAAAAGAACAAGATCGTATTGATTATCGATTTTTTCTAAGCAGTCTTCTACGGTAATTCTTGCCATGATGAAGATTATTTAGTCAATATATCTTGATAAATCAAGTATATTTTATAACTTTACTGGCTCAAGTTTTTTTCTAAAAATTAGCAATAATATTAAAGATACAACGATATAAGTTGCACTAATTAAAGCTATTCCCTCAATAGAAAACCCTCGGTCAATTAATACTCCAAATAAAGCAGTGCCAAAAGCTGTTGAAAATACCATTAGAGCTGTTGTTAAGGCTTTAATACTGCCGATAAACTTTACTCCGTAAATTTCTGCCCAAGTAGATGAGCCAAGAACATTTGCTAAACCATTTGTAATTCCTATCAAGCCTAAAAATATAAAAGCACTTAAATCATATTCCAAAAATATAAGTGTTAACATTGATAATAGTAAAGGAATATTAACAATTGGAATTAACTTTCTGCTCGTAAATTTATCTACTAGAAAACCTGATAAGATAAGTGATAAAATTGATGTTATTGAGTAAAACATAAAAGCTTTTGGAATAGCAAATACATTCCATCCTTTTGCTTCTGAAATAAAAGATTGATAAATAAATATTCCTGTTATTATCCATGGTCCGGCTAACATATTTAGTGATACAATATAAAATTTGTAATCTTTAATTACCTCTAGACGAGTCCATTGTTTGATTTGATCTTTTTTGTTGCCAGATAAATCTTCTTCTCTTGAGTCTAGTTTAATAGTTTCGATACATTTAAATATAATAATTGGTAATAAAATTATGATAAGCAAAGCTATACCCTGCCAAACTGTTCTCCAAGAGTACAAAAATATTAGGTAAGTTATAAAAACTGGTAAAATAAATTCAGCTGTTGATAAACCAAACCATATAGTACTTAAAGCCTTTCCCCTAGATTTGTTAAAGAATCTTGAAATAGATGTTGTTGACGTATGGCTCATTAATCCTTGGCCAGAAAATCTCATGAGAAATATTCCAATAGATAAAAAATAAATATTATTAATGAAAGAAAACAATAAAGAGGAAATCGAAAGTAAAATTACTACAAATAATGAATAATATAATAATTTAAAGTCATCAATTTTTTTTCCCGCCCAAATTAATAATAAACTTGAACATATTGTGGCTGAAGCATAAATTGTTCCAAATTGTCCGTGTGTGATACCAAGTTCTTTTCTTATTGGTGCGTTAAACAATCCCAAAAAAAAACTCTGTCCAAAACTTGAAAAAAATGTAAATATAAATCCAAATATTATTACTTTTTTATTAAGAGAGAGATTAATCATTTATGAGTTGTAAAGTTTCATTCATAGGCTTAGGTGTAATGGGATACCCTATGGCTGGATTTATATCAAAAGCCGGGCATAATGTAACTGTTTATAATAGAACTAAATCTAAAGCTGAAAAATGGATAAAAGAGTACAAAGGTAATCTTGCGGAAACACCAATGGATGCCGCAAAAGATTGTGATTTTATTTTCACGTGTGTTGGAAATGATAATGATCTTAGAGATGTTACACTGGGCGATAAAGGTTTATTTAAAACTGCTATGAAGGGTTCAATTTACATAGACAATACAACGGCATCAGCAAATATTGCTCGTGAATTATACAAGGAGGCTAAAGCAAAAGGATTTGATTTTTTGGATGCTCCTATATCAGGTGGACAGGCTGGGGCTGAAGGAGGAACACTTACGGTGATGGTAGGAGGTGATGAGAAGCCATTTAAAAAAGCGGAGCCTATAATTAATTGTTATAGTAAAAAAATTAAGCTTTTAGGTCCTTCGGGAAGTGGGCAATTAACTAAAATGGTAAATCAAATTTGTATAGCCGGTTTAGTACAAGGATTATCGGAAGCAATTAATTTCGGAATGAATGCTGGTTTAAACATGCATGATGTGATTGAAGTAATTTCCAAAGGTGCTGCTCAATCTTGGCAAATGGATAATAGACATAAGACTATGATAGAAGACAAGTTTGATTACGGTTTCGCTGTTGATTGGATGAGAAAAGATTTAAAAATTGCAATGGATGAAGCTAAGAAAAATAATTCTCCTTTACCAGTAACAAAAATAATAGATGAATATTACGCTGAAGTTCAAAAAATGGGTGGACAAAGATGGGATACTTCTAGCTTGATAAAAAGATTTAGAAAATAGTGTCAGTAGAAAATATCAGTTATTACGAAGACTTCAATGAGATAGAAAAAAAATTGTGGGCACTGCTTATAAGAGCAGTAAATGATCGAAGTTCAGAATTTAGAACACCTGTGTTTATTTGTGGAGATAAGAATAACTTAGATGGGAGAGTTGTTGTTCTTAGAAAAGCAGATGAGAAAAATTTGTCTCTTCAATTTCATAGTGACATAAGATCAACTAAGATTGATGCTATCAAGAAAAATCCTAATAGCTCTCTCTTATTTTATGGAAAAAAAGAAAAAATACAGCTCAGAATGAAAGTAGAAAGTAAATTACATTATAACGATGAGATAACAAAAGAATCTTGGGATAAAACAGGACATATTAGTAGGAAATGTTATTTAGTAACTAATGGCCCAGGTACAAAATCTGAAAAACCAACTTCAGGATTAGATAATAAGTTTGATAACTTTGATTTTACTAAAGAAGAAAGTGAAGCAGGATACAAAAACTTTTGTGTTATTAAATGTAAAATTAAAAGTATTGAATGGCTATATCTTGCTGCAAAGGGTCATCGTAGAGCATTAATTGAGTTTCAGGGACCCAAAAAATTTTCTTGGTTAATTCCCTAAATTTTTATATTTTTTATAATTTTTTACGTAATGTTCTGCGTTTTCTTTGATATGTTTTATCTCTTCATCTGTGACTTGTCTAATTACTTTTCCTGGACTCCCTATAACTAAAGATCTCTCAGGAATTTCTTTATTCTCTGTTATTAAGGCATTAGCCCCTATTATTGAATTTTTTCCTATTTTGGCTTTGTTGAGAATTGTGCTTCCAATTCCGATTAAGCAATCATCCTCAATTATACAACCATGTAACATTACCAAATGTCCTACTGTAACATTTTTACCAATAGTTGCCGGACAACCTGGGTCAGTATGAATAACGCTTCCATCTTGTATATTTGAACCCTCGCCTATTGTAATTGGTTCTACATCTCCTCTTAAAGTTGCGTTAAACCAAACGTTCGCATCTTTTTTAAGGGTTACGTTTCCTATTAGAACTGAATTCGGTGCGAACCAACTTTCTTTGTCTATCTTTGGACTTATATTGTTGAAATTATAAATCATTAATATAATTATAATATAATATGGTCTTGACAAAAACCCCTATTTGTAATTTTGAGGAAAAAGCTCACAATTTTAATCTGAAAGGTGTAGATAATAAAATTTACATGCTTGATGATTGTAGAGGGAAGAATGGAACTTTAATCATGTTTATTTGCAATCATTGTCCTTACGTCAAAGCAATAATTAGAGAATTAGTAGAAGATATAAATGAGTTAAAGAGAAATGGAGTTGAAACAGTCGCAATTATGTCTAATGATACAAAAAATTATCCTGAGGACTCTTTTGAAAATATGTTGTCTTTTTCAAAACTCAATTTTTTTAAATTCCCATATCTCTTCGATAATAATCAGGAAATTGCTAAAAAATTTGGTGCAGTATGTACTCCAGATTTTTTTGGTTATAACAAGCTTTTGAAACTTCAATATAGGGGTAGATTTAGAGAATTAAAAAACCTCACTCCTATAAGAAACGGTCAAAGTGATCTCAAAAAAGCCATGTTAATGATATCTAAGACACAAAATGGTCCAAAAGAACAAATACCTAGCATGGGCTGTAACATAAAGTGGATTAAGTAATGTTTGTAATATCGACAAGAAACTTTCCTCCAGAAGTTGGAGGAATGCAAAATTTAATGGGAGGGCTATCTTTATCTTTATTAAAGCATGGGCCAGTAAAAGTATTTGCTGAAAAAACTAATATGGAAAATAACTTTGATAAAAACGTAGGAATCAATATCACTCGTGTTTCAGGTCTTAAAATTTTTAGAAAATATAGAAAAGCAAATATAATTAAAGAATTTTCTCGACAAAATTCAGTGAGAGCCTTTTTTTTTGACCACTGGAAAAGTATTGAAAAAATAGATGATAAAATCTTGGCAAATACAACATCATTTTGTCTAATACATTCTAAAGAGATTAATCACGAGGAGGGAACACTTATAAATAAAAGAATGTTAAAGGCTTTAGGTAAAGCAAGTTACGTAATTTCAAATTCTGAATTTACTAAAAAACTTGCCATTAAAAATGGTTTAAACGAAAAAAAAATTAAAATTATCCATCCTGGTTGTAACTATCCAATTAAAATTGATAACAAGAATCTAGATAAAGCAAAAGATTTGTTTAGAAATAGTTTTCCAAAAATAATTACAGTGGCGAGACTTGACAAGAGAAAAAGTCATCAAAATATTTTAATGACAATTAAAAATTTAAAACCGAGATTTCCGAAAATTAAATATATTTCCATTGGAGATGGTGATGAAATGCAAAATCTAAGAAATTTAAAAAATGAATTAGGCCTTGGTAATGAGGTGTTACTCTTGAATGAGTCAACTGAACTATTAAAAGTGGCACTATTAGAACAGTCTGATCTTTTTTTAATGCCTTCAGTAATATATAAAAAATCTGTTGAAGGATTTGGAATATCTTTCATAGAGGCAGCCGCTTATGGAACTGGTTCTATTGGTGGTATTGCAGGTGGTGCCTCAGATGCCATTCAAGATGGGGTTTCAGGATATTTATGCGACGGTGGAGATTTAAATTCTATATATGAGACTATTGTAAAGTTTTACGATAATGAAAATTATAAGCAATTGGGTAAAAATGCTTTTACCTTTTCTAAAAATTTTCAGTGGGACAAAATTGTAAAAAAATATATTAAGCTAATCTAAATCCTCTTTGATTTTTTTAAGAATTTCATCAACTTTTAATTCACTTAAATTATTAACCGTTATTGTTTTAAAGTTGGTATTTCCCATATTAACTTTTTTTGCTGTAGTATGACTTCCAAATAAAGCAAGGCCTTTTTTATTTAAATGGGAGCAAATATGAGCAGGTCCTGTATCATTAGATATAATATATGTAGCCGAATAAATTAAAGAAATTAAAAAATTTATACTAACTGGTTGATTATCATCAAGAACAAGTTTTGCATTTAATTTTTTTGCCTCGGATATTTCATTTGGGCCAGGGGCAACTAGAATTGGGTATTTATTTTTATATATTTCTTTAATTTTTATTATCAATTCAGAAAAGTACGGCCACTTTTTTTTTACATGTTTTTTTGAGCAAAATGGAAAAATTAGAATATATTCTCCGTTAGTATATTGCTTTAAATTTCTTGAAATATCAATAAAGCTCCAATCTAAATTTATTGCTTGAGTGTTTTTAATAATAACGTTGCTTTTTTTTAATTGTTTTGTCATTCTGTGAAGGACAGAGTCTTCGTTAAAATCTGACAAATTTTCACCTTCGTTTAAAGATGTTTCTGATGATGACCAAATAGGTTTCTTTAATAAATATTTTTTATAAAATTTTGTTCTATTAGAATTTTGTAGATCAAAGACGTGGGAGAACTCATATTTTTCTAACAAGATTTTTAAATCTTTTAAATAAAACAAATTCCACCTGGGTAGTCTTTTATCTAAAATTACCCCATCTATATAAGGACATGATGACATAAATTCTAAATAAGCTCTCGAAGTTAAAAGTAGAACTTTAGATGTTTTAAAAGAATTTTTTATGTCTTGAATAGCACCATTTGCTTGTATTAGATCTCCAAGAGATCCGTGCTTTATTATTAAAATATTTGACATAATTTTAACTTAATATAATGAATTAATTATTATAATCAAAAAAATACTTTATGAGTACGAAATTAAATCAAATACTAGCTGAGATTTCTGCTGGAGAGCTATTGGATAAAATTACTATTCTGGAGATAAAGAGGGAAAAAATAACAGACAGTGAAAAATTAAAAAATATTAATAAAGAGCTTTCTTCGCTTACAAAAACTTCTGATGAAAAAATACCTGATAAAAAAAGAATAGAAAATCTTGTTTCAGATTTAAAAAAAATAAATCTTAAACTTTGGGATATCGAAGAAAACAAACGAAGAGCAGAAAAAGAGAAAAAATTTGATGAAACTTTCATACAGCTCTCGCGCGATGTATATAAATCTAATGATGAAAGAGCTAAAATTAAATTTAAAATTAATGATATATTGGGATCAAATATTAAAGAAGTTAAATCTCATTATTAGTCAAAACTAACACTCGGAATAGTTTTTCTCAGTCTAATAGGTTTTTTTGGATCAATGGTTGTGGTGATTACACCCTCACGTTTACCTAATTCTTTTAAAATTTTTCCATCAGGAGATACAATTAATGAATGTCCGTAAGTTTTTCTCCCATTACAATGTTTTCCAGCTTGTCCAGGTGCGAAAACGTATGAAAAATTTTCTATAGCTCTTGCTTTTAACAAGGTATGCCAATGTCTTCTTCCAGTAGTTTCAGTAAAGGCTGATGGAATACTTAAAAAAATTGCTCCTTTTTTTGACATTTTTCTGTACATATTAGGAAATCTTAGATCATAACAAATCGATAGTCCTAGTTTTCCCCATGGAAGCTTAACAACTTTTATACTTTTACCTGCCTTAAAAGTTTTTGATTCAAAATATTTTTCTGATTTACTCAATTTAGCATCATACATATGAATTTTATCATAAAATATTTTTATTTTTCCTTTATCGTCAATAAGAACCGATCTATTTAATAGTTTCTTTTTATTTCTTATTATTAAAGAGCCAATTAAAATCCACTTTTTATATTTTTTTGCTAATCTTTTTACCCCTAAAAGGTAGGAGTCTTTATTCATTGTTGTGGCAACTTGTAAAAGTTTATTTTTATTTAACGAGAACTTTGATGATACCTCAGGAGTAATAATTAAATTACATTTTTGACTTACTGCTTTTTTAATAAGTTTTTCACTTCTTTTAAGATTATCTTTGATACAATCAGACGAACACATTTGAATGCAAGAAACTCTAAACATTTGTAAATTCTAGGGAATAAATTGATAATATACTAGTATATTTTTATTGTGTAATATTAAGGCTTAACGCATCAATGATGATGCAAAATTCCATTTACAGTCAAAACTCGGCACGTAAGCACCTGAAAGTTTTACATTGCCAAAATTTTTTTCCAAAACATTACACCATTTATCTACCTGTTTCGGTTTTTTATCTTGGCTTCCGACTTGAGCCGTGATTACGCCACCTTTTTTTAAAATTCTTTTTAAATTTTTCATATTTTTTTTGGCTAAATCAATACAATATTGGTCATCATTTAAATCTACAAAAATTTTGTCATATTTTGAGTCTTCTATTTCTTTTATACTTTTAAATGCATCACCCCAAAATGTTTTTATTTTATTACTTTTTTTAACTTTAGAACAAACTTTTGGAAGGTGTTTAAAACAAACATCTACAATTTCTGGGTCAAGTTCAAACCAGTCAATATAATTAGAATTATTTTCTAAACAAGCTCTTGCTACTCCTCCATCCCCTCCCCCAATAATTGCAACATTATTATTTTTTTTACTTAAATCATAACTCGATTTGAAAAAATTAGAGCTATAGATTTTTTCATCCTTTTCTGATACTTGAATTTCATGGTCAATGAATAGTGCATTACCAAATTCTTCTAAATCCATTATTTCGACAAATTGACCTACTTTTGATGTAAATTTTTCAAGAACATTTTTGACTACATAATATTTTTTTTGACCTGGGGTACTATAAATATCATCATAAAGTCCAATACTGCTTCTATCGAAAGCATTAGTCACAACTCTTTCGTGTTGAATTTCTTTTCTTAAAATCTTTAAAGCAACTTTTGGATTGACCTTTCCACAGGTAAAGAAGTCAAAACTTATTACACCTTTCTCTGGAAATGTATGAAAACTAAAATGACTTTCAGCTAATAACGCTACCAGAGTAAAACCTTGTGGCTGAAAACGATGTGATGCTACATTTAAAATTTCAACTTTGGCTGCTTTAGCAATTGTATATATAATTTTTTCATAAAATTCAGGTGTGTAGTCTTTTTTAACACCTAAAAAATCAATTGTAATATGTTCGCCAACTTTAACCATAAAAAATTACTCTTTTTTATAATTTTTAAATTTACCTAAAACTATTTTCATTTCTTTTTTTGAAAGAATCTTAGGTATTCCGATTCTTATGGCATTAATGTATTGATGGCAAATATTTTCAATCTCTTGAGCCAGCTCAAAAGTGTTATCCAAATTTTCACCAAAAGCAACTTGTCCATGATTTGCAATTAAACACGCTGATCTATTTTTTAAAGCTTTGATAATATTTTTTGAGAGATTTTTGGTGCCAAAAGTTGCATATTTAGTGCATTTAATGTCCTCTCCTCCTGCAACTGCAACCATATAGTGAAATGCTGGAATATTTTTTTGATGAGTTGATACTGCTGTTGCACAAGTAGAATGAGCATGAACAATGGCTTTGGCTTCTTTTTTATTCACATAAATATCTTGATGAAATCTCCATTCTGATGAAGGTTTTCCCTTTTTTTTATCATAGAGCCCTTTTAAGGAAACAAAGACTATATCTTTTGGTTTAAGTGTTGAGTACTTCTTACCTGAAGGAGTAATATAAAAACCTTCCACACCATTTTCTTTTACTCTAACTGATATATTTCCAGATCTTAAAGCTGATAGATTAGTTAAATTTAATTTTTTTGAATATTTGATTACTTCTGTCTTAAGTTTTTTCACTTAAATAATCCCTTTAACCCCTGTTCTGAAGCTTCACAAATACCTTTTTCTGTAATTAATCCTGTAACTAATTTAGCAGGCGTTACATCAAAGGCTAGATTTAATGACTTGCTTTTCTGTGGGTAAATTCTTACTCTTTTAATATTATTATTTTCATCAACTCCTTCAACATGGGATAATTCTTCGGGGTTTCTCTCTTCAATAGGTATCTTTTTATTATCTTTAATATTCCAATCGATTGTTGAGCTTGGTAATGCAACATAAAAAGGAATGTTATTATCTTTTGCAGACAATGCCTTTAAATAAGTGCCTATCTTATTGCAAACATCGCCGTTTGATAAAGTTCTATCAGTACCTACAATACACATATCGATCTTTCCTCTTTGCATTAAAATTCCTCCGGTATTGTCTGTAATAATAGTATTAGGAATTTTTTCCTCGTTTAGTTCATATGAAGTTAAATTGGCTCCCTGATTTCTTGGCCTAGTCTCGTCAACCCAAACATGTACCTTTATCCCTTTTTGGTGAGCATGATAAATTGGGGAAGTTGCTGTACCCCAATCTATTGTGGCTAACCACCCTGCATTACAATGGGTTAAAATATTTACTACGTCTTTTTTCTTTTTGGATATTTCCTCAATAATTTTTACCCCATTAATTCCTATATTTTTACAAAACTCTACATCTTCTTCTGTAATTGCTTTTGCCTCATCCAAAGCTATTTTCAAAATATCGCTGTTATTAACCCCCGATAATTTTTTCATCATACGATCTACTGCCCATTTTAAATTTATTGCTGTAGGTCTTGAAGAAATTAAGTCTTCACTTGATTTTTTTAAAAAGGATAAATCGTTTTTTTCAATTATAGACAGAACTAATCCATAGGCCGCAGTAGCTCCTATAAGAGGCGCACCTCTTACCTCCATAGTTTTTATAGCACTAATTGCATCTTTTATGTTTTTTAAACTTTTAATTACAAATTTATGTGGAAGTTTAGTTTGATCAATAATTTTGACTTCATTGTTTTCAAACCAAATTGTTCGGTAATTCTTACCTTCAATTTTCATTTTTTTAAAACTCTACCAGCTATATGTTTTAACTTTTTAACAGTACTTTTAGTTTGAAATTTTTTTGGTGTAATTATTGCAGTATCTAAACAATCATTAGCAGGATCTCCTTTTGTGTTAAAAGATTCAAAAGTTTTTATTATTTCAATAATCATATTTTGAGCATTAGAAGCATTCTGCTGTAAAGTTTTTATAACGGTAGGAACATCTACAACATCATGGTCTGGATGCCAACAATCAAAATCTGTAACCATTGCAACTGTACAATATCTAATTTCTGCCTCCCTAGCTAATTTCGCCTCAGGCATATTTGTCATTCCAATTACATCTGCTTTCCAAGTTCTATACATTTTGGACTCCGCTAAACTTGAAAATTGTGGTCCCTCCATGACTAAATATGTTCCTCCTACCTGATGTGGTATTTGACATTTTACAAGAGCCGACTCGCAGCATTTCATTAATGCTGGACTTGTTGGTTTTGCCATCGAAACATGAGCGACAATTTCTTTATCAAAAAAAGTTTTAATTCTTGCAAAAGTTCTGTCTATAAACTGGTCAACTACAACAAAAGATCCTGGTTTTAAATGCTCCTGAAGAGAGCCGACAGCCGAGACTGAAACAATATCTGTTACTCCCATTTTTTTAAGAGCTTCTATGTTAGCTCTAAAATTTATATTTGATGGACTAATTCTATGACCACGCTTATGTCTTGGTATAAAATAAACTTCTTTTTTATTTAATGTTGCTGACAGAATTCTATCCGAAGGCTCACCCCAAGCAGTATTCACCTTTTTCCACTTAATATTTTCTAAACCTTCTATTTGATAAAGGCCGCTTCCACCAATTATCCCGAGAATTCTTTTTTTCATTATTTAAAATCTAGCCTTTTTTTGTTAAATATTGAAGCTAAATATGGATTTGAAAAAATATATAAGATCTATACCTGATTACCCTAAAAAAGGAATACTGTTTAGAGATATCACCACTTTAATTAAAAGTCCTCAAGCATTTAAATATACAGTAGATAAAATTATTGAGATTTCAAAAAAAATTAAATTTGATAAGGTTTCAGCTATTGAGTCCAGAGGTTTTGTGTTTGCATCAGCAGTATCTTATTTGCTTAATAAACCTTTAATTCTTTTAAGAAAAAAAAATAAGTTACCTGCAGAAAGGCACTCTGTTGAATTTAAGTTAGAGTATGGTGAAGCTACTATTGAAGTTCATAAAGACTCAATAAATAAAGGTGAAAATATTTTAGTTATAGACGACTTAATTGCAACAGGAGGAACAGCTGAAGCTGCCGCAAAACTGATTGAGTTATCTGGGGGATCGGTCGCTGGATTTATATTTGTAATAAATCTCTTTGATTTACCGGGCAACGATCTTCTCAAAAAAAAGTCTTATTTTACTGAAAGTTTAATTGAGTTTCCCGGTCACTAGATCTCCTTTTTTTTCCAAGTATCTGGGGTGAGATCATTGTTAATTTCCAAATTGATGTGATATTCAAATGGTTTCACGCCTCTTTTTTTTATGTAATCAAACGTTTTTTGTATCCCCTCTTTAAGGGAAACTTTAGTTTTATAATTTAATAATTGTCTTGCCTTATCAGCAGAACAAATTGCATGCTTCACCTCTTGTGGTCTATCTTTTTTATAGATAGGAGGTAAATTTATACCAGTCACATTTGAGCAGAGTTCAGCAACTTTATTAATTGTCACAAACTCTTCATCTGGTCCAATATTAATTATTTGTTTGTTAAGTTTTTTTTCATCTAACATAGGTATTAAACAAGATAAACAATCATCAATATATGAAAAGCATCGTGTTTGTTCTCCATCTCCATAAATTATTGGTGCCTTACCTTGCATCATTCTATTAATCATTATTGAAACCACGTTTCTAAAGGGATCGTCATATTTTTGTCTTGGACCAATTATATTATGAGGTACCGCAATTACCCATTCAATCTTATTTAATTCACACAAATTTATAAGGACTTGCTCAGCAGCAACTTTAGAAATAGCATAGGGATCAACTGGTTTTGGTTTCATTGTTTCAGTAAAAGGATATTCTTGTGAGCCATATCTTGCCATTGATGAGCAAAAAATTATTCTTTTAACTTTTTCATTAACAGCTGCTGAAAAAATAGAAACTGAAGCTAAGTAATTATTTTTAGTTATCTCATATGGAGAAAAAACTGACAAACCCTCATGAGCTGTGGCCGCGCAGTGATAAACTATTTGGACCCCTTTCATAATTCCTTTTATTTTTTCAAAATCACAACAATCAATATTATGAAATTCTACTCCTTTTGGAATATTATCTTTATATCCACCGATCATGTTGTCTATTCCAATAACTTTGTGACCTAACCCTGAAAGTTGCTCTGATAAATGGGATCCTAGGAAACCAGCGACTCCAGTAACAAGTATTTTATATTGATTATTACTCACTGCAGAATATTTATAATTTTAATTAGTATAAATCAACTTTAATTAATTTTAGGTCTATACCAAGACTTTCTCATTAATATTGAATTTAGTATTCCATTAAATCGACAGTAATAAATATCCTTTTTTTCATTATTTGAAATAAATTTAAAAAAACAAGTTTTTAAAAAAGCTGATAAAAATTTTGGTAATATTTTTATTAATGCGAAAAAATAACCATAATGTTTATAATGAAAATAAAAAGTGGACCACATCCAATGCCAATTTCTTGATTTTTCCATTTCATGATTTATTGATTCATCATGAGAAGTTCCTCCTGCATGATTAATTTTAATATTTGTATCTAAAAATATTTTTTTGTTCATTTTAATTAATCTCCTGCAAAAATCTATCTCTTCAAAATAAATAAAAAAGTTTTCATCAAAAAATCCTACATCTTTACACTGTTCTAAGTTTAAAAACATAGCAAAACCTTTTACATTTTTAACTTCAAAAATTCCATTTTTTTTATTCATTGTTGATTCTTGATAATTTTTCTCTTGAATAAAAGGTGCAATAATCGCAAAGTGAGGTTTTTTATTGGCTGTTAAAAAAAAATTATCAATTGCTTTATTATGTAATTCTGCGTCCGGATTTATTATTAAAGCATACTTCGTATTAACCATTGTTAAACCAAGATTATTTCCTTTTGCATAACCCAAGTTTATATCCGACAAAACACACTTTATATTAGGATATTCTTTTTCTAATTTTTCTTTTAATTTTTTATCATTAGAATTTTCTATGATTATAATTTTAAAGTCTTTTCCTAAAGATTTTACACAGTTTAAAATCTTAGTTTCACTCTTAAAAGACGTGATAACTGCAGTAATATCTTTATTATCCATTTTATGTGTTATTAATTGATTTTGTATAATAATTCTTTATTTTAACACAATTACACTAAATATTCTTTATTCAAATATGAAAAAAATAATAGTAACAGGTGGATCTGGCTTTATAGGTAGTAATTTAGTTAATTATTTTGTCAAGAAAAATTATTTTGTTATAAATATAGATAAATTAACTTATTCTTCAAATACATATCCTAATCATAATCTTTCAAAAAAAAACTATAAATTTTTTAAAATCGATATTAATAAAAAATCAAAATTAAAAAAAATAATTAAAAAGTATAAACCTGAATGTATTTTTAATTTAGCGGCTGAGACACATGTTGATAGATCAATAGACTCCCCTTTTCAATTCATACATTCAAATATATTAGGTGTTTATAATCTTTTAGAGGCCATAAGGGAAAACAATAAAAAAAATAAAAAAATAAAACTTGTTCATATATCCACAGACGAAGTATACGGCGATATTATATCAAATAGATCTAATGAAAAATTTCCATACAACCCCAGCTCACCTTACTCAGCATCAAAAGCAAGTGCTGATCATCTAATTAAATCGTATATAAGAACTTACAAGTTACCAGCTATGATATCTAATTGTTGTAATAATTATGGTCCTTATCAGTTTCCAGAAAAGCTTATTCCAAAAATGATCTCCAATATTTTAAATAATAAGTCTCTACCTATTTACGCTAAAGGACAAAACTCAAGGGAATGGATTCACGTTGAAGATCATTGTGATGCTTTGTATAGAATATTCAAAAAAGGTAAAGTTGGTGAAAGTTATAATGTAGGATCAAACATTAATCTCAAAAATATAGATTTAGTAAAAACTATTTTAAGAATATTTGAAAAGAAAAAATTTATCATTGGAAAAAAAGTTAAGATTAATTATGTAAAAGATCGACCTGGTCATGATTTTAGGTATGCTCTTAATAGTCTAAAAATAAAAAAACAAATTGGTTGGAAATCAAAGATAAGTCTAATTAAAGGTTTGCATATGACAATTGATTGGTATTTAAATAATAAAAATTTTATTAATTCAATATCTAAAAAGTTATATGTTAATAGACTAGGTTTAAAATTATGATAAAAAAAGGAATTATTTTAGCTGGCGGTCTTGGTACCCGGATGAGTCCAATAACAAAATCTGTAAATAAACAACTTCTGCCAATTTATGATAAACCATTAATATATTATCCGTTATCTGTGCTTATGCTTGCAGGTATAAAAGAAGTTCTGATAATAGTTAATAGAGGTCAAGTAAGTCAATTTAAAAAAGTTTTAAAAAATGGAGAAAGTTTTGGTATTAGAATACATTATAAAGAACAAAAACAACCAAACGGTTTGCCTGAGGCATTTATTATTGGGGAAAAATTTATCGATAAAAATGGTGTAGCGCTAATTTTAGGAGATAATTTTTTTTATGCCCAAAGTTTAACTAAAACTTTACAAAACGCAACTAAGCTAAAAAATGGGGCAAAAGTTTTTTTGCATCCTGTTAGTAATCCAAAACTTTACGGAATAGCTACGATAAAGAATAAAAAAATCGTAAGCTTAAAAGAAAAACCTACGTTTACAAATTCTAATTTAGCAGTTACAGGTTTATATTTTTTCGACAAAAATGTTGTTAGTATTAGTAAAACACTTAAACCCTCAAAAAGAAAAGAATTAGAGATTATTGATCTTTTAAACATATATAGAAAAAAAAATAGACTAAGCGCAGAATTTTTAGGAAGAGGCGGTGCTTGGTTAGACGCTGGATCTATAGATGATTATTATGACACAACTTCTTTTGTTTCAACTATACAAAAGAGACAGGGTTTTAAAATTGCTTGCCTTGAGGAAATTGCATTTACAAAAAATTGGATAAATAAGAATACCTTAAAAGATAGTATTAAATTTTATGGTAATTGCGATTATTCAAAGTATTTAAGACGACTACTATTTTAATTCCCACCAATATCATGAAATAGAATTGGTAATTCTTTAAATTTAGCATTTTTTTTAAACCAATAAGACATGAATCTTTCCGCTAAAAAACCGTATATTCTTGTTAATCCATAACCTTTAAGATCTTTAAAACCAAATAATTGTTCACATTTTTCTAGCCAAGGAAAAATTTCATTATAGTATGAATTTAATAGTTTTTTGGATTTACAAATGAACATATTATGAGGATTAAAAGATACTTCTTCGTTTACAAAATTTCTGAAATCAACTTTATTTTCCTCGTTAAGCAAGTCAATTGCTTTATCTAAATTGTCTATACCATGCATTAAATCAAAGTGAAATTTTATATTTCTTGCTTTCTCATTAAACAATACCTTAGGATTAGATGCCACTAAAGAAAAACCATTTTTTAAAAATTTCATTATTTTCCTTTTATTTACAAAAAAAGGATCTCCTAAAATTACTTCAAAATGGTTAAAATCATCGGGAATTTTTTTTAGAACTTTATTATTTAAATTACTTAAATTTAATTTATTGTTGGGAGTAAAATTTAATGCCCAAAACTTTCTATATTGACAAAATCCAATCCAATCTTGATTTATTTTATCTAAATAATTTTTCCACAGCCAATAATGAAATGTATATTCTCCGTAATATTTATTTTTTTTTGAAATATTGTCCCCTTGTTTATCGCTTAAAAAATCTTCTGAAAAAGTTTTTTCTCCTAAACCAACTGGTACATAACCCATTTCTTTTATAATACTTTGATGTGTAGGCTCTAAAGTAAGACAAAACATTTTTAAATTATAATTAGTCATTCTTATTTAAATTAGGTCTATAAGAAGATTTTTGTAAAAAAATTCCATTTAGCGCGCCCATTAGACTGGCTAAGTGTAATTTTGCATCAAAAAATCTTATTTTTATCAAAGATAGTATTATTCCTAATATATTTTGATAAATATTAGGAATAATTTTTTTCAACGCGTATGCATAGTTTCGATTTTTTTTAAAAAAATAAAACTTCGACCAACTAAAATGCCAGTTTCTATTTACCAAAATTTCATTATTGAATTTTTTATTAGAGGAGCTTGTGCCTAAATGTTCAAATTTTAATCCTTTAATAATCGACATTTTATGTTTTAACTTTTCCAATTTTTTACACAAATCTATAGTTTCGAAATACATAAAAAAATTTTCATCTAATATTTTTGAGTTTTTAAATTTTTTTCTATTAATTATACAAAAACACCAGTCTATTTCTTTTACGTTTTCAATTTTAAAGCCGTTAATTTTTTTTTTCGCTAATTTGATTTTTTCAAAAGGGGTAAAATTTTTATAAATTTTTTGATTTTTATACTCAGGCGCCAATAATGTGAATTCTTTGTATTTATTAATTACTTTTTCTAATTTTTCAATTAGATTTTTATTTATTAGAACATCTGGTGTAATTGTTAATACAAAATCATTTTTACATTTTTTTAATGCTAGATTAAATGCTTTTGCATAACCCAAATTTTCAGTTGGCATTATTACACTTACGTTTTTAAATTTTTTTTCTAATTCTCTTGTTGATTGTATCATAGAATTTTCAATGATTATTGTTTGATGTTTTTTTTTAATATTTGATAAAATTTTTTTTAATAAATGATTACTTTGAAATGATATTATAATTACTGATAGTTTCATAATTATGATGGTAGCGAGGGGCGGAGTCGAACCGCCGACCCCAGGCTTATGAGTCCTGTGCTCTAACCAACTGAGCTACCTCGCCATTGATATAAGTTATAATACATCTCACCAAACTTTCAATAATTTAGTACTTATGTAAAGTTGGATACATTCTAAGTGTAAAAGGTAATTTCATTGGATTAACAAACTTATTTATATTGTCAGACAACATTGTATTGCCAAGTCTCGCATAAGACAAATAGTTTAATTTTTTAATATAAGTGCTAAACCAAAATGAATTAAATCTTTCCATTAAAAAAGCAGGTATTCGAGTGTTATATCCGTTAAGTACATTTATATCACTACAATATTTATAACACTTTTCTAACCAAGGAAATAAAGTGTTGCAATATTCATCAAAAATATCTGCTGTAGTTAAGAAAAATGTAATACTTAAACTATTTGAGTTTATAAATTTTAAAAAATCTGTTTTTAATTTCCCATCTAAAAAATCTGCACATTCTATAATAATATTTTTTCCATGGACTTTTTCAAATTGTTGAAGAACAGTTTCTTTTTCAAATATAATTGGTTGAACTTGTACTGCCTCAGAATTGTTGAAAATATTGTTATTTGATTGTAATAAATTTGAATACAAGCTAGAAACAGAGAATTTTTGCTTATGTTTGTAGCACTTATTTAACCATAACTTTCTGTAATTACAAGTACCCACCCAAGATTTTTTATTCATCTTTTTTAATTCATTTTTCCATATCCAATAAAATCCAGTTGCTTCACCATAATAATGATTTAAAGAATTTAAATTTAATCCTTTTTTTTCATCTAAGTAATTTTTATTAAAGTTTGATTTTCCTAAACCCAGAATATGAACATAAGAGGGTAACTTGTTCAAAATTAAATATTCGTTGAGCGTAAAACAATAAATCTTTAGATCTGTCATATAAATTTATTCAAAATATTTTTTTACAATTTTATTATTTATCCTTTTTTTTAAAAACTTAGTAAATTTATTCAATCTGATAAAAGGAATTTTATTCAAGTATTTTTTTAAATTTTTTACAAAAATTTCGTTTCCTTGCCAAGTTAAATCCTCTATTGAATGACTTTTTCCTTTATTATTAATCTTTATATTTTTTTTTGCTTTAGCTTGATTGATGTTAAAACAAACAATGCTCTCATAAAAATCAATTGAGTAAATATACTTTTTTAAAGAGAAATTAATTTTTAAACCTAAATCAAGATCTATATTTGTATTTAAATCGTCAATTACTTTTTTTGAAAAATTTATAAATGAATATTTTTGACTAGAGTTGTACTCATCAACGTAACTTGTGTGTGTATCCTCTACCATTAAAACACCGCCGTCATTAATATGTTGAACAGTATTAACAGTAGTTTTTATTTGATCTAGATTTGTATGCCCTCCATCATCCAAAATAGCATCTACATTTCCATATTTATTAAAAAATAATTTCCAAAATTCATCGTCTGACTGATTTCCTATCTCAACAAATATATCTTTTTCTTTTTCCTCAAACTTTTTACACTCAGGATTAATATCAATTCCAATAATTTTAGAATCTTTGCCAAAATAATTCTTCCACATTTGTAGCGACCCACCGTTAAAAATGCCAATTTCTACAAATATGATTTTTTTATCTTTTAAATTAGAAAAAAACTTTTCATAAACTGGGAAGTATTTCTCCCATTTAACAGAATAATTTTTTAAATTTTCAAATTCTTTTTTTAAATCTGGCATAAAATTTAAAATAAATTTTTTAAGAGCTTATACACTTTTCAAGCTCATTCAAATCAACAAAAATAGTACCTAGTTGACTTGAAAATTTCTGATTTATTTGTTCTCCTTTTCCAATAAAATTTGTGTAATCTAAATTTAGTTGATTACCTAAATTTTTATACATGTTTCCAATGTGTGATAATTTGATTTCAATTACCTTTGTTTTGGGTTGGCAAAATAATAGATTAGACAAGCCAGCTCCATGCAATCCTATAACCATTTCTGCTTCGCTAAATAAATTAATTTGATCTAAAAAAGTCAAAGATGATAACTGAATAATTTGAAATCCTTTAGATGATAAAAAGTTTTTTACTTCATTTTCATTTATAATACTTCTTAAATGCTTAACGCTTGATCTAGAGTCATCTCTATCTATAAAAAACTTTTTGGTCTTTTTTTTGTTATTAATATTGGATGCAAAGCTATCTCTGTAAAAATTTATAATCCAATTTGGCAAATTTTCATTATCTCTATTTGGGTCATTTAAAATAACACAGGGATGATCTACAGCAATGATTTCATCAGCAAATATATGTCTATTGTGTCTACTTGAGAGCCTTTTAGATATTGGTATCTGAAAAAAATCTAAACTTTCCCTCTGAAATTTGAGCTTTGTTTCTGGAAAAAGAAAGTAGTCTATATCAGTAATATCAAATTTTTTTTGCAGTATTTTAAGGCGTGGTAAAACATCAAAAAGCCAGTGAAAATAGTTTTCGTTACCTCCACCACCTGTTAATAATGAAAAAACTTTTCCATTAATTTTTTTTTTAAATCTAGGAGTTCCTATTTTTAATACTATATTCTCTTCTATTTTGGACATAACATTGTTTCTAAATTGAAATGAGGGTCCTTCAATTAAAAGGTTATTTTTTATAATAGCAGTGTCATGAATTGTATCAGTATATATTCTTGAATTTTTACAAAAATATATTCTATAGTTAATATTATCTTTAAAAGATATTCTGGTAACGTCTTTGTAGTCTTTTAATTTTAAAATACCCTTAATTTTACCGTTTAACACAATAAAAATTAAATATATTAATTTTTTATATATATTTTGAATTTTTTTTCTCATTAACTTAAATGTTAAATATAGTAATAATGTTATTTTTATTATAGTTTGGTCGAAATATAAATATTTTAAATTACATCTATGACTAAAAAAGCTTTAATCACAGGTATCACTGGCCAAGATGGTTCTTATTTAGCTGAGTTTCTATTAAAAAAAAAGTATCAAGTACATGGGTTAATTCGAAGGGTCGCTGCTGAAGATAAAACACATAGACTATGGCGGTTAAAAAATATTTTAAATAAAATTACTCTTCATTCTGCTTCTCTAGAAAGTTATGCAAGCATTGTTAAAATTATACAAAAAATTAAACCAAAAGAGGTTTACCATCTTGGAGCTCAAAGTTATATTGATTACGCTTTTAAAGATGAATTTTCTACCATCAATACAAATATAAATGGAACTCATTTTATTCTGTCAGCTATAAGAGATTTTTCACCAAAAACTAAATTTTATTTTGCAGCATCTTCAGAAATGTTCGGAAAGGTTCAACAAATTCCGCAAACTGAAAAAACACCTTTTTACCCAAGATCAACTTACGGTATTTCAAAAGTTGCAGGTTTTGACTTAACAAGAAATTATAGAGAAGCTTATAATTTATTTTGCTGTAGTGGAATTTTATTTAATCATGAATCACCAAGAAGAGGATTTGAATTTGTAACAAGAAAAATTACACATGCAGTTGCAAGAATAAAATACGGTTTACAAAACGATTTAAAACTTGGAAATATGGATGCGAGAAGAGATTGGGGTCACGCAGAGGATTATGTGCGAGCAATGTGGTTAATGCTTAATAAAAGATCTCCAGAAGATTTTGTGATAAGTTTTGGAAAACAATATTCTGTTAGAGATTTTGCAAAATTAGCTTTTAAATTTGTAGATTTAGATTATAAAAAATTTGTAAAAATTGATAAAAGCCTACAAAGACCTTCGGACGTTCAATATTTATTGGGTAACTGTTCTAAAGCTAGAAGAATTCTCAAATGGAAGCCTAAATACAATTTTGAGGGTTTAGTAAAAGACATGGTAAAAGCAGATTTAGAATTCGTAGAGAAATATGGTTATTAGCCTTTTTTGATTATTTCAAAATTTGGTAGCGGGAAGATAAATTTTGTCCCTTTTCTTAAAGTATGTTTTTCTCTTTTTAAAATTTCTTTTTTAAAGTGCCACGGTAAAACTAGATAATAGTCTGGTTTCATCTTTCTTGAATTTTCCTCGGATATAATTTGAATTTTTGATCCTGGTGTAACTAATCCATACTTATTTTTATTTCTTTCTGCTGCAAAACTAATTTTTTTATTATCTATGTTAAAGTATTGTAACAAAACATTGCCCTTAGTTGATGCACCATAACAATGAATACTTTGATTATTTTTTCTTATATTTTTAATTTCATTATTTAACCGAGTTTTTAAAAAGTTTATCTTTTGAATAAATTCTTTAAATGTTTTTACTTTATTAAGTTTTAATTTCGACTCGCTCGTAAGAGTTTTTTCAATGATTCTGTTATTTGATTTAATTTTAGAATTTTTGTGGCAAATATAATACTGCTTGCTGCTTCCATTAATAAAATTTTGCTTTATGTCAAATACTCTAAGATCATTTTTTTTAACTAAATTAATAATTACTTTGCTGCTATAATACTCTAAATGTTCATGACAAATAGTGTCGAACATTTTGTATTTAATAATAGAAGCTAAATCTGCAAATTCAAGTAAAAAGACACCTTTGGGTAAAAGTAATGTTTTAACGTCTTTTAAAAACTTATTTGGGTTTAATAAATCGTAAAAAACTGAAAGTGCAGATATTATTTTAAATTTCTTTTTAGTTTTTTTTTTGACTTCGTTAGCAGAAAAAAACCCAGAAATGGAATATCTTATTTTTTTATAATTTTTTTTATATTTATTTAAAACTGGGTCAACACCAAATTTGATAATATTTTTTTTATATGAATTTAATAATGTTCCATCATTACTTGCAATATCTAATACTAAATCATTTTTTTTTAATGAAGTTTTTTTTGCTAAGTTCCCGGTAATTTTTTTTACATGGTCGGTCATAGTCTTATTGATCCCTGTGCGATAACCATAGTCTGGGCCGTACAAATATTTTAAATCGTAATTATGTGCTAATTGAACCAATTCACAGCTTTTACATAAAACCACTGTTACTGGTTTTTTTTTTATATTGTCCTTTAATGATGAGAATTTACCTGTGAAACATAAGTTGCCTAGTGAAAATAATTTAATTAATTTTTTTGATTTACAATTTCGACACTGTTTAATTCGCATTAAACGGTTATACCAGTGCTAAAATTTTATTTAAACTAAGTTTTTATAACTCTTAAAGAGTTAAGATTATTCCAAATACCGTTACCGCTGATACTGCTGCAGCACCTAATATAATGCTGTTTTTTCTGTCTCTTTTTTTATCTTCGTTCATTTTTGAGACTAAATCATTAACATTAACTCTCTTTTTATGGCTGCTCGGATTGTCAAGCCAAGAGTAGTGATTATCTTTTTTTTCTTCAGTTTGTGCGCTCATACTTATAATTATTAAAGCATATATTTTTTAATATTTTAATATATTTTTAGTTCATACTGGGCTGATTTATAAAAAAATTTCTTTAAGTTTATAGATTTTTGAAAGATTTTAGTCCGGTTTGGGTTTAAGACGATATTACGTCTTCTGGAGTGAAATACTTTACATTTAAGGCCTCTGCAACTCCTTTGCAGGTTATCTTTCCTTTAAATATATTTAAACCAGCTAGAAAATTTTTGTCCGTTAAAAGTGCCTTTTTGTAACCTTGATCAGCTATTTTGATTAATAAAGGTAATGTTGCTTTATTTAATGCCATTGTGGAAGTTCTTGGGACTCCACCAGGCATATTAGCAACACAATAATGTACCACATCATCAACAATGTAAGTTGGATTAGCGTGTGTTGTGGGTTTACTTGTTTCTATACACCCTCCTTGATCGATTGCGACGTCAACAACTACAGAACCTCTTTTCATAGACTTAATCATCTCTTTTGAAACTAATTTTGGTGCCTCAGCTCCAGGATTAAGAACGCCGCCAATTAATAAATCACATTCTGAAACTAATTTTTTAAGATTTATTTTACTACTTTCTGCTGCTATTATTTTATCTCCAAATAACTCATGTAATTGATTAAGTCTATCTTTTGATTTATCTACAACATAAACTTTACTTCTCATTCCTGTGGCTATTATCGCAGCGTTCTCTCCGACAACGCCTCCACCTAAAATAACTACGTTTGCTGGTTCTACTCCAGGTGCCCCTCCTAATAATAATCCTCTTCCTTTTTGATTTTTTTCAAGTGAGTGAGCTCCAGCTTGTATTGACATTCTTCCGGCAACAGCGCTCATGGGTGCTAGCAAAGGAAGTCGACCGTTGTCATCTGTAACAGTCTCATATGCAATACATATTGATTTTGATTTAATCAGTCCATGCGTAAGCTCTTTTGCTGCAGCTAAATGTAAGTAAGTGTAAATAATTTGATTTTCTCTTATCATTTTTACTTCGTTAAGCTGAGGTTCTTTTACTTTAACAATTATCTCAGATTTTTTAAATATCTCTTCAGCAGCATCAATTATTTGAGCTCCAGCATTTTTGTAATCTTCATTTGTAAAGCCCGCTTCGAATCCACCATTTCTTTGTATTAAAACCTTGTGCCCTTTTTTCGCTAGAACTTTAACACTATCAGGAGTTAAACCAATTCTATGCTCTTGAAGCTTTATTTCTTTAGGAACTCCGATGATCATTTATGATTTAGTATAATTTGAAATACCGGTTCTTAATTTATCAATTATCTCGTCGATATGTTTTTTTTCACAAATAAATTGAGGTGCTATTATTAAATTATCACCTGTGTTTTTAAAATTAACACCTGCATCATAACAATGTTTAAACACTTGGTACCCTGCTTTTCCAGGTTTGTCTTTCATTCTTATTTCAATTCCTCCCATCATTCCATAACCTCTTATACTTACTATTTCTTTCAAATCTTTTAAAGATTGAAGACCGTCTTGAAGGTAAGGTGACATATCTTTTGCTCTTTTAAAAATATCTTCTTTGTCAAAAATATCTTGTACAGCTAATGCTGCAGCTACTGCTACTGGAATGCCGGAATAAGTATATCCATGAAATAATTCTGGTGTACCCTCGGGGGCGGAAGATGCATCTAATACAGAATCATATATTTCTTCTTTTACCGCTACCACTCCCATTGGCACTACTCCATTTGTTGTTGCTTTTGCCATTGTCATAATATCTGGTGTAACGTTCCATTCTTGGGCAGCGAAAGCTGATCCTGTTCTACCCCATCCAGTTATTACCTCATCAAAAATTAACAATATTCCATGTTTGTTACAAATTTCTCTTATTCTTTTTAAGTAGCCTTTTGGAGGAACTAAAGTTCCAGTAGATCCAGCGATAGGTTCCACTATGCAAGCTGCAATATTTTCTCCACCAAAGTTCATTGCTATTCTTTCTAAATCTTCTGCTAATTCAACTCCTGTTTCAGGTTGACCTTTTACAAATTTATGTTCTGGTAAATGAGTATGCCTCATATGTTGAACCCCAGGCATTAATACACTTGCAAACGTCTTTACATTATTTATCATACCACCAACAGTAGTGGCCCCAATATTCATTCCATGGTATCCTCGCTCTCTGCCAACAAATCTAAATCTTTTTGAATCACCTTTTGCCCTGTGATAAGCGATTGCAATTTTAATGGCTGTTTCTACTGCTGTTGAACCACAAATAGTATAAAAAATTCTATTAATACCCTCTGGAGTTTTTTTTGCTATTCTAGTAGCTAGCTCAAAAGATCCACCAAAACCTTGGTTAAAAGGTTGGCAATAATCTAATTTATCTAGTTGCTTTGAAACTGCTTCTGTTATTTCTTTTCTTCCATGTCCTAAAGGATTGCAAAATAAACCGGAACTTGCATCAATCATTTTTTTTCCTTGATGATTTGTTAGATAAACCCCTTTTGCATCTGTAATTAATCTAGGATTTTTTTTAAACGATTTGTTGTCTGAAAATGGCATCCAATGTTCATTTAGAGAATTTGGAATGTTTGTTCTTTGAGAGCTCATAATAAAATTTTTAGACTATTACTTAACTAAAACAACTAAATTATATACAACTAATAGTGGTATATAGTTTTTAATATATATCGTATACATAATAATGCAAATTAAAAAAACTAAGATTCCTGGTTTAAAAATTGTCACAAACAAAATTTATAAAGACTCAAGGGGTCATTTTAAAGAGGATTTTTTATCTAAAAATTTTACTAAAAATAGTTTTGTTTTCTCCTGCACTTCAAAATCAAAAAAGAACGTTCTGAGAGGATTACACATGCAACTCAAAAATGGACAAGGAAAATTTATATCTGTTGTAAAAGGTGAAATTTTAGATGTAGTGGTCGATGCAAGAAAAAAATCAAAAACTTTTGGAAAACACTTCAAAATAATTCTGTCAGATAAAAATGGGAAATCAATATTTATTCCCCCTGGTTTTCTACATGGATTTTTAGCTTTGCAAAAAGAAAATATAGTCCATTATTACAATACAAAATATAGATCTGCCGAACATGAAACTGGAGTAATCTGGAACGATAAGACTTTGAAAATAAAATGGCCAACAAAAAACCCAATACTCTCAAAAAAAGATAAAAAAAATTTAAAATTCGAGGAACTTTCAAAAAAATTAAGATGAAATGTAAAATTACTAATGACAATTTAAAACCTTTTATGTCATTTGGAAAGATGCCATCTGCCAATGGTTTTTTGGAAGAAAAAGATTTTCAAAATGAATTTTTTTACGAAATGGAAGTTGGTTTTTCTGAAAAAGTATCTTTATTGCAGCTCAATGAATTTTCAAATCCTGAAGCGGTCCATAATGAGAGGTACCCTTTTTATACAAGCAGTTCGAAGTACATGACTGAACACTTTAAAAACTTTGCTAAATGGTTAAATGATAAACATTTATCTTCAGGGTCAAAATTGGTGGAAATTGGGTCAAATGATGGAACCTTTTTAGAAAATTTTAAAAATAAGAATATAGACGCATTAGGATATGAGCCTTCATCTACAATTGCTAACTTGGCAAATAAAAAAGGAATAAAAACTTTTGATAAGTTTTTTAATACTTCAAATTTAGATTTGATAAAAAGTTTTCATAACGATGTTGATATAATAAGTTCAGCTAACGTAATAGCTCATATTCCGGATTTAACAAATGTTATAAAATGTGTAGACAAATTACTATCTAATAATGGCTTGTTAATTTTTGAAGAACCTTACATGGGATCTATGTTTTCAAAAGTTTCTTATGACCAGATTTATGATGAGCACATTTTTATATTTTCTGTAAGTTCAATAAAAAAGGTATTTTCATTGTTTGATTTTGAATTAATTGATGCTTTACCCCAAATTACTCACGGAGGATCGATGAGATACGTAATTGGAAGACGAAAAAAACATCAAATTAATGATAATGTTCGTAAGATTATAGATGAGGAACAAAAAAATAAATTAGATACAGAAGACTCTTGTATTCAATTTAAAAAAAATTGTGAAAATTCAAAGAAAAACACTATAAAAAAAATAGAAGAATTTAAAAGTCAAAATAAAAAGATATGTGGTTACGCTGCAACCGCGAAAAGTACAACAGTTTTAAATTATTGTGGTATTAATTATAAAATGATTGATTTTATTTGTGACACAACGAAAGAAAAAATTGGAAAATTTTCTCCTGGCTCACATATACCGATAGTGCCAGTTTCTGATTTTCATAGATTAAAGCCCGATATAGCTTTTTTGTTTGCGTGGAATCATAAAGAGGAAATTTTTTTAAAAGAGAAAGATTTTAAAAAAAATGGAGGCGTCTGGTTTTCACATGTTGCTTTATAAAAATCGTATTGTAATCACAGGTGGTTCGGGGAGATTTGCAAAATCCTTAAAAAAAATAAAAACTCGTTATGATGTATATTTTCCATCAAAAACTCAATTAAATATTCAAAAGGAAAAATCTATTCTTAATTATCTTAAGAAAAAAAAACCTAAATATCTTATTCACTTAGCGGGCTTATCAAGGCCTATGTCTATACACGACAAAGATATAGGTAAAAGTATTAATTTAAATATCATAGGAACAGCCAACATTGTTAAAATGTGTGAAAAAATGAAAGTAAAATTGATTTATTTTTCATCAAGCTATGTATATCCAGGAAAAAAAGGAAATTATAAAGAGGAGGAACCTCTTTTGCCGATTAATAGTTATGCGTGGTCAAAACTAGGTGGAGAATGTTCTGTAAGACTTTATAAAAATTCACTTATTGTAAGAGCGTCAATGACTGAAAAGCCCTTTGTTCATAAATCTGCATTTAGTGATTTTTTGACTAACTTTATATTTCACGATGAAATAGCTCCTGTAGTTTTTAAAATATTAAACCTTAAAGGTATAATTAACTTTGGAGGAAAATCTCAAAGTGTCTTTAAGTTTGTAAAAAAATATAACCCGAAAATAAAGAAAATTTCGTACAAAAAGATTTTTGGAAATTCTTATCCTTCAAACACTACAATGAATATGACAAAGTTTAAAAAATTTTTAAAAAAAGATAAAAAAATTTAATTTCAACCCAGGATTGATTATTTCTTTAAACTTGGCCATTTATTGAACACTCTTTGTATTTACTTACATACAAAATTCATTTTTAATCTTAACAATTAACAAACTATATATAGGAGAACTATGAAAAAAATAATAAGCACAGTTCTTGGGATGATTTTGGCTTTTACACTTAACTCTTCAGTAGCATTTTCTGCTGCTAAAGAAGTTAGAGTTGCCTACTTTTTAGAGTGGCCATCTCCTAATCTTGAGGACATGAATAAGAAAGCATATTCAAAAGCACTTGGTGTGCCAGTGAAGTGGACTAATTTTACAAATGGTGTAGCAATGACGGATGCTATGTTAGCAGGAGATATTGATATCTCTTACTCACAAGGTTTGATGCCGTACATTAATGCTGTAAAAGCAAAAGCACCTATTAGTTTAGTCGACGTTGCTATGGAATACGGAATGGGAGGAACAACATGTGTTACTTCTAATAAATCTGGTATTACAAAAGCGAATGCTTCAGAACTTGAAGGTAAAAAGGTTGCTGTTCCACTAGGAACTATGGCTGAGTACGTTTTTACTGAAAGTATGAAAATAGTTGGAGCTGATAGAAAAAAAATGAACATTATTGCTATGGATCCTGAAGAAGGTGCGGCTGCACTGGTAAGTGGTGACGTTGTAATGGCATGTTTGTTTGGTGGTAATTCTATAAAGTCTGCAACATCAGTTGGAAAAAGACTTCTAACAGTTGATGAAGCGCGTGCTGGTGGAATTATGGGTATTGATATTGTTTCTGTTACTAACAAGTTCATGAAAGAAAACCCAGGAATGTTAAAATCATTCGTTGAGTTAACTCATGAAGCTAACGAAAGATACAGAAAAGGTGGAAGTGATATGAAAGCTATGTCTAAAGAGTCAGAAATGAAAGTTGCTGACATGAAAGACACTTTAAGTGGCTTCAAATTCTTAACGCCGAAAGAAACAAAAAAATCTATGAAGAGTGGAAACCTTGCAAAGTTTTTAAAAGGATTTGACACTCCAAGAGGTACGGTAAGTACTAAGTTTTTACCGTAGTTTAAGAACTCAAATTAATAGGCGCCAATTTAAACAATTGGTGCCTATTTTTTTAACTAAATATCTAATATAATTATTTTATGAGCGACTTAATTTCACAAAACTTAAATATGATTTTTAAAACTCCGAAAGGAGAGACTGTCCATGCGCTCAAAGATTTAAATTTCACTATTAAAAAAGGGGAGTTACTAACCGTCCTTGGTCCCTCAGGATGCGGAAAGACAACTTTGTTAAATATTACAGCAGGATTTATAAGACCAACTTCAGGAAAAATTACTCTTAATAATAAAGAAATCAATGGACCAGGTGTTGATAGAGGGATGGTTTTCCAACAAGGTGCTTTATTTGAATGGTTAACAGTTGCAGAGAACGTAAATTTTGGTTTGAGAATGAAGGAAGAAGACGCTGTTCAAACACAAAAGAAAGTTGACGAATGGTTGGATATAGTTGGTTTAAAAGGTTTTGGTAATACTCCTACTTACCAATTATCAGGGGGTATGCAGCAAAGAGTAGCTTTAGCTAGATGTTTAATAAATGATCCTGATTTAATTTTAATGGATGAACCTCTAGGAGCTTTAGATGCATTAACGAGGGAAAAAATGCAGTCGTTAGTTCTTAAAATTTGGAAAGAGACAGGAAAAACAATTATTTTAATAACCCACTCAGTTGAAGAGGCGCTATTGCTTGGAGAAAAAGTTTACGTTATGGCTCCAAGACCTGGAAGAATTCACAAAGAATACAAGTTACCATTTGCTTCAATGGGCCTTACAGGAGACTTGAGAGAAATTAAAAATAATAAAGAATTCGTTTTAAAAAGAGAGGAAATTCTCTCTATGATTTGGGATATGGAAGAAGAAATAATGGGTAAAGATAATTAATGATCACAGCTTTTTTAACTTTTGTATTTTTCTTTGCTATCGTTGGATGTGTTTTATACGGTAGAAAATTAATAAAAACAGAAAAAGTAGACGCTGTTTTTGGAAATCCAGAAAGAGCGCAAGGTGGAATCCATTGGGTAATTGTTGGAAGTAGTTTCTTATTATTAGTTTGGCTTTACTACTCTTGGGATATTGCAAAATCTTTCTTTCCAAGATCGGCTAATGAACTTTGTCAAGTTGGAAAGGTAAATGAATCCCTTCTTTCTCTCAAGTATCTTTTTCCAATCGAAGAGCGTCAACTTAAAAGTACTTCTGTAATTGAAACTGAAACAGAAAATTTAAATAAAATAATTGTTGAAATTGAAAATTCAGAAAAAGTAAAAAGTCAAGATAGAAACAAATTATTAAATTTTGTTTCGCAAACTAAAAATACAATTCCTTTACTGACTAATGAAAAACTTTTAAATAATAAGACAAAAGAACAAATTAAAGTAATTAATAATAAAATTATAGATTTAACTAAAAATTTTAGAAAAAAAGATTACCCAAATGAGAGTGCTGAACAAGAAATAGAAAGGATTGAAGCAGCTAAAGAGGAAGGCAGTTGGAAAGCTTCAAGTACATCGATTGAAAATACTATTGAAATACCTTCGATACCAAAAACAAAACGAGGTTTAAAATTTCAAGCAGCTGCTGAGGAGCTTAATTTGATTAGTGACGAGTTCTTTGAGCTTCGTAATCATAATAGTCAATATACTTCGGATTTGGAAAAACTAAAAAAAGAGATTAAAGATTTTAGAACTAATCTTGGCTCTTCAGAGGAGATTGCTTCCTCTTTTGCAAAAGATATCTTAAAAATTGCGCGAAGAATTGAATACGCAAGTATATTTCCACCAAATACTTTGAAAGACATGCAGCTTTCAATAATTAATTTTGATAAAGCACAAAAAAAAGAGCAAGGTACTTTAAGATGGGTTGATATACTTTTATTTCCGTCTGGCACTATTATTTCTAGTGGACCAAGTTGTTCAGAGCAAGGATCAGGTAGATGGTTACCCAAACCTTCAGATACAATTAATAAATTTACATTAATGCTTAACCCTAATGTTGGTTACAAACAAATTCCATTAATTTGGTATGAAATGATGGATGTGAGTAAGATTATAGGTTTCTTAATTCCTGATTGGTTTGCAGATGTTATACCTGGTGAATACCCAGTTCATAACGAACAGGGAGAAGTTAAAGCCAATTTTAAAAGTAGAGTGTTAAGTTTTGTTACTGGAGACTTCAATTTATTTAAAATTCCAATACCAACTGGTCATATATGGGACTCATTTTTAAGAGTGTTTCTTGGTCTTGTGGCAGGAATTATTGTGGGAGTGCCATTAGGATTATTTATGGGTTTAAATAGATTTGCAAAAGGTTTTTTTGATCCTTTAATTGAACTCTATAGACCCGTGCCGCCACTAGCTTGGGCGCCTTTAGTCATTTCAGTTTTAGGTATAGATAATCTTGGAAAAGTATTTTTGTTATTTATGGTATCGCTATCAATAATGATAATTTCAGCAAGGGCTGGTGCATCAGGAACTCAACTATCTAAGATTCATGCCGCACATTCTCTTGGCGCATCAAAATGGCAAATATTAAGACATGTTATTTTTCCAAATTCTTTACCAGAAATTCTTACTGGTATAAGAGTAGCAACAGGAATGTGTTGGGGAACTTTAGTAGCTGCAGAATTTTTAGCCGGGACTACCGGAGTTGGATTTGTAGAAAATGTTGCTAAAAAGTATTTCCAATATGAAGTAATATGGATAACTATATTTATTATGGGAATGCTAGGTTTGTTATTTGATATTACAATTAGAAAAATTATTGATAAAACAATTCCTTGGAGAGGAAAAGGTTAGTCATTAATGAATAGACTTTTGATCATAGTATTTATTTTTCTTCTTCCGGCATCTCTCTTCGCTGACGAAAAAGTAAAAGAAAAAAAAGTAGCGAAATATATTATGGAAAACATTCAAAAAGATTATTTAGATTGTTATAGTTTCTATAAGGTTGCAGCAGAGAGCTTTAAAAAGGCAGGGAAAGATCAAGAATTAATAAAAAATTTAGAAAATAGTGCAGATGTTTCATTGAAGTATAACTATGATTTAGGGGAAATTATGGGATTTAATCCTGAGGTTATGGCTGAGATGACCAAGACAAAAATAGATACATTTGTAAAAATGGCAAACAAAGATTTTTCATCTTTAGCTAAAAAATATGGTCTCATGTGTAAGAGTTTGGTCGAAAATCCAGAGCAAAGAACAAATTACTGGGAAAAAAAAGGTTCTAAAATAATTAAGTGAAAAAAAAAGTAATAGTTTCAAAACTTAAGAGAATTTTTAAAAACCATAATCTTACAAATAGTCACTCCAGGATTTGTACCGATTATTTACTTAAGGCTGAACTTATAAATGCACAGTCGCATGGTTTAGCAAGATTAAAAATGTATTGTGATAGACTGAAAAAAGGTCTTATAAATTCAAAACCAAAAATAAAAATAAAAAAAATAAGTTCATCTATCTCGTACGTTAATGCGGACAACAGCATTGGTTTTGTTGCTGCAGATATAGGTATTAAGATAGCTATTAAAAATGCAAAAAAAACTGGAATTGGTCTTGTAGCTATTAAAAAAAGTGGTCATTACGGATTATCTAGTTTTTATGCCGAGCAAGCTGTAAAGAAAAATTTAATAGTTTTTTGTTTTACTAATGCTCCTCCTGCTCTAGCTCCACATGGAGCAAAAAAATCTTTGTTTGGAACTAATCCTATTTGCTTTGGAGCGCCAACAGGTAACACGCCTTTTATATTTGATTCCTCAGCTTCAATAATAAATCGAGGTAAAATACGAAGAGCAGAAAAGTTGGGTTTAAAAATTCCTTTCGGCGTTGCTCTTAATAAAAAAGGAAAAATAACGACTGACGCAAAACTAGCCTTACAAGGTACGCAACTTCCCATAGCAGGATTTAAAGGGTCAGGTCTAGCTTGGATGGTTGATATACTTAGTGGTGTTTTGACTGGAAGCAGCCATGGTGGAAAAACAAAAGATCCTTTTGATGACTTTTCAGGGCCACAAAACGTAGGACATTTATTTATTACAATTAATCCAAATGTTTTTTCAGGAAATAATTTTTTGAAAGAAATGAAAAAAAATATCAAATTAGTTAAGAAACTTCCTAAAGCAAAAGGATTTAGCTCAATAATGTATCCTGGAGAAAGAAAAAATAAGATATATAAAAAAAATATAAATAAAGATATATCTATACCTTCAAAAATACTGAAAGAAATGGAAGGCCTTGATGCTAACAAATAAAAACATAGTTTGTCCTGAAAATCTTTTAAAAATTGCAAAAGGTAAAGGTCCTGTAAAAGCCGTAATAGTTAATGCCATTAAAAAAGTTGCAATAGAGTCAGCAAAGCAAGCCGTTGAGGCAAATTTAATAACACCATTGTTTGTTGGTGATAAGTCGATAATCGAAAAAATTTCAAAAGAAATTAATTGGGATATTTCAAAATATGAAATTGTTCATGAGCCTGATGAAAATAGCACTGCTCCTATCGCTGCAAAATTGGCTAGCGAGGGAAAAGTAAAAATAATAGTTAAAGGTCATATTCATACAGATGTTTTAATGAAAGCAGTACTTAAAAGAGATTTAAATCTAATAGGTAAAAAAAGATTGAGTCATGTATGGCATATGACATTAGAAAAAAATGATAAGCCATTCATCATTACTGATGGTGCGTTAAACGTGCTACCGAAGTTAGAAACTAAAATGCATATTCTAAAAAACTCTGTGGACTTTGCAAACAGGATAGGTATTGAAAAACCAAAAGTTTCAATATTATCTGCCACAGAAGAAGTTTTAGAAAGTGTTCCAAGTTCTGTGGAGGCAAAAGAACTAACAAAAAGAGCTGAAGAGGAAGGTATTAAAGCTGATGTTTACGGCCCTATGGCTTTTGACAACTCAGTATCTGAGAAAGCTGCCCTGATAAAAGGAATAAAAAATGCTGTTGCAGGAAAAACGGATATTCTACTGGTGCCAAATGTAGAAGCGGGTAATGGACTAGTTAAAATGATGATATTTTTTATGGGCGCTTGTGCTGCAGGAGTAGTTGTGGGCGGTAAAGTGCCAGTAGTTATTACAAGTAGAGCAGATGATACTCAAGCAAGGCTCGCCTCTATGGCTGCTGCTGTCGTTGCACTCTAATGAAACCTTTAAAAAACTGGGATAATAAAACTTGGCTGTCATCAAAGAAATACATCGATCAATTTCATAAATTTTTAAAAAAAGAAGTTAAATTAAACAAAGATACAAGAATTTTAGATATAGGTTGTGGTAGGGCAAATATAATTAGCTTTCTTCAAAAAAAATATAAATTTAAAACAAAAGCTGTTGGAATAGATGTTTTAAAAAATAAAAACACTCGAAAAAATATATTATTTAAGAAATCAGACGCTATAAAATATCTCAAAAAAGGTGACAAATTTGATGTGATAATCATCAAACAAACAATTCACTTTTTTTCAAGAACTAATATTATTTCTTTGCTAAATTTAGCTAAAAAGAATTTGAATACCAAAGGAACGCTGTTAATTTTTTCTCTTAAAACTAAAAACAATAAAATACCTTGTTTTAAAAAAATGAAAAAACAACTAAACAATAGTCTTAAAAAAGATGAAATATTATTTAAAATTATTAGAAAAAATTTAAAAAGAATAAAAGAGTCATATTTCAATTTTGATGTAAGAATTTCTAAGAAAAAGTATCTTTCTATGATTAAAAATAGATATATGTCTTGTCTTTTAAACTTATCAAAAAAAGAGATGAATAAAGGTATCGATGAAATTAATTTTAATTTTAAAAATCAATTAAATTTCACCGACACCTTGAAATGCTTAAGTTTTAGAAAATAATTATTTTCCAGGCTCTTTGTAAGTAGTGGCCATTTTTTTTGCAGTTTCTGCTATTCCATTAAGATCAACATCTTCCAGAATAGTAAAATCTGAAACCGCACCACTTGACACTGCTACCATTGCAGCTGCAGCGGCTTGTTCGAAAGTACCTTCGATCTCTGCCATAAAGTCATATTTTCCTCTTAACCCGGCATAACGAGTTACCTTTGCTCCACCGGCAGCAGCAAGCGCAGATGTTGCAGCTTTTCTGTCTGTAGATGGATTACTGACAAAGCCACCAAGTCCTTTAGCGGTATAAACTCCTAGAGTTATAAATTTTGCCATGTGTTCCTCCCTTTGTTATTTTTCTACTACCACTGTTCCTGAATGTGGATCTGTAACTCCTAATTCAGATGACAGTTCTTCTAAAGTGTGCCTCAATGAGTCCAAAAATTCAATCATTTTTGGTCTTGCTTTAGCAATATCATCTTCAGAATTCCATTCGCCAATCATAAAAAATTCGTTTGGTTTTGTTTCAACGTATTTTGCTGAAATTTGACCCTCGAACTTAGGCATATCGTTAATTTTTTTTAAATATTCCTCTCTGTTAGATGATTTCACTTTGCATCTAACAATATTCATAAACTTTGACATATATCTCCTTAAACGTAAATTTTATCTGCCAAACCATAACAAAGAATAGCGCTGATAATTACAAGAACAATTGGAGCATATATTCCATCGTTTCTAGTTTTTTTAGTCAGACCTGTTTTATCAATTTTCAATGTATAAAAATTTGTAAATAAAATTGAAACATTCATTATAAAAACTAAGTTGAAGAACGCCCAAGTGGCCTCTACACCGCCTGATCTAATAAAAGCAATATAAATTGCCATCAAAACAGTAGCGATCATAAATGAACCTGCAAATCTCGTGATTAAAGTAGCAGTTTTATCAACCCCTCTACCCTTAAGAAATTTTTTAGTATCAAATACTAACTGGTAAGCGTAGCTACCAACAATAATAAAATGTGCTAAGTAAATTATTAAATAAAATGCATTTCCAAATTTATCGATCATAAATATCCTATGCGTTATAGTCCATGACCTGATCTGTGCACTCAACAAATTTATGAGGAGTGAAAAAATCGTTCATTTGACCTAGTTGATTAATAATTGCTTGCTCATCTTTTCCCTTCCACCAACAAAACATTTCCATTGTATCGCCCGGTGTATTCCAAGTCATTTGGCAAGCTGCGTTATCACTTTTCATACTTTTAACAATATCTTCCATTTTCATTGAAGCTACTGTTTCTGTAAATTTAGCTTTCATTTCAGCAGATTTGAAAGTGTGTGTTACCATATAATTTTTCATATTATACTCCTTTAATTATTATCATATTACCAATTGAGTTTTTCAAACGAATTGGTTTTACGGGTTTATATTCTTCAGAGTCATACCACTCTAAAGCCTTTTCGTAATTTGGAAACTTAATTACAACTGTTCTAGCGTTTTCCCATTCACCCTCCATAACTTTATATGCTCCAGCTCTAACTATGTACTCGCCTCCAAATTTTTTTACAGTAGGAACAACTTTTCCTACATATTCTTTATAAGCTTCAGGATTTTTTACGTCTATATTAGCTATAACGTATCCACTCATGTTTAACCTGCATAAATCGTTCTAGATAATTTTTCGATTTTTTCTTCTGAACCTTTAATTTGCTTATATATGAATTTATTACACTCACCATTTTTAGCTTTATCAAAAGGCTTTCCATAAACTTTGTCTACATAGGCATTCATACCTTTATTCATCTCATTTTCTTTAACACCTTCAGATGTAAGGTATTCTCTTATAACTTTTACTGAAGCCAAAGCTAATTCCATATTTTTAACTTCAATAGTATCAGCAGGTAAAACAGCTGTTGCACTGTAGTGACCTAAACACTCTATTGTTTTTTCTTTTTGAGCTTTAGTTATATGTCCAGCTGCAAAAAGCGTACTAAAACAAAAAAAACTTATTAATATAAAATATATTCTCATTAAACCTCCTTAAAAAAAGTCATCTTAATGAACTTATTTTATTTTAATTATGTTAAAAATTTATTGCAGGTATGCAATTTGTCTACAACTACAAGACGAACTAAGGAGTAAGAATGATTTTAGGAGCAATACAGCTACCATTATGTATTTCTTGAAAGGCATCTGAGCCTTTTTTAAGATCTCGATATTCTATCCATCCTAAATCACCTAATTTTTTGTCTTTTAAGATCGCTAAACTATTTTTGAAATCCTCATTTGTGTAACAATAAGTTCCAACCAATGTTACTTCTTGGATTGTAAGTTTTTTAAAATTAAAAGTTCCAGAGGGTTGGGTTAAACCTATATGAACTATAGTTCCTCCAGGTGCTATTGAATATATCGCTTGATGCCTAGTAATCTCTAGTCCCACAGACTCTAATATTAAGTCAAAATGATTTTCTTTTATGGATTTATCATCTGGTGCAACGAAGCTTGCTTTTAAGTATTTTTCACATTCATCTAATCTTTTTTTATTAGGATCAGACATGATTATATTACTAGAATTTTTTTCTTTATTTAAAAACAGGCCACAAAGCAAACCTATAGCCCCTGCTCCTTGAATTAAAATTTTACATTCAGATAAAGGTTTTTTAAGATTTTTTTCTGCTAACAAGACTGCATGTAAAGCTACTGCTACTGGTTCAGCTAAAGCTGCTTCTTTAATACTTAGATTTTTAGGAATTTCATAAATATTCTTTTCTGGTACCGATACTAATTCCGCCAATCCACCGTTCCTTTTTATAGGTGTGCTCATACCTACCATTGTTCTTTCCGGACATAAGTGCTCACTTTCATTTTGACAGTAATTACAATTTTCACAACTAATAAGTGGATTAACTACAACGCTTTTATTTTTATATTTTCCATCAAGACTAATCCCGCTTATCTCATGTCCTAATATCAAAGGTGGAATTCTTCTCTCATCATTTCCGTGATATGCGTGCATATCAGATCCACAAATACCTGAAGCTTGAACTTTTATTATATTTTCACCAGGTTTTGGTGTTGGGTCTTTTTCTTGTCTGTAATCTATTTTTTGAGTTCCAGTGTAAACTAATGCATGCATTAATTAGAGAAACCGTACTTCCTTAATCTTATATCAGCTGTTCGTGCATGAGCCTCCATACCTTCAGCTCTACCAAGTCTTGCTGCTGTTGCTCCAACAACTTTTGTTGCATCTTTTGTCATTCTTTGGAAAGTTAACGTTTTGATAAATTTTCCAACGAATAATCCACCAGTATATCTTCCACCACCTTTTGTTGGTAATATATGATTTGTGCCAGAGCATTTATCTCCATAAGCAACTGTAGTCTCTTCGCCTAAGAATAATGAACCATAATTTCTTAATCTCTTTAGCCACCAATCTAAATTTTCTGCGTGAACTTCTAAGTGTTCAGAGGCATACTTATCACTTACTTCAGCCATTTCTTCATTGGTGTCACATAATATTACTTCACCATAATCTTTCCAAGCTGCTGTTGCATTTACTTTTGCTAATTCAGGTAATTCATTTATTAATTCAGGTACTCTTTTCATTGTAAAGTCAGCTAACTCTTTATCTGTGGTGAATAACCAAGCTGGAGAATTGTATCCATGTTCCATTTGACCAACTAAATCAACTGCTACAATTTCTTTGTCAGCAGTCTTATCTGCAATAATTGCGATTTCTGTAGGTCCAGCAAATTGATCTATACCTACTTTTCCATAAACTATTCTTTTTGCTTCAGCTACATATTGGTTTCCAGCTCCAACAAGAAAATCAACAGGCGGGTTATCAAAACAACCGTGTGTTAAAGATCCTATTGCAGCTACGCCACCTAAATTCATAATAACGTCTGCGCCACAATGATTGGCAGCAAAAATTATTCCTGGGTTTGCACCCTCTTTATCTTTTGGTGGACTAGCGCAAATAATAGTTTTGACACCAGCTACTTTTGCTGGGGTAATTGCCATTACTGCTGAAGATATATGCGCGTATCGACCTCCTGGTATATAACATCCAGCTGTATCGACTGGAATTAATCTTTGACCTGCAAATAAACCATCTGATAACTCAACTTCAAAGCTATTATTCATGCTCTTTAATTGATGCTCTGCAAATTTTTTAATTCTATCGTGAGCGAATTTAACGTCATCTTTAGTTTTTTGATCAACTTTTTTTATAGCTTCTTCAATTTTTTCTTTTGATACAATGACTTCTCCCTCATACTTGTCAAATTTTTTATTTAGTTCTTTAAGAGCTACTTCTTTTCTTTTTGCAATGTCGTTTAAAATATCTTGCACTGCTGCTTGTGTTTTATGATCATCCGTCTCCGGAGTTTTAGATGCTTTTTTTATATATTTAACTGCCATAAAGTAATGTTGGTAACCACAAAGCAATTTGTGGAAATAGTACTATTAATACTAATCCAATAATTTGCAATACCATAAATTGCATCATTCCATAATAAATATCTTTTAAATCCCATTCAGGTACAACACCTTTTAAAAAATAGGCTGAAAGTGCGACTGGAGGAGATAACCAGGCGGTTTGTAGATTGACGGCAACCAATATAGCAAACCATGTTAAATTAAATCCAAGAGCTTCTACTAATGGTAAAATTATAGGGATTATAATCATTACTATTGGTACCCATTCTAAAGGCCAACCTAAAAGAAATATCATTACCATTATCATTGCTAATATAAGATATTTATTCATTTCTAAACCTAATAGAAATTCAGTAAGTAAGGTTGGTGTACCTAATCTTGCAAATACCGCTCCAAAAAAGTTTGATGCAGCAACTAAGACCATAATAAGTGCTGTAATTTCTAAAGTTTTAACTAAAGCTTCTTGTAACTTTGGTAATGTTAACTTTTTGTAAGCTAAAGATAAAAGAAGTGCGCCCATTGCTCCACATCCAGCTGCTTCTGTTGGAGTAGCAAATCCAAATAAAATACTTCCTAACGCTGCAAAAACTAAAGCCGCTGGTGGTACTAAACCCAAAAAGAATTCAATCCAAACTTTTGTCATGCTTGTAGCTCTCATATCTTCAGGTAGCGGCGGACCTAATTTAGGATCCATCATACATCTTATTGTAGTGTAAGCTGCATATAATGTAGCAAGAAGGATTCCTGGGAAAATTGCAGCTGCAAATAAATCTATTACAGGAATTTCCATAATTGGTCCCATAACAACAAGCATGATGCTAGGCGGAATTAGTATACCTAGCGTACCTCCAGCAGTAATAGTTCCAGCTGCGAGTCTGACATTATAACTAGACCTGTTCATAGATTTAGCAGCCATTATTCCTAAAATGGTAACTGAAGCACCCACTATTCCTGTTGCTGCCGCAAATATAACAGAGACAAATAAAACCGCGTAATAAAGTGATCCTCTAACTTTTGCTAACATTAATTGAAACGCCGAAAATAGTCTTTCCATTAGTCCAGCTTGTTCCATCATAATGCCCATAAAGACAAAGAGCGGGACAGCGGCGAGAGTTTGTTCTGTCATCACCATAGAAAACTGCAATGTCATTAAATAAAATACTAGCTTTCCAAAACCTAAATATCCGAATACGAAGCCTAAAAAAATTAATGTAAATGAAATTGGAAAACCAACAAATATCGCAAAAAGCATTACTCCGACTAAAATAAACCCTAAGACTGCTGGATCAATTAATTCTGCGATCATTTACTTTCTCCTGGCCACTCACCTTTTTTTGAAGCCCAATAACTTTTCAATAATTCTGAAACTCCTTGGACAAGAAGAAAAATAATACCAATTAGTAAACAAGTTTTAATTGGCCACATGTAAGGCATCCAAGTCGTATCCATTCCTCGTTCTCCTCTTCGAATAGACTCTTCTACGTAACCCACTGTCATGTAAAAAAAGACAAATAAACCTGGAAAGTAAAATAATATATATAACCAAAAATCTATCAGACCTTGGTTCTTGACTTTAAAATTTCTGTATAAAAAATCTGCTCTAATGTGAACACCTCTGGAGAGAGCATACGCTGCTCCAAGCATAAATAAAGCTCCATATAAAAATCTACTAATATCATAGGCCCAAATTGTAGGAGCCAAGAATAATTTTCTCATGATGACTTCATAAGTCATTGCAAAAATTAAGGGCATCAATATCCAACAAACTACGTTACCTACCCACTTACTAAACTTATCTATTGATGTAATTGTCTTTGCCATCCACAAAGGCATGTCTGCTGGCATTTTGCCTGAGCCGCCTCGCCTTTCGGCTATCATTTCGTCTGAGATATCTAATTTTGATTGTTTATCACTCATAGCTCACCTTAAACAATTAGAGCGGACTTTAAAAGTCCGCTCTATTAATTCTTTAATTATTTTATTACTTTAATGTCGCTGCGTGAGCCATTCCTAGCTTAGCATTTGACATTTGTGCACCACTCCAGAAAGGAACAGCAATATCAGCAAATTCTTTCATTGATTTGTAAACTTTCGCGAAAAATTTATTTTCCGCTGCGTTTTTGTTCAATGTTTTCTTCGCTGCTGCCATATATTCTTTAAAGTAGTCTGTTGGAGTGTCTTCTAAAATTACTCCGTGCTTAGTAGTTAACTCTCTTAAAGCTTTTCCATTCTCGTATATTCTGTAGCTTAGAGATTTAGCTAATGAAGCGTTTGCGGCTACTTCAAGAGATTTTTTCTCATGAGCAGTCATTTTATTATAAGTTTTTCCAGTAATATAAAAGTCAGCATTTACTACTACTTGGTGTAAACCTTGTAGATAGTAGTGTTTTAATACCTTTTGGAAACCAAATGTTAAATCTGGTTTAGGGCAACACCACTCTGCTGCATCGATAGTACCTGCTTGTAATGCTGGTAAAATATCTCCACCACCCATTGCCACAGAAGCTATACCGATATCTTTATATGTTTGACCAGGAATTCCTGGAGGAGTTCTGAATTTATATTTTCTAAAGTCAGCCATATCTTTAATCGGTTTTGGAAACCAACCTAAAGCTTCTGGTCCAACTGGTTGAAGCATAAATCCTTTTATGTCTCTTCCCATTTCTTTCCATAATTGGTCGTACAATTCTTTTCCACCACCGTACTGAAACCATGATAAAAATGCTAAATTGTCTATACCTACTCCACCACCTGCTACTGGTGAGCCAAATAACATAGCTGCTGGATGATCACCTGACCAATAGTGTGTCCAAGCGAAACCACAATCGATTAATCCTTTGTCAACTGCGTCCAAAGTTTCTTTTACTCCTACAACAGCACCTGCTGGTAAAATTTCAAATTTTAATGAACCATCAGTAAGTTCTGTTACAGTGTCAGTAAAGTCCTTTAACATTTTCACTTCATCAGCTTTAGTGTTAAGAACGGTCTGACATTTAAGTGTTTTAGCGTTTGCTGAAGTTATAGAAATACCTATAAATACAGCTAATCCTAAAACAATTGATAATAGTTTTCTCATTTATCCCCCGTTAAGTTTATTAATTATTTACTAGTATGTTTGATTGGTTTATGAGAGTCAAACATTTGTCATAAAACCCAGGGTTGTGCTAGACTTATTGGTAATAATAAATTATCTAACCTATAAGTAAAATATTATGGATGAATTTGATTACATAATAATCGGAGCAGGCTCGGCTGGATGCGTTTTGGCCAATAGACTTTCTGCTAAAAAAGAAAATAAAGTTTTACTTTTAGAAGCTGGTGGAAAAGATAATTATCCATGGATACATATTCCAGTTGGCTACTACAAAACCATGCATAATCCAAAAGTGGATTGGTGTTTTCGTACAGAAAAAGACGAAAGCATGAATAACAGATCTATAAGGTATCCAAGAGGTAAAACACTTGGAGGTAGTTCATCTATCAATGGGCTTTTATGGATAAGAGGTCAAAGCAATGACTATGATAATTGGAGACAAATGGGAAATAACGGTTGGGGCTGGAATGATGTTCTGCCTTATTTTTTAAAATCTGAAAATAATGAATTAGGTAAAAGTGAATTTCATAACAATAGCGGACCAATTATGGTTTCTAATAAAAAAATTAATCTAAAAATGTTAGATGAGTTTCAAAATGCAGCTGAAGAATGTGGAATTCCAAAAACTAATGATTTTAATACTGGAGATAATACTGGAATAGGTTTTTTTCAATTTACTACAAATCATAACAAGTCTTTACTTAAATTAAGATGTAGTGCTGCAAAAGGATATTTAAATCCTGTAAAAAAAAGAAATAATTTAAAAATCATAACTGAAGCGCATGTTCAAAAAATTAACTTTGATGGAAAAAAAGCAGAAAGTGTGAGTTTTTTTCAGGGCGATAAAGTTGTTACCGTTAAAGCCCGAAGAGAAATTATTTTATCAGCAGGTTCGATAGGATCACCTCATATACTTCAAGTTTCCGGTGTGGGGGAATCAAATAAACTTAAAAAAAATGGCATACAAACTATTAATGAATTAAAAGGTGTTGGTAAAAATCTGCAAGATCACTTAATGTTTAGACCAGTTTATAAGGTAAAAAATTTGAAATCGTTAAATGGAAAAATAAATAGTTTATTTGGTAATTTTTTAATTGGTTTAGAATATGTATTTAAACAAAGTGGACCTATGACAATGGGAGCAAGTCAAGTTTGTGGATTTGCTAAAAGTGACCCATCAAAAGAGACACCTAATTTACAATTTCATGTTCAACCAATTAGTACAGATATTTTAGGAGCATCAAAACTTCACGACTTTGATGGTATCACCCCAACTGTTGCAAATATTAGGCCTTCAAGCAGGGGAGAAATTTCAATAGTAAGTAATGACAGTAGAGTAAATCCCAAGATTAAAATGAATTACTTGTCTACACAAGATGATCGAATAGTTGCAGCTCAAGGACTAAAACTTGTAAGAAAAATTATGTTAGAAACTGAAACTTTTAAAAAATATGAACCAGAAGAGTATAGACCTGGTATTCATATTACTGATGATGAGGAATTGGTAAAAGCTGGTAGCGAGTTTACCCAAACTATTTTTCACCCCGTGGGCACGTGTAAAATGGGTAAAGATGATAATGCAGTTGTTAATGATAAATTATGTATCCATGGACTTAAGAATTTAAGAGTAATAGATGCTTCAATAATGCCAAATATTACTTCAGGAAATACCAACGCTCCAACAATAATGATTGCTGAAAAAGGTGCAGAATTTATTTTGAATAATCAAACTCAATGACAGAAGAACTAATAATTTTAATACAGATAATATTTATAGATCTGGTCTTAGCTGGTGATAACGCAATTATTATTGGTATGGTTGCCTCAAAGTTTGATGCTGACAAAAGAAAAAAAATAATTTTTTGGGGAATTAGCGCTGCAGTTATTTTAAGAATATTATTCACATTAATTACAACTTATTTATTAATGATCACCGGCCTTAGATTAATTGGGGGTATTTTACTTCTTTATATTTGTTACAAATTGTATGTCGACGTAATTAAAGGCCAAATTGAAAAGAAAGATTTTAAAATTGACAATAGTTCATTTAGCAAAGCAATTTTTACAATTATTATGGCTGACGTTACAATGAGTCTTGATAATGTTTTGAGTGTTGCTGGAGCAGCAAAAGGTCATTTTATATTATTAATATTTGGTTTAGCTTTATCTATTGCGTTAATGGCATTTGCAGCTAATCTGATAGCTAAATGGATTGAAAAATACAAATGGATAGGATGGTTAGGTTTATTAGCTATACTATTTGTGGCAATAGATTTAATATACACAGATTTAAAATTGATTTTATAAACATGTTTCTTAAAAAATATAATTTAAAAGGTAAATATGCTTTAGTGACTGGGGCTGGTAAGGGCCTTGGTAGAGCATGCGCCATTGCATTAGCTGAAGCTGGTTCGAATTTGATTTTAATAAGTAGAACACAAAAAGACTTGGACTCAGTTTCAAAAATAGCAAAAAAATACAAAGTAAAAAGTAAAACCTATGTATGTGATTTAACAAACTATATGAAGCTTAAAAAAATAGTTGAAGAACAAAAAAAAATTGATGTTTTAATAAATAATGCAGGGACAAATATTCCTGAACATTTTTTAAAAATTCGTAAACAAGATATGGAAAAGGTTGTTAAGATAAATACAATTGCAGCGTTTAATGTTGCAAATTTAGTTGCATTGAAAATGGTGGAGACAAAAAACAGAAAAAAAATTGGAGGTGCAATAGTCAATATGTCATCTCAAATGGGTCATGTAGGAGGTCCTATAAGAAGCGTTTATAATATGACAAAATTTGGAATTGAAGGGTTAACAAAAGGGATGGCAATAGATTTAGCCAAATATAATATAAGAGTTAATAGTATTGCACCTACATTTGTTGTTACTCCAATGACAAAAAAATTCTTTAAAAATAAAAATTTTAGAAAAGAAGTTTTGGGTAATATTCCTTTAGGAAGATACGCAGAATTATCTGAAATATCATCCGCGGCAGTTTTTTTAGCTTCAGATGCAGCTTCTATGGTAACTGGAACTTCATTATTGGTAGATGGTGGATGGACAGCAAGATAATAAGATTACTAATCTTCTTTTTTTTACTACCTTTAAATTCTTATGCAACTGAATTTCAAGGAAGTTTTAAACAAGGTTCGTTTATTCTGGGAAAAACAAACCAAAATTCAGAAGTTTATATCGATAGAAAAAAAGTCAGAGTTACAAAAGATGGGTACTTTGCTTTTGGGATAGATAGAGACAGAAAAAATAATGTAATTATTAAAGTAATAAATAATGGAAAAACAGAGATTATAGAAAAAAAGATATTTAAAAAAAAATATATAATTCAAAGAATTGATGGTTTGCCTCCTAAACAAGTTACACCTCCCAAAGAAGTTTATGATAGAATTAAAGCTGACAATGTTTTGATTGGTAAAGCTAGATCTATAAATAGTAATTTAACATTCTTCAAAAATAAGTTTAAAGCTCCACTAAAAAATTCAATTGTTACTGGTGTATATGGAAGTCAAAGAATACTAAACGGAAAGCCTAGAAGACCTCATTACGGATTGGATTTTGCCTCACCAGAAGGCACCCCAATTAAAGCTATGTTAGAAGGTGTAGTTACTCTCGCAGAAGATGATCTATATTTTACTGGAGGCACAATCATCTTTGATCACGGACATGGGGTTAGTACATTATATATGCATTTAAAAGATGTAGATGTAAAAGTTGGACAAAAAATTAAACAGGGTCAAAAAATTGGTACAGTTGGAAAAACTGGTAGATCAACAGGGCCACATTTAGATATCAGATTAAATTGGTTTGATGTAAAATTAGATCCTGCAAGTGTTTTAAAATTAAATTAATTATTATTTAATTTTTTAATTAAAAGATTAGAAACAAACTGATGACCACTTTCAGATAAGTGAACAGGATCATAATTTAAAAAAAGTTTTTTTTCCTTTTCTTGACAAAATTCATTAGTCAAATCAAAAAGATTAATTTTTAAAGAAGTAAAAATTTCATTAATTTTTTTTTGGGGGTCTAGAAATTCCTTATTGCAATTTTTCTTTAATTGATAAGAGTAGGGTAACATGACATAGTCTACTTTAATTTTCTTTAGTTTTGAAAAGTTGTGTAATTCTAAAATAGTATTCTTATATTCTTTTAAAATATTTTTGTTATTATAGTAATCTGTCAGAAGATCAAAATGTCTTTCATCCGACTTTGTAAATTTCGATTTTAGTAAAACGAATAATGCTGATTTATTTCTTAAATAGATATTAATTTTCTGAAGAATTTTAATGTAAAATATTTCTGAATTATCCTTTTCTTGTAACTCAACGTTTTTAATTACCCCTTTAGCAAAATGAATGTCGTTTAAACAAATAAACACTATAACTTTTGATATATCCTCAAAAGTTTGGTTGTATTCTTTAATTAAGTTAGAATAATCAATAATATTGTGTCCTGCTACAGAGGCATTATAAATATTTGAATTTATTTTATTTCTTAGAATTCCGATGAATGTTTTAATTTCATCAACGCCAACACCAAAGCTAACACTATCGCCTAAAACTAATATTGATGAGCTATATTTATATTTAAAATCTTTTGATGGTATCCTAAATCCATATTTATCAGTGTAAGCCGTAATTCCAAAAATAACTGCTTCAGTATTACGTTGGTTTAGAACTGTTTCGCTCTTTAAATTCAAGAGATTTCTATCTACACCTTGAAGCTGTGATAGTTTAAGAGTTCTAATTATAATTTCTGCAGAAAGTATTATTAACGAAAAAATAATTAAATTTATAATTATAATTCTCATTAAATTAAAAGTATTTAATCAATACTTTTTTGCGGTCTCATGTCCTCTTTTTTAATACCAGCAACTTTTACTGGTTTTTTCATAGCATCTCTTCTAAAAGGCTCGCCTAATTCTTGGTTAAGTATTACTTCAATAAAAGTTGTTATTCCTTTTTTTTGATCTTCACAAGATTGTTTTATTGCTTTGGTTGTTTCTTCCATTGTTTTTACTGTTACACCTTTTAAACCACAAGCGTTTGCAACTTTGGCAAAGCTTAATTCTGGGTCAAGCTCAGTTCCAATAAAGTTATTATCAAACCATAAAGTTGTATTTCTTTTCTCTGCTCCCCATTGATAATTTCTAAAAATTACCATTGTTATTGCTGGCCATTCTTCTCTGGCACATGAACTCATTTCATTCATACTAATACCAAAGGCTCCGTCTCCAGCAAAACCAATTACTGGTACATCAGGACAACCAATTTTTGCTCCAAGTATAGACGGAAACCCATAACCACAAGGACCAAACAAGCCTGGTGCTAAATATTTTCGTCCTTTTTCAAATGTTGGATAAGCATTTCCAATAGCACAATTGTTTCCAATATCACTTGATATAATTACATCTTCTGGCATACCTGCTTGAATTGCTCTCCATGCTTGACGAGGAGACATTCTATCTTTATCTCTAGATCTAGCTTCCTTATTCCATACAGTTCCTGGATCATCATCTTCGTGATCTAAACTTGATAACTTTTGAAGCCAAGCTGACTTAGTTTGATGTATTAAATCTTTTCGTTTTTGTCTATCCGTATCGCCTGCATTTTTAGAAATTTTATTTAATAGTTGCTGAGCAACTAGTTTGGCATCGCCGCAAATACCCACTGTCACTTTTTTGGTTAAACCAATTCTATCTGAATTCATATCTACTTGAATAATCTTTGCATTTTTAGGCCAATAATCAATTCCGTATCCTGGTAAAGTAGAAAAAGGATTTAATCTTGTGCCTAAGGCTAAAACAACATCAGCTTTAGATATTAATTCCATTGCTGCCTTCGATCCATTGTAACCAAGAGGTCCAACAGCTAAAGGGTGACTTCCAGGAAAACTATCGTTATGTTGGTAGCCTGAACAAACTGGAGAGTCTAATTTTTCAGCTAATTTTTTACAATCTTCAATAGCTCCACCTATAACTACTCCCGCTCCAGATAATATAACAGGGAACTTAGCGTCTGATAATAATTTTGCAGCTTTATCTATAGCGTCTGCCCCGCCTGCTTGTCTTTCTAATCTAACTATTGGTGGTAATTCTATATCAATAACTTGAGTCCAGTAGTCTCTTGGCACATTTATTTGAGCAGGAGCTGATCCTCTTATTGCTTTTTCAATTACTCTATTTAAAACTTCTGCAATTCTTGAGGGGTCTCTAACTTCTTCTTGGTAGCAAACCATATCTTTAAATAAATTCATTTGTTCAACTTCTTGAAAACCTCCTTGTCCCATAGTTTTATTTGCGGCTTGAGGAGTTACTAAAAGTAACGGCGTATGATTCCAGTAAGCAGTTTTAATTGGTGTTACTAACCCTGTGATACCAGGTCCATTTTGAGCAACAACCATTGACATTTTTCCAGTTGATCTTGTGTATCCATCTGCAATTAAACCGCCATTTGTTTCATGAGCAACATCCCAGAAGGTTATACCGGCGTCAGGAAAAATGTGAGAAATAGGCATAAAAGCTGAACCTATTATTCCAAATGCATGCTCAATACCATGCATCTGTAAAACTTTTACAAAAGCTTCTTCTGTGGTCATTTTTGCCATAAAAAACTTCCTAATAATATAATTAAACTATCTTCCAATATATCAAAATTTAGTTTATATCCATAAAATACTTTATGTCACAGCCTGATTTAATTATCCACGATGAAAAAGATAATGTTGGTGTAGTAGTTATTGAAACTACGAAAAAAGGCCAAGAATGTAATGCTTGGATAATGGAAAACGATAAAACTGTGAACGTCAGCTCAATTAATGAGGTCCCTTTAGGTCATAAAATTGCTCTACAAGATTTAAAAGAAGGTGATACCATATTAAAATATGGTCACGATATTGGTAAGGTTGTTAAATCTATAAAAAAAGGTGAACACGTGCACGTTCATAACGTAAAAACAAAGAAATGGTAAATTAATGGAAATTCCAAAAAGTTTTTTAGGATATAAAAGAGAGAATGGAAGGGCTGGAACAAGAAACCACGTCATTATACTTCCTGTTGACGATATTTCAAATGCATGCGCTGAAGCTGTAGCAAATAACATTAAGGGAACAATTGCCTTACCTCATTCTTATGGAAGATTACAATTTGGAGCGGATTTGGAATTACATTTCAGAACAATGATAGGAACTGGAAAAAACCCTAATGTTGCAGCTGTTATTGTTATAGGTATTGAGCCTAAATGGACAAAAAGAATTGTTGATGCAATAGCAAAAACTGGAAAACCAGTAGAAGGTTTTCATATCGAAAGAACTGGCGATATAGGAACAATTATGAAAGCATCAAAAAAAGCTCAAGAATTTTCACAATGGGCCTCTGAAAAACAGAGAGAAGAATGTCCACTAAGCGACCTATGGATTTCTGTTAAATGTGGTGAGTCAGATACAACATCTGGTTTAGCCTCAAATCCAACTGTGGGAAACTTAATGGAAAAATTGGAACCGTTTGGTGTCCATCTCTGTTTTGGAGAAACTTCTGAATTAACTGGTGCTGAAAAAGTTTGTGCAGCTAGAGGCGCGACTGCTGAAGCAAAAGAAAAGTTTATGAAAACTTGGAATGCTTATAATGATTTTATTTTAAAAGAAGCAACAGATGACCTTTCAGAAAGCCAACCAACTGCTGGTAATATTGCAGGAGGATTAACAACTATAGAGGAAAAAGCTTTTGGAAACTTTCAAAAAATTGGAAATTTAAAATTTATTGATGTATTAGAGCCTGCTGAGGAGCCTACTAAAGGCAAAGGTTTATATTTTATGGATACCTCATCAGCAGCTGCTGAATGCGTTACTCTGCAAGCTGCAGGTGGGTTTAATATACATTTATTTCCAACAGGCCAAGGTAATATTATAGGTAATCCTATTGAACCAGTTGTTAAATTGACTGCCAATCCTTTAACTGCCAAATTAATGAAAGAGCATGTAGACTGTGATGTTTCAAAAATATTATCAAGAGAAATGAATTTATCTCAGGCTGGAGATGAGCTTATAAAGACTATGTTAAAAGTTGCTAATGGACGATTAACATGTGCCGAGGCTTTGGGTCACAGAGAATTTGTAATGACTAAACTTTACAGAAGCGCTTAGTAAACAATTATACATTCTATTTTTCTGGAAATTTTACTTCATCTACTTTTTTTATTTCTTTTTTTCTAAAGTCGCTTAACATTTTTCTAATTACGGGACTTAGAATTTTTCTCATAAATGCTATTAACGCACCAAGAGCCACAGCTAATAAAATTGCAAGCGTTCCATATAAGAAAGGTGCTTCACTCGCAAAATTAACAGTAAATTCTGCTAAAGAGTTTAAATCTGTTTTAATAATTTTTTCTCCATTAAAATTTGATTTATCTCTAAAAAAAGAGTCATAACCAATTGCAATTGCTACCGAAATCAGAAGAATTGCAAATAAGGATTTTAATTCTGTGCTATCTAAAAACTGACCAAGCTTTTGACCAATTTGAACACCAACTATAGAACCAAGTATAAGTGGAATAACTAAAAATAAATCGATAGATCCATAATTGAATGCATGCAGTATAGTTACTATTGCACTTATAAAAATGGTAACAAATAATGAAGTTCCTGGAATTAATTTGATTGGCATTCCAACAATATAGATCATCGCTGGAACCATTAAGAATGCACCTCCAATACCCATCATTGCTGCTACAAATCCGACTACTAAACCTAATAAAATTGGAGTTAAAGCGCTTTCATATAGTTTTGATTTCGGAAATCTCATTCTTATTGGCAATCCTTGAAGCCAATTATGTTCATGAAGTTTTTGTTTTATTGAAATTTTTTTTCTTTGTAGAACTTTTTCTCTATAAGTTTGGATTAACATTAGTGTTCCAACCATTGCAAGTAAATACATATATAATAAAGAAATTATTATGCTTATTTTTCCTATGTCAGAAAAAAATGCAAATGTTGTTATTCCTAATATTGTTCCTGCTACACCGCCAGAAACAATCATTAAGCCCATCTTATAATCTAAAGTATTCTTGTACCAATGTGTCAGAGATCCAGAGACTGACGTTGCTAAAATATTATTAACTTCATTTGGCACAGCGTAAACAGGGGGTATTCCCATAAATATTAAAAACGGTGTCATTAAAAAGCCTCCACCTACACCGAATAATCCTGATAATACGCCTACTGCTAAACTTAAAAATAATAATAAAAAGATGTCTATATTGACCTGTGCGATTGGAAGATAAATTTCCAGCATACTTCTAAGTATGCCTGAAAATAGACCTTGTCAATATTAATAAATTGTTGCTCCAAATACTTTTACTGTTTCGCCTTCAATTCCTAAAACTAATCGACCTAGAAATTCTCCTTTAACGGTATCGCTTTTTTGCTTATATAAAACAGTAATAAAATTATCTCTTCTTATGCAACCTAATACTTCTTGTTGCTCTGATAAACTTGTAAGTAATTTATTGCTTGCCCATTGTTTTCCAAGCTCTACTTCATTGGCTCCATAAAGCATCTGTGAAGAGAAATCTTTTGTAAAACCGCCGTAATCCTTAATGTTTGAAGATTTAATTAAATTAGACCAGATAGGACTGGCGATCTTAATGATTTCATCATCACTTTTATCTAACAAATTCATGGAAATGTCTTAGGAAGCTTTCTGTTTCTTTTCGTCCCCAACGATATGATAAACTGGCATTTTTTCTAGCGTAAATTTTCCAGTTTTAGGATCTCTTCTCGATACGGTTAAACAATGCCAATTTTCATCATCAAGTTTAAGTTTATCTCCTCTATAATAATATCCTGGCCAACGAGTTTCTTCTCTAAATAAAGTATGCTCGGTCACACATTGAGATGTTAGTGTTCTATGTTTTAATTCCCAGGCCCTCATTAATTGGTGATAATCTTCTGCACCAACATTCTCAAGATCCTCTTGAAGCCAGTCTAATAGTTCTAATCCTTTTTTTAATAAATTATCATTAGTCATATAATTTGCTGTTATACCACCAACATATTCATCCATTATTTTTTGAAGTCTTTGTAAACCTTGAATTGGAGAAATATAACTTGGTGAAACTGTACCACCGGTTATTTCATTTCTTCCTACCGTGTAATTATCGAGAGGTTTATAAATAATATTTTTTAAATTTTCACATTGTTTATCACTAACATTTATGTCATTAGCTTTTTTATCTTGAATGTATTTAACAGCTGCCTTAGCTGCTAGTCTACCTTCTGTAAAAGAACCTGATGAGAATTTATGAGCGCTGCCTCCTACTGTATCTCCAGCTCCAAAAAGACCTTCTATAGTAGTCATTCTATTATAGCCCCAAAAATATTCTGGAGGAGCAATATCTTCTGGACCGCTAACCCAAGCTCCTGAACAAGTTGCGTGTGATCCCATAACATATGGTTCAGACGTTGTTAATTCTGGATTTGTATATTTTGGATCAATGTTTTGTGATGCCCACACAACTGCTTGACCTACTGTCATTCCAAGAAAGTTCTCCCAGCCAACTGTTTCAAGGTGTGGATCTTGAAAAGCTTCTTTGGTTACCATGTGAATTGGACCGTTTCCAGCCATTACTTCTTGAATAAAAGCATGATTTCGCAAACATGTTGGTGTTGGATGATGATCAATATATTCTCCAACTAATTCTTTAGTTTTCTCGTACCATTTCTTTTCATAATTTTCTCCGTTGGCATTTTGCGTATAAGTTTTTAAATGTAAAAAATAAGCACCTACCGGACCGTAGCCATCTTTAAATCTACATAAAACAATTCTATTTTCCATTTGAGTCATTTTCGCTCCTGCAGCGATTGGCAGCGCGTAAGCAGAGCCATTGCTCCATGGAGCGTACCAAGTTCTTCCCATACCTTCACCAACTGATCGAGGTTTAAATATGTGTGAAGCTCCGCCAGCAGCGACGATTACAGTTTTTGCTCTAAACACGTGGTAATCACCAGTTCTCATATTAAAGCCGACAGCACCACCTACTCTATTATTATTACTTTCATCCATAAGTAAATGTGTAATCATTATTCTATTATAAATTTTATCAGCTGATTTTTTGGCTGCTTCGGCAACTATTGGTTTATAACTTTCACCGTGTATCATAATTTGCCACTTACCTTCACGTTGATATCTGCCAGTTTTTTTATCTTTCATCATTGGAAGACCCCATTCGTCAAACATATGAACTGTTGAGTCAACATGACGAGCCATGTCATAACCTAAATCTTCTCTTACTAATCCCATTAGATCATTTCTTGCATATCTTACATGATCCTCGGGTTGATTTTCGTTCCATCTCATACCCATATAACAATTAATTGCATATAGTCCTTGAGCTACTGCTCCACTTCTATCAATATTTGCTTTTTCAACACAAAGTATTTTTAAATCCCTGCCCCAGTGTCTGGCTTCAAATGTTGCTCCAGTTCCAGCCATACCTCCGCCAACAATTAGTACGTCGCAATCTTCTTGTATGGTTTTATTTTTAGGCATTAAAAGTAGACACCCTTTTTAAAAGAGTCTTTACTTATAGTAGGTAAATCTTTTTTGGTATCTAAACCTTCTGGTTCTGAGTAAAGAACTTCTGAATTCATTTCACCTTGTCGAGGCTTATCCCCTTCTGCTAATTTAGGAATAAATTTACCCCAAGGCTTAGTTGTAATTGGTGAAACAAAATCTTTTTCCGTTCCATTTCTAAACTTTATTTTCCAAGATATGGTCCCTTTTTCTTCTTCTCTTCTTACTCTTACGCTATGACCCATGGGTGCAAAATCTGCGTAGCCTCTAACATCTATAGCGTGATTAGGGCAGGCTTTAACACATGAATAACATTCCCAACAAAAATTAGGTTCAATGTTTTTGGCTCTTCGAATAGTTTCATCAATGTGCATGATGTCTGAAGGACAAATATCTACGCAGTGTCCGCATCCATCACATCTTGTCATATATACAAAAGTAGACATAATTATTTCCTCTTAATTTCTATATTAGCTTTAAATAATATACTAGTTTTTTTCATCATGATGTTAATAATGTTTTGGCTGTTCTCTTTTAATTCCAAGGCCAAATTGCTCTGGTGCATCAGCTGGAGGGGGCAAATTGTCTCTAGATCCGTCAGCTTCAGCTAAATTTTTTTGAATAGCTGCTCCTGGTTTGTAAAACATATGCGCAAATTTAGACCAATAAACTCCACCGAATAAAGCAAGATTCGCAAGAATAAATAAAATTAAAAATAAGTAACTTAATCCTATCATACCTGATGATTGTAAAAATGACCAAGCTAATCCAAAGGTAGCGCAAGCAAGTAAAGCTAAAACAAATAAATCAGCGGTAATAATTCTATACCAAGGATGTGCCTCTGCTGACACATCTACTCTTAAAAAAAACCAAAACCAATATCCGCCTATACAAGTCATTATTGCTCCTACATGCCACATAATTGGAATATAGGTTGGAGCAGCAGCACCATTTGAATATTTAAATATTAAAACCACTGAAGCTATCCAAAAAAGAATTGTTCCGTACATTCCAAGTACATGTGCAAGTCTTCTTTTTCCAAATCCAAGTTCGGATGTGGTTGCAATATCGCTAGCTACTGTTTTTAAAATTACAGCTGTTTTTTTTCCTGCACTTAATTCTTTTTTTGCAGATTTTTTTGCTTTTATGGCATTTCTAAAAAAATAAACTACATTTTTTTTGTGTAGCATGTCTAAACCTGTGCCAATGATAATCAACAATACCATCGCAATTACAAATGATTGCAAAACCAAAGAGGGTATTACTGTTGATAGCTCCGCAAAAGGATTAATTGTTAGCATAAATAATTTTATTAGTTTGACGTATACAGGTCAAGTGAGAACTTCACGATTATTTCAGCTTCCCATCCTTCCTCATTTGTTCTCTAATTTTAGTTGCAGAAATTTGCTGCGTCTTTTCGTCGAGAACTATTTCTTCTATTTTATAGCCCACTCCCCGTCCATAACAAATGTTGGTAATATTTGGTACTAAAGTAACTTTTATTCTTCCCTCATAATCTTTTAATGCTTCTAAAATATTTTTTTTTACTGTTTCAAAGTTAAAAGGATTGTCATCTACACCTTGAACATCCCTAACCATGATAATTACCTGACCGGTTTTTTTTAATATCTCTTCGAATAACTTTTGGTGTCCAGCATGCCATGGTTGCCATCTTCCAAGCATTTGAGCTGTTGGTTTTTTGTTATCCCATTTATAATTGTCATTTTTCATAGTTTTCAAGGGTTTAAAATTTTGAAAATATCACATTAACAATATAATTTCTTAAATCTAGTCTAAACTTTTCTCAATGATTTCAGCTATTTTCTTATAACCTTTCGAATTATAGTGGCCCAGAAAATCCAAAGGATAATATTGCTCAATATTATCTATTTTATCAAAGTAATCTGTCAAATCTAAAACTTTTATATTTTTCGAATTTAGATTATTAATAATTTCCTTTTTTAAGTCTATTTTTGCATCATATTTAGTAAATTTTGTAAAATATCTTGACCAGGTAGGCACATATACAAAAATATAATTACCATTCCATTTTTTTGTATCATTATTCATTTTTTCAACAGTTTTATATAAAAGGTTTAAATCATAGAACTTTTCCTGTTTTTTAAGAATTTTATATTTGAATATATTTCTTAGATTATTAATTTCTAAAATATCCTTTAAATGAGCCTTCAAAATATCGAATTTGTTTTTTTTATTTGGTAAAAAAGAATTTTTTGATTTTGCATAAATTATTTTCTCTGTTTCTTGCTCGGCTTTGACTAAAAAAGACTTGATGTCATCGTATTTATTCAAATAATCTTGATTAAAATTGTCAATTAAATATTTAGTTAAAGTGGCATCTTCTTTTTCATAATTGAGTTCATCTAAATCATTTCCTTCAAAATATAGATATATTACATTTTTAGGCTTAAAATAATTTCCAAATTCTCTTAAAATTGCTAAAGAAATTAAAGGCCCAGTGCCAGTTACACCAAGGTTAACGGTGTAAATTTTTTTTTCATTTAAATGTCCTGCAATATCATTTTTGTTGTTCTCGCATAAGCCTTCAGCATAAGAGTCTCCTAATAAAAAGTTTTGTATTTTTTTTTCGTAAATAATGTTATTATTTTTGAAACCATATTTATCGTTTTTTATTAATTTATATTGTAGATCTTCTGCGCAGGATACTGTTAAACTATTTATTGGACCTCTAAAAGGAATGATTTCATTATTTTTTTTTGCTTCTTTAAAAATCTTTAAATTATTAAAATGTTTTGCATATAGAAATCCAGGTTTAATACTTTCATTTTTACTTTTTAAATCAACATAAACTTGCTCTTGTGATCTCACATCAAAGTTTATTTTTTTTTCTATAGCTAATTTTATTCTAGTGTTTTTGACATCAACCATGTTTTTTTGTTCACTAGGAATAAATAAAAATGTAAGAATTTCTAAACTATAAATTATTACAATTAAATAAATAACAAATAGTTTAACAATTCTCATAATACTAGCGTACGATGGATTTGATTATTAATCTGTTTTAAGCTGCAGCTTGTATTTTGTGCTTTGTGGACATCCCGCTTAAGAAGTTCCAAAGATATCTTGCAGTCAACATTGAAGCTTTCTCTGCTTTAGATTTTTCTTCTTCTGTCAAAGCGTCTAAAAGTTTTTCACATTCTTTTCTATGAATTACGTCAGCAGCTTTATGGGCTTCAAAAAACTCTAAACCTTCTTTTGATGTAACTCCATAAAAATTTTTAAGTCCTCTTATTTTTGTTTCAGCAATTTCAGGGATTTGCCTTTCGTAAGTATATAAAGAGGCTAAACCTTCAGCATATGATTTTCTCGCTTGATGAAAAAAGTTTTCAATCATATCATTTGTAAACCATTCTCTCTTTACATCTTCGATTTCGTCTTTGTCAGCACCCATTGCTAATGCAAAGTTTTTCCATAGCTTTGGATGGTCTGCGTTTGGATTTTCCTCATCTTGAAGATTTTCTAAAAGAATTTTTCTTTTTTCAATGTCCTCACAAATTGAATGTGTAGCGCTTATATATCTTGGAAATGCTTTTACGTGTTGGTAATATTGTTCTGCGTAATCTTTGATTATTTCTCTTGTTAATTTTCCTTCATTCCATGATTTATAGAATGGATGATTTAATAAATGGTATTGATCTAATTTTTTATTTAATTCTTGTGAAAACATATTTCTCCTTGGTTAATTAACATTATTAAAACAATTTAAATTTAGAAATAGAATAATGATTTATCCACATTAAGTACACTAAAAAAGGTGCGATGTTCTTGTTTTGATTCACCTTTGATTCCGATTTAGACTCAAAATACAACCTTAAATTGTTACTTCAGATCTTTGAATTGGTTGCTCATTTATTGGATAATGAACAATAGTGGCAAATATTGAAAGAGCTATTGCCATGTAAAAAGCGTAGTCATAAGAACCATACTGATCATAAAAATATCCCCCAAGATAGGCTCCGATAAATGCACCTACCTGATGACTTAAAAATACAATACCAAAAAGTGAACTTAAATATTTAGTCCCAAAGATTTGAGCAACTATACCATTAGTTGGCGGAACAGTAGAAAGCCAAAGTAAACCAAAGCTGACACCAAAAATGATAGACATTATTGTTGATGGAGGTGAAAAAATAAAAATTGCAATCGCTAAAGCTCTTAATGCATAAAGTATACAGAGTAAACTTTTTTTTCTATACTTAGTTCCTAAATAACCCATACCTAATGTTCCAAATATATTAAATAATCCAATAAGAGCTAGAATTATTGTTGCTGACCAACCTCCCATACCTCTTTCTTGCATGTATCCAGGAATATGTGTTGCCACTAAAGTTATTTGAAAACCACAGACAAAAAAACCAGCATTAAGTAGTAGATAGCCTTTATGAGAAAAAGCTTCTTTTAAGGCTTCAAAAAATGATTGTTTTTTAACAACAGATTGTTTGTGTTCAACTAATTGTTTTGGACGAAATATAAAAATTGAGACCATGGAACCAAATAAAATAAAATAAAGAAAAAATCTCAATGTTTCCTCCCATCCAAATTCTCCCAAAGAATATTTGGTAAAAAGTGGAGCAATGAAATAGCCAACAGAAGCAGCGGCGGTCACCATACCTGATGCGATTGTACGTCTTTCATTAGGAAAGTGTTTACTTACCTCAGAAACGGGAACACTTATAGCTGTAGCTCCTAAAGCTATACCAATTAATACTCCAAGACTTATTTGAAAAAAAATTCCAGTGTTAGGACCTGAATAAAGCATATATATTCCAGCTCCAAAAATTAAAAATCCAATAAATACAGCTTTATTGCCGCCAAATCGATCTGCAACTAAACCAAATAATGGAGAAAACATTCCCCAAAAAATCATTTGAATTCCTATTGCTAAGCCAAATTCTGTTCGGGTGCATCCTATTCCTTCCTCGAAAGCTTGGAAAAACAAACCAAAAGTCTGTCTGAGACCCATTGAGATCATTATTACGACACAAGCTGAAATTAAAACAATAAGGGTTAATCTATTATTAATAAATTTTTCTGACATTTATTTTACAAGTTTTAAAGCTTTGTTAAGATCGGCAATAAGATCTTTTGGTTCTTCTAATCCAATATGTAATCGTACTATATGTTCGTCTTTACCAAAACGGTAGAAATGTCGCCCTTTTATGTATTCAGTGTTTTTTTTTAAATCTTGTAAAATTGCCAAACTTTCAAATCCACCCCAACTATAACCAATTCCAAATAATTTAAGTGAATTTACAAATTTGATTACTGAAGATTTTTTTTTACTTTTAATTACTATAGAAAACAAGCTTGTTGCACCAGAATAATACTTTTTCCAAAGTTTATAATTTTTAGATGATGGTTTGTAAGGAAATAAAATTTCTCTTACTTTTTTATTTTTTTTTAGATAATTAATAACTTTCATAGCATTTTCATAATGTTGTTTTAATCTTACATCTAAAGTTCTGAGACCTCTTATGATTAAATAAGCTTCGTCAGCTGACATTCTATATCCAGATAATTTGTAAAAAAACATGATTTTTTTATAAACTTTTTTATTTACTGCCAAAGTTCCCCCCATTGCATCTGAGTGGCCAGAAAAATATTTTGTTGCAGATGAGAATGATATATCAAAGCCAATTTTGAGTGGTTTTAAATATAGCGGTGTACCCCATGTATTATCAAGCATGGTCACAATTTTTTTCTTTTTTGCAATTTTGACAATTTTAGTTAAATCTTGAAACTCAAAAGTATTACTTCCTGGATTTTCTACAAATACCATCTTAGTTTTTTTTGTAATTTTATTTTGTAGATCCTCCAGTTTCTCTGGGTTGTAAAACTTAGCGACAATATTAAATTGTTTTAAGAGATCTTCAGTGATTTCCTTAGTCGGGCCATAAACATTGTCTGAGACAATTATTTCGTCACCTGGCCTACATAAACTCATTAAGGCTAAGGATATTCCTCCAAATCCAGTACCAGTTAAAAAAACGTGATAAGCTTGCTCAAGTTTTTTAATAATATTTTCCAGTTCAATTGTTGTTGTGCTACCATACCGTCCATAAGAGTAGTGAGTAATATTTTTGTGTAATCTAATTTTTTTCTCATGGGAAATCATCTCTTGCATTGTATTAAAAAGTATAGTCGAAGCTCTTGTAACAGGTGGATTTGCAGATCTATTAGCATTATCTTTAGTGGGATGTTTTAAAAATGTGTTTATAGACTTTTTCATAAAAAGAGTATAATTGAACTTTATATAAGTTTATTTAATTAAGATATAAAAAAGGAGGCAAAAATATGGGTTATCCGAAAAAACATAGAGGTAGAAGAAAAATAGGATCAAAAAAAAGAAGAGCGCGAAAAAGAAATAAGCGTAAATAAAATAATACAAATGAGAGAAATAATTCAAATCCGTAAACTAAGTTTATGGATTTTTTTCCTACCTTTGATAGCTATAAATTTATGCTTGTTTATTTCTGTCAATCCAAGCCTTTTAGAAGGAACTATTTTTACTGTAGATCAAATAGGAAGGTCAGGTTTTTCGATTCCTTATTTAGATGGAAGTCTCTCAATAAGCAGAGCATCTAGGACTTTTCCTCAATATTTAATTTTTAAACCTTCGATGATTGTTACTGGCATTCTATTATTTTACTATTGGAATAATAATAATAATTTAATTTGCAAAATGAGAAATACAGAGAATTTTAAATATAAATTTCGTTTATTTGGGATATTGTCAGCCATATTTTTAATTATTCATTCAATTTTTTTAGGAATTAAATTTGATATTCAACTTTATAAGTTATTCAGAAGAGTCGTATTACTTTTATTTATTATATTTGAATTGATTGCTCAAGGTATGCTGGTTTATTATTTATTTAATATAAAATCAAAAATTTCTGAAATTACGAATAAAAATATTCTATTAATTAAAATAATATTAGTTTCTATTTTAGTTATTGTGGCTATAGCCAGTCTTCCTATATTAGTCACAAAAGGCAATACACATTTTAAACACGCTCTGGAATGGAATTATTTTGTTGGTGTAATTACTTTTTACATGCTTACATTTTTTTTCTGGAGGAGAACCACTTAAATTTCTAGGCTTTCGCCCAGAAATTTAGTAGTTTTGGTTCGTCGTTGTAGGCGCTACCGCCGAACCGCCCGATCAACCATTTTAGCGCTACTCAGTTGACCTTTCTGCCCTTTAAGCTTGAACCTCTCGGTTTTTCCTTAATTGGCCAGTTAAGAGTTGCCTCTTAATTAATGTTATTAAATCACAAAAATTAAAATTGTGTATCACTTATTGGTTGACTTAAATTTGGTTGTGGATTAGGTGGATAAATTATTATTAAATGTCTTATCTATCCATCCCCCGCCTAAAACTTTATCCCCAGTCTCGTCATTTAGATAAAAAACACATGCTTGGCCAGGCGAAATACCGCTTTCACCGTCTAAAATATTTATCTCGGCTTTATTAGAATTTATTTTTACTCTAGCTCTAAGTAGCTTTCCAGTAGATCTAACTTTTATTTTAATTTCATTTTTTAAATCATTTTCACTACCTAAAATGTTTAATTCTCTTAAAGTAACTTTATTTATTTTTAAAAACTCTTTTGGACCCACAATTACAGTATTTTTGTTGTTGTTTATCTTAATTACATAAAGGGGATCTTTATCTGCAATTTTAATTCCCCTCCTTTGTCCAATGGTATAATTTATAATCCCTTCATGTTGGCCTATTACATTGCCTTTAATATCTAAAATATTTCCAGGATTAAAAGACTCTGGCCTAAATTTTTTTATTACAGAGCTATAGTCCCCGTTAGGAACAAAGCAAATATCTTGGCTATCAGGTTTTTCAGCCACATTTAAATTAAGTTTTTTTGCTATATTTCTGGTTTCTATTTTTTCAATATCTCCTAAAGGGAATCTTAAAAAATCAAGTTGTGCTTGTGTTGTGCTAAACAAGAAATAACTTTGATCTCTGGAAAAATCTTTGGCTCTGTACATATAGCTTTTTCCATTATTTTGAATTCTCTTGATGTAATGACCGGTTATTAAAGCGTCTGCTTTTAAATCTTTAGAATATTTAAACAAATCTCTAAATTTGACTGTTTGATTGCATTGTACGCAAGGTATAGGAGTTTCTCCTGAAGAATAGCTGTCTATAAAATTATCAATAACTTCTTGCTTAAATTTTTTTTGATAATATAAAATTTCATGATTTATGTTTAATTGCTCAGAGACCCTTTTGGCATCCAAAATGTCCTGTCCTGCACAACATTGTCTTCCCTCTTTAGACTGCTTAGCATCATCATATAATTTTAAGGTAATTCCTGTAACGTCATACCCTTCTTCTTTCATAAGACCTGCGACCACAGAAGAGTCTACTCCCCCAGACATAGCTACAACTACTTTAGTTTTTTTTTTTGGTTTATTTATTCCTAGTGAATTGATCATATAAAGTATATATTATATATATTATTTAATTTCCATAATGCAATTTGATTTAGAACCAGGTGATTTCGTTATAAACCCTAAGAATAAAGAGTGGGGTACAGGACAAATACAATCGATTATTAAAAATAAAATAACAGTCAATTTTCAAAATAGCGGTAAAAAAGTTATTGATCTAAATCACGTACTTTTAGAAAAGGTTAAAATTAATGAAAATTAATTATAAAAAGATTACTGAAGAACTAATTCCTATTTTTGAAGAAGCAGGCAAAGAATCAATAGATTTATACAATAAAGGGTTAAAGATTGAAATTAAAGAGGATGGATCACCAGTCAGTAATGGAGATTTAAAAGTAAATAAATTAATTAGTAAAAAGATTGAGCAACTTACACCGGATATACCTATTATTTCAGAGGAAACTGTTAATATAAAAGAGAAAAATAAAAATTCTATTTTTTGGTTAATTGACCCTATTGATGGAACAAAAGAATATATTTCTGGAAAAGATGAATATACTTTAAATGCTGCATTAGTAGTTGATAAAAAGCCAATTATAGGCTTAGTGGGTGTCCCTAAAAAAAAACAGTTATTCTATTCCTATGCTATAGGTCAAAGTTTTGTAAGACAAAATGGAGAGGATAAAAAAATAGAATGTAAAAAAAAAAGTGTTAGAAATAATGTTATTGCAGTCTCTAGTATGAGAAAACCGTCAGAATTAATAATGAAAAAATTAAATGAGTATAAAGTTTCTTCAGTTGCAAAAGTTGCAAGCTCTTACAAATTTTGTCTAATTGCAGATGGTACTTTTGATATTTACGCAGCAAAAGAAAGGGCTAACGAGTGGGATTATGCTGCAGGTCATGCTGTTGCAGAAAATGCTGGAGCAATTATAACTACATTAGATAATCAACCTTTTCTTTATGGTAAGGAAGATTATAAAAATCCAAGTTTATTAATGCTTAGATCAAAAAATTTAAATGACTAAAACAATTTTAATAATATTAATTTCTGTCACAATTTTTGGATTAGTCATTTTTGTTTTGGTAAGAAATGCTTTAAAAAGAAAAATAGATCAGTTGGTAGAAGAAGAGAAAAAATCAAATAATTTTGATTAATTTTTGAAATTCTTCTTGCTCTAAATTTAAAACTCTTTTTGATAGGTCATAATCGAATCCTGCTCTAGCAAGAACACCCATATCTTTTTTATAAAATAATTCTCTGTTAGCGTTTGGCCTAATTGCTCCGATACGCCGTCTTTTGCAAAGTTTTAGAGCTGATACAAAATCTGGTTCTATTTCTTTATTCTTAATTTTTTCTATGCTCTGTTTGATGAATTTTTGATCTATTCCTTTCATTCTAAGAGATTGATTTATCTTATTTATTGAATAGCCTCTTCTCAGTAAAGTTCTTGATTTTGAATCGGAGTACAATTCATCATTTAAAAATTTATTTTGTTCTAGATTAATGAGAACATTATCAATTAATTCTGAAATTTCTTTTTTTGATTTAGTACTTTTAAATTTAATCAAAACTTTTTTCATTAAATAGACTTTAAGCTGTTGTTTAGATGGACTATATTTCTCGATATATGAATAAGCCAAGTCTTTCAAAGCAGTACTTAGTTCATCAAAATCTTTCTTATTAGATGTGGGATTCATCATTCTAATATACTATATTATTTTAAATGATAAATAACTTTGAAGAATATTTAACTTTAGAAAATATATTTCTTTTAGCTAATTGGGGAGTAATTCCTTTTTGGTTGCTTTTGTTATTTTCCCCAAATAGTAATTTTACACGTTTTTTTGTGCATTCAATTTTAATTCCATTATTTCTTGGAATTGCTTATGTGTTTATTGTTTACCAGATTTATCTGAATGATAATTTCTTCAATGGTTTTGAACTATATTTGGGTATAGAAAATCTTTATGCAGTTTTTTCTGATGAAAACTTTCTTTTAATATTTTGGCTACATTTTCTCTCATTAAGTCTCTTCGTAGGATCATGGATAGCCCGTGACTCAACAAGATACTCCATTCCAAGAGTATTAATGGCGATATCCTTAATAACGACTTATTTTACAGGTCCCCTAGGTATATTTATACACTGGGTAATCAGAATTTTCTTTGCAAAAAAAATTTCTTTAAATGAATAAATCTTTTGACTTTTATTTTGATTTTATTAGCCCTTATGCATTTATTGCACATAATAAAATAAAAAAAATTGAAAAAGAATATACGTTTAAAATAAACTACCAACCAATTCTTTTAGGCGGATTACATAATCTACACGACATCAAAGCTCCAGCTTTCATACCATCAAAAGCAAAATTTATGATTAGAGACTGCAAAATGGTCGCTGAAAAAAATAAAATAAATTTTAAATTTAATTCTTACTTTCCAATAAAAAGTTTAAATCTTATGAGAGGTGTTTTTGTAGCTTCAGAAGATGGTATTAAAGATTTATATATAGATAAAATATTTAATGCAGTATGGGGTGACGGTCTAAACATGAATGATGAAGTTGTGATTGAAAAAGTTTTAAAGAATATAGATATTAATCCAAAAACTTTTGTTTTAAGAGCACAAAGTCAAAATATTAAAGATCAGTTAAGGTCAAAAACAAATCATGCTTATAAAAAAGGGATTTTCGGAGCTCCAACTTTTATAGTCAAGGATAAAATTTTTTGGGGGCAGGATAGACTTCAGTATGCCATTGCGGAGGCGGTTAAATAGTCACTTCTTTTCTTTTTGAATAATTTCAAGGCCTGCATTTTTTAATGCATCAAATCCACCAGAAGCATTAGCAACATTTTTAAATCCCATTTCTTTTAAAGCTTTGGTTGCAAGTGCTGATCTAAATCCTAAAGCACAGAACAAAACAATGTTTTTCATTTCACCAATTTTTTTTTCTTGAAAATAAGAACCTTGAGGATCTAACCAAAACTCCAACATACCTCGAGGAATATGAATTGAGTTTTTAATAGTACCTTCTTTCCATAGTTCTCTGATATCCCTTATATCTATTAAAGTTATATCTCCTTTTTCATAAGAAGACTTTACTTCTTCAGCGTTCAAAACTTTTATTTCTTTATTGGCTTCATCAACAAGCTCTTTAGATGTTTTTATATTCATGGTAATAAGATATTAGATAATAATTAAATTGCAATGAGACAATTAAATAAATCAAAAAAAAAAGGTATTTTAAAAAAATTTTTTGTAAAATTATCAAGACTATTGGGTTACGAGCTTATTGACCAAGCTGATATGTCTTTCGTAACATCTAAGGATATTAAAAATCCGTCAATTAGTGGAAAAAAATCTATAACATTGCCGTTAGGAGAAGTAAAAATTACAAGAAAAGTTCAAAGTTTTAATATTATTTTAAAAACATGTACTTCAGTGAATTTAGTCTCTCAAAATAAAAAGAGGATATTTGAACAACCAAAATCAGAGTATACGATGAGAACTATCAACTCATTAATAAAAAGTATTAAAAAAGCATCAAATGATAAGAGTAATATAAGTTTTGTTATAACAATTATAGACTCAGGTTCTCCAAAAGAAAACATAGCCACAATTGATAGTGTTTTAAAAAATTCACAATTAAAATTTAATATAATTAGTTTAAATTTAAACGAATATTCTAGAAGAATTAAAGTTATTAAAAGAAATAACCCTCAAATTGAAAATAATATGAAATCAACGATGGCAAGTATAATTAAGTCTTTTGAGCTTGCAAAAAATCTTGATGACCTGGTTTATTTTGTAGAGGATGATTACATCCATGATGATGAAAGTATTTCAGAGATGATATCCGCTTATGAGAAATTTTCTACTATTTTGAAAGATGAAATATTTATAATTCCAGTAGATTACCCTTATCTTTATCAAAAAAATCAATCTACTAATATCTTAATAGGCCAAAAAAATCATTGGAGGTCTGTAAAAGAATCTTTGCTAACATTTCTGACCAGTAAAAAAATGGTCAATAAGTATTACAGTGATCTTATAAAGATGGGTGAAGTTGAGCATGAGCCTTATGAAACTATATTGCATGATATTTATGATAGAGAAAACTGTTTTTCTCCCATTCCCTCATTAGCTTTGCACTGTACTAATATAAACTCAGTTTTTGGATTATCCCCAAATATTAATGCCAAAGAGTTGTGGGAAAAGAACAGAAATTAAAATAAAAAAAAAGGCCCAGCGGGGGGCTGGGCCTTAAGTTTTCTCCAACTAACGAGGGAGGAGATAAGATAAGAAGTTTTAGTCTCTTATACCGTAAGCGACAACTCCTACTTCAGCTTTGTCAGTTCCAAGTCTTTCAGCTTCCTTACTGATTCTTAGACCGATCGTAGCTTTCATGATTTGGAACACTATTAGTGATACTACAAAAACAAATACCACAATTGAAATTGTTCCTAGGAATTGAGCTCCGAAAGAAACGTCTCCATTAGTTAATGGAACAGCTAATGTACCCCATACGCCAGCTACTAAGTGGGCCGGGATCGCTCCAACTACATCATCTATTTTTAGTTTAAATAGAAGTTTTGTTGAGAAATACATTACTAATCCACCAATTGCTCCAATAAATATTGCAGCTAATGGACTTGGTGTTAATGGTTCTGCCGTAATTGCTACTAAACCTGCAATCGCACCATTTAGCATCATTACTACATCTGTTTTACCACCAAGTAATCTTGAAATTACTGCAGCAGTCATCACTCCACCGCCGGCAGCTAAGTTTGTATTAATGTAAATTGTTGCTACTGAAGTTACATCGTCAAATGTTCCTGCAGCTAATTGTGAACCACCATTAAAACCGAACCAACCTAACCAAAGTATAAATACTCCAAGTGTTGCTAACGGAATTGATGATGCAGCAAATGGTGTCATCGCTTTAACTCCACCGCTTGAACTAAATCTACCAGTTCTTGCACCTAGTACAATTGCTCCTGCTAAAGCGGCAGCTCCACCAGCGGCATGTACTAATGTTGAACCAGCAAAATCTGAAAATCCAGCAGCTGATAACCATCCACCGCCCCATTGCCAGCCCATTTCAATTGGATAAATTATTCCAGTTAAAATTGCAGCAAATAAGAAGAACGGCCAAATTTTAATTCTTTCAGCTAATGTTCCAGATACTATAGACATTGTTGTTGCACAGAACACCATTTGGAAAAACCAATCTGATCCGTCTGAATAACCAGTATCTACTGCAGATCCATCACTCCATGGAGTAAATGATCCGATATATCCACCTTCTGGGATACCATAAGCTAAATTGTATCCAACCAACCAGAACATTAATCCTGCGATTGAATAAAGACCTATATTTTTAGCACAGATTGCTGAAACACTTTTAGATGTTACTAAGCCTGATTCTAACATTGTAAATCCAGCTGCCATCCACATTACTAAGAAACCTGACATTAAAAATAATAGGGTGTTAAATATATATTGAGTCTCTGCTGATACAGTTGTCTCGGCATAACCAAGACCTGCAAAACCGAAGTAAACTGCAGTACCTGCAAAGAAATATCCTACGTATTTTTTCATAATAAACTCCCTTGTTTGTTGAAGTTGAATTTATAAGACTTTGAAAAATTTAAAGAATTGAAATCTATTGATTTTAGCTATGCAGTTTTTGCAAGTAGTTTAGCCCTTATTTGATAGTTCAAATAAGGGCTAAAAATAATATTTATCGGTTAAACATCTCTTTTAAGCTTTTAGCAGGTAAAAACTTAACTTTTTGAGAAGCTGCTATTTGAATGGATTCCCCTGTTCTTGGATTTCGACCAACTCTAGCTTTTCTTTTAGCTACTTTATATGTTCCAAAACCAGCGATTTTTACTGTATCGTCATTCTTTAGCGCATCTAAAATAATAGTCGTAATTGAGTCAAAAGTTCTTTCAGCATCAGCTTTACTCTGGCCCAATGTGGACGATATTTTTGCTACTAATTGTTTTTTATTCATTTTTGCCCCTATGGTTGTTTCTAATCTCAACAAAAACTGAGTAAAATCAACATTATTTTTAGTATAAAATAAATATATTAACACTAAATATAGTGTTTAAAAAAGTGTTGAATTTACTTGCTTTTTTGAGGTAAAAAAACGGCTTAAAATAAGCCTAAATCTTTAAGATCGTTAAATGTCGTGAAAAACATGAGAGAAAAAAGCAAAAATAACCCGATTCGAAAAAAACCTTCTTGAGTTTTTTGAGAGAGTGGTTTCCCAAGTATTTTCTCAAAAGCATAAAACATTAAATGTCCACCATCTAAAAGTGGGATTGGAAATAAGTTTATTAAACCTAAACTAATTGAAATATAAGCCATTATACTTAAAAAGGCTATCAAGCCAAATTGAGCTACCTGACCAGTTATTTTTGCTATTCGTATAGGTCCACCTAACTGTGAACTATCCCCTTTTCCTTGAAACATAGATCCTACAAACTTTAAAGTGGTTTTAGTTACAAACCATGTTTCTGACAACGCATAATACATGGCTTTTGTTGGCCCTAATTTTTGTTTATCAAATTCATTATTAAGAGGAGATATTTTTATACCAATAATTTTCCTTTTAACTTTATTTCCTAAATTATCTTCACTTATTACTTCTTTAGGTTCTATTATGAATGACAATTCTTGGTCATTTCTTAAAACTTTAATTTCAACATTTTCATTTGTTGTTGCATTAATATGTGTAGAAACCTCTAGAACACTACTTATTTTATTATCATTAATTTCTGTAATAACATCATTTACTTTTAATCCTGATGAAAAAGCAGGGCTATTTTTTTCTACTTCAGATATTTTAGCTGGCGTGAAATCTTTGCCGGAAAACATATATATAAAAGTAAAAATAAAGATAGCCAAAATAAAATTTGCTAATGGACCTCCGAAGACAATTAGTGATCTTTGATAAAGAGGTTTTACAACAAAAAGTTTTTTTCTATCACTCTCATTGTATCTTTTTAAAAGTTCCGCTTGTTCATCTTGGCTAAAAACGTTTCTGTCACCAAAAAACTTAACATACCCACCTAAAGGTATTAAACAAAATTTCCATCTTGTTCCGTTTTTGTCATTAATTCCGAATAATTCTCTACCGAAGCCTATTGAGAAATCAGTGACACCTACTCCATATTTTCTAGCAAAATAATAATGACCATATTCATGAACAAATACAACAATAGTAAGTAGGACAATAAATGGTATTATAAAATTTAAAATTTCCATTCACTTACCTTACTAAAAAGAAAGTTTCTGAATGCAATTAATCTGGCATTATTTTTAAGTGATTCTGGATAAACAAAATGTGTTTCTGTTGGTTTTCCAGGTTCGGTTGGTAAAACTTTTGTAATACCACTTATATTGTGTGCTATATAGTCTGGTAATGCCGCTAAACCAACACCACTTTGGACTGCTAATAAAAGTCCATAAACACTATTTACTTTTAACAAAGACTTCCTTTTTTTTCCGTCTTTTGTTCCCACTTTTAATACCCAGTCTGGATTGTAAACAGGAGAAGGCGCGCCTTTTCCGTAAGTAATAAATTTATGTTTATCTAAATCCTTTAAAATTTTTGGATAACCATTTTTTTCTAAATATTCACTTGACCCATAAATATGATAATTAAAATCAACAAACTTTTTTTGAATCAAATTGAGTTGTTTTGGTCTTCTCATTCTGATAGCAACATCGGCTTGACGAGTTGCCAAATCAAGTTCTCCATCATCAAATATTAATTCTACTTCCATCCCAGGGTGAAGATCCATAAACTCTTTTATCCGAGGGGTTAACCATGTAGTTCCAAAACTTACAACAGTAGTGACAACAAGTTTACCGCTCAGCTTATCTTTTTCTTCACTTAAATTATACTCTACGTCTTTAAGTTTTGATATTACCTCATGCGCTGTTTTAAAAAGGTACTTGCCATTATCAGTTAGAGCTAATCCCCTTGCGTGTCTCTCAAAAAGCTTTATTTTAAGGTCACTTTCCAAAGATTGGATTTGTCTACTAATGGCTGATTGACTTAAATTCAAAATTGTTGATGCTTTAGTGAAGCTGCTAGCCTCAGCAACTGTATGAAAAATCTTTAATTTATCCCAATCCATTAGAAAAGATTATAAATTATTTGTTAGGATTTACTATAGCTCTTCCAAAGAACTTGCCTTCTAAAAGCTTTGGATATGTGTCTAAAAGTTCAGAAAATGAGAGAGATTTTGTAAATGATTTCAATTTATTAAAATCTATAAGTTTTACAGCTTCATTCCATAAAAATTCTCTCCTTCTAATTGAGGCGCCAGAAGAGTCGATACCCCATAGTTTTACTCCTCTTATTATAAAAGGCATGACAGTTGTATTTATTTTTATTCCCCCAGCGTTTCCACAAGATGCAACAATACCATTTGGCTTTACCTGAGCTAATATTTTTGTAAGTGATGCTCCGCCCACAGTATCAACGACACCGTCCCACGTTCCTTTTTCTAATAACTTACTTTCTCCCTCAAATTCTTTTCTATCAACAATATTTTTTGCACCTAAATCTTTCAAATAATCATTTTTATCTTTTTTTCCTGTCACAGCATAAACATTGTAACCCATTTTTGATAAAATCATAACCGCAATGCTTCCTACTCCACCTGTAGCTCCGGTTACAAGAACGTCGTTTACTTTTTCACCTAAAAGAAGTTCTTCTCTTGCCTTAATCGCAAATGAACATTGTAAAGCTGTAAACCCTGCAGTGCCTAACATCATAGATTGTTCAGTATCAATGTTTTTTGGATTCTTAATTAAGAAATTTGAATCTACTTTTGCGTACTGCGAAAACCCACCATAATACATTTCTCCAACTCTAAAACCTGTGCAAATTACATTTTCATCTTTTTTAAATTTATCATCACCACTTTCGACAACCTTGCCAGAAAAATCAATACCAGGAACAAATGGAAATTTTCTAACTATTTTTCCACCATCTTTAAGGATTAAAGCATCCTTATAATTCAAACTCGAGTAATCAATTTTGATTAAAACATTTCCATCTTTTAAATGACTGCTGTCGATTTCTTTGATATCTCTTGTAAATTTTTCGTTTTGGTTATCTATAACTACTGCTTTGAATTTTACAGCCATTATTTTCCGATGTGCTTTAAATATCTATTTTGAAGAGAAAGATCTTCTTTAAATGTTCCTAAAAAATAATTTGTAAGAGTCATCGCTTTTTCTTTTTTAATACCTCGCATAGTCATACACTGGTGAGAGGCATCTATAGTTACGGCTACACCTTTCGCCTCTAATCCGCTCATTAAAGTCTTAGCTATTTGCATATTTAATCTTTCTTGGGTTTGTAATCTCTTAGCATAGACTTCTACGGTTCTAGCTAGTTTACTTAAACCAACGACTTTTTTGTTTGGAATATAAGCGATATGAATTACACCGATAATTGGAGCCATGTGATGCTCACAATGACTTTCAAAAGAAATATTTTTTTCTAATACCATGTCATCATATCCATCAACATCTCCAAAAGTTTTATTTAGAACTTTGCTGGCATCTTGATGATATCCACTGAAATACTCCTTAAATGCTTTAACCACCCTTTTTGGTGTTTCTTTAAGACCTTCTCTATCTGGATTTTCGCCTATCCACTTCAGAATAGTCTTGAAAGCATCCTCTACTTCTTTATCAGTGACTCCAGTCTGATTTATCGATGATTTTTCTAAATCTTTGACTAATTTCATAATTTTTTAAACACTATTATAGGACATATGTTGTTAATGCAAATTGCTATTTTGTCTTTTTTTCACTATTTTAACTACATGTTTAAAAAAAGAGACAGTGTTTTTGAAGTTGAAGAGGGAAAATTTTTGTCTCCTAAATTTGATAGCCAAGGCCTAATTCCAGTAATTACAACAGACAGTAAAACTGGAGAAGTTTTGATGCATGGGTATATGAATTCTGAAGCTTTGAAAAAAACTATAGAAACAAAAGAAGCCCATTACTGGAGTAGGACGAGAAAATCTATTTGGCACAAAGGAAAAACAAGTGGTTTTACTCAAAAAATAATTCAAATAAGAATAGATGATGATCAAGATTCTGTTTGGTTAAGTGTTGATATAGGAAACGGTGCTAGTTGTCATGTGGGTTATAAATCATGTTTTTATAGATCGATACCATTAGGTAAAATAGATCATTCTGAAAAAGTTGAGATGAAATTTGAGGAAAAAGAGAAAAAATTTGATCCAGAAAAAGTTTATAAAGGACAACCCAATCCAACTAAACTTTAAAGATGTCTAAAGAAACTCAAAAAAATGTTTTTGGCGAACCTCTCGAACCTTGTTCAAATGAACCTTTAACGGGTTGGTTTAGAGATGGGTGTTGCAATACTGATAAAAATGATCGTGGAGTTCATACTGTGTGTGCAAAAGTTACTAATGAATTTTTAGAATGGTCCAAAAAAGTAGGAAATGATTTAATCACACCGCATCCCGAGTTTGGTTTTCCTGGTTTAAAAGATGGAGATTGTTGGTGTGTATGTGCTACTTGGTTCGCGAGATCAATTGAGGAGAATAAAGCTTGTACTATTTTTTTAAAGAAAACAAATATCAAAACACTCGAATTAATACCTATGGAAAAATTAAAAAAATTTGCTGCTGATTTGTCTTAGTAAATTTTTGATCCTCGAGTTTTAATTATTAACTGAAGTTCTTGAAATTCTTTGCAGTTACAGTTTTTAAGAACTGCCAGTCTTTCTTTTGCTTTTTCAATTCTGTTTGTTTGAACATAAAGTTCACCTAGGTATTCATTAATTCCGTTATGCTTTGGATCTAAGCTTAAACCTTTTAAATAAAACTTTTCTGCTTCATTAAAATTTCCAGACTTTCTTGATGTAAAACCCATATAATTTAATATGTCTGGGTTGTTTTTGTCTTTTTTATTAGCTGTTTCTAACTTGTTAAAAGCTTCTTTATAAAGTTTAACTGCTTTATCTTTTTTATCTTTTTTCTCAAGCTTTCCTGCTCTTTTAATTAATTTTACAGCTTCGTCATACATTGAGATTTTTGAAGAACTTCCTCCACTATCTCCACCAGCTGCAAGTGCAAAATTGTTTATAAAATAAAAACTTATTAAAATAATTAAAATTTTTTTCATAATACTTCTTTAGTATTTTTTTTTTAATTTGTCATGCGACAGATGATCTTCCCCCATCAACTCCAATAATCTGTCCAGTTATCCAGGAACTATCTTTGCTTAATAAGAAATTCACTAAAGAAGAAAAATCATCACCTTCACCTATTCTTTTCAATGCATGCATTTTTGCAATACTTTCAGCCATCTTCTCATTTTTTAACATTGGTCCAGCCATCTTTGATTTTGAAAGACTTGGTGCTATACAATTTACCCTCACATGCGGCGCAAACTCAGCTGCCAATGCAACAGTTAAACCCTCTACAGCTGCTTTTGCAGAACTTATGATGCTATGATTTAAAAATCCTTTTCTAGCAGCAACAGTTGAAAACAAAACTATAGAACCTTTATTTTTTTTTAATTTATCATAAGTCGCTCTTATAATTTCAGTTGCAGATATAAGATTTAAATTAAAGCACTGCATGTAATCACTTTTTTTTGTAAGTTTTAAAGGCTTTAAATCTATTGACCCTACACAAAAAGCTAAACCATCAATTTCATCATTTCCTAAGTCGCTAATAATTTTATCGCTAAAATTTTCGTTTAATGCATCGGCCACAGTAAAGGAAGAGCCAAGTTCATTTGCTAGACTTGAGACATCTTTCTCATTCCTACCTACTAAATGGGTTTTTCCCCCGTTTTTTTGAATATTTTTTGAAACTGCGGATCCAATAGAACCAGTAGCGCCTATAATTAATTTTTTCATAAGGTTAAATACCATGATCTGAGAAATTGGACAGCCTAATAATGACGCGTGTATTTTGTAATAAAAACAATATAAATTGATACCTATGAAACTATTCATCATTCTAGGAAATCAGCTGTTTAATCCAAAATATTTAAGCCCGTATAAAGATCACTTATTTTTTATGGCTGAAGATTATAACCTTTGCACCTTTGAAAAACATCACAAACTAAAAATACTTCTTTTTTTATCGTCCATGAGATCTTTTAAAGATGAATTAAAATCTAAAAATTTCAATGTTTTTTATAGAGACGGAAATAAAGATTTTAAACTTTCTTATGAAAAAAAACTTGAAAAAGTAATTAAAGAAAAAAAAATAAAAGAAATATCTTTTTTTGAAATAGAAGATAAATTTTTTGAGAAAAGAATTTTGTCATTAACTAAAAAAAACTCTTTAAAAGTAAATCAAATTAAAACGCCAATGTTTTTAATTAATAGAGATGAATTTAAAAACTATCTTACAAAAAATAAAAGGCCCTTTATGGCTAATTTTTATAAAATAGTAAGAACTAAAATGAATTTACTAATGAATAAGAATGGCACGCCAAAAGGAAATAAATGGAGTTTTGATGAAGAAAATAGAAAAAAATTACCAAATTCGATAAAAATTCCTAAAATTTCAAAAGTTAGAGAAACTAAGGAAACTACAGTGCTTAAAAAATTTATAAGCTCTAATTTTAAAAACCATCCAGGAGATCTTGATAAATTTTGGTTTCCAACGACTAGAAAAGATGCAAACAAATGGCTAGATGAATTTTTAAAAGAGAGAATAAAATTATTTGGTGATTATGAGGATGCAGTAACTAATAAATCTAATACTGTATTTCATAGTGCTCTAAGCCCATTAATTAATTTAGGATTAATAACACCAAATGAAATTATAGAGAAATTAAAAAAAATTGAGAATAAAGTTCCAATAAATTCTTTAGAAGGTTACATAAGGCAAATTATTGGCTGGAGAGAATTCATGAGAGGAATTTATCAAAATTTTGACCAAAGATTAGAGAAAACAAATTTTTTTAATCATAAAAGAAAAATGAAAAATACTTGGTATAATGGAACCACTGGTTTGGATCCTCTCGATCATGCAATTAATAATGCAAAAAATTTTGGATGGTCACATCATATAGAAAGGTTAATGATATTAGCGAACATCATGAATCTATGTGAAATTCATCCTAAACAAGTTTTTAAATGGTTTATGGAAATGTTTGTAGACTCTTCTGACTGGGTAATGTCCCCTAACGTTTATGGTATGGGTTTATTTAGTGACGGCGGTATATTTGCAACAAAACCATATATTTGTGGATCTAGTTATTTTTTAAAGATGATGCATTTTAAAAAAGGTCCTTGGTGTGATGTGATGGATGGATTATATTGGAAATTTATCGACAGGCATAAAACTTTTTTTTTAAAAAATCCTCGCCTTGCAATGATGGTAAGAATTTCAGAAAAAATGAATAAAGAGAGAAAAACAAGAATATTTAAAGCAGCAAATAATTTTATAAAAGAAAATACAAATGGTTAAAGTTTTTTTCAATAATTCTTGTAATATATGTAGGACAGAAATTAATCATTATAAAAAACATAGTGATGAAAATATTAATTGGATTGATGTTACAGATAATCAAGAAGCACAAAATGTTACCTCAAAATCTTATAAAGAACTTTTAAGAAGGATGCACGTTATACAAGACGGTAAGGTTATTGATGGTGCTGAGTCATTTTTGATTATATGGAAAAATATTCCAAAATATAAATTTTTATATAAAATTTTTAAAATTAAACCCTTATTTTTTTTTCTAAATATTTTTTATGAAATTGCCGCTTATTTTTTATTTTTAAAAAATAAACACCTTTTAAAAAAATGAAAAAGAGCCAACTTCCAAAGAAAGTTTGCCCCGTATGTAATAAATCTTTTAATTGGCGCAAAAAATGGAGGCTTAATTGGGAAAAAGTAAAATATTGTTCTAAGAAATGCTCTAAATCTAGTTCAATTTAAAAGTAGATAATATTATTGGTATATTTGACTTAAAATTAAAATAACCTTTATTAGAGAACTTCCAACAAAACTCATCTTCATTTCGGGTAATGAAATTTAGAGCTAGGTCATTATTCTTTATCAATCTTTTTAAAAAAGAGAAATTTTCTCCGATTGAAGGGTATACAACATCAAATTTTTTGGAGTTTTTAATTAAATTTATTAAACCGTTTCCATCTAATAATTCAGCCTTAAATTGATATTCATTAAATTGTGATTTAACAACAGCTTTTTTATAGTCTATAACTTTTGAAGATAGCTTAAGAGACCTATTTTTATTATCCAATAAAACAAAATAAATTTTTTTGTATTTTTTTAGATCAAAAAAATCAATATGCATTTCATTTTCAAATACAATCAATTGTTCGTTTATTTCTTCACTTTTATTTATTTGAAAGGGTGAAATTTTATATTCTCTTTTGTCAATAATCGGTAAGGCAGTCTCATTCAGCTTAACATTTTTATATTTATTATTTGTAAATTTACTTATATTCCATGATTGGGCTAAATAATTTTTTCCTTTTGTTTGTATTCCAGCAACCCATCGCCAACTTAAAGTATTGGAGGCTGCATCCCCATCAAATAAATGTTTCATGAAAAACTCTGCTCCCTTTTGCCAGGGTAATCCTAGTGTGAATATCCAAATACTAGCAAACAACATCCGCGTGTGATTATGAAGATAATTAAAATTTTTAAGTTCGTTTACCCAATCATTAAAACATTCAATTTCAGTTTCACCTTTGACGGCTTTAAGATATTTTTCGTCTTCTTTTATAGTTTTAAGATCTTCTATGAAATCAGTCCAAACTTTTGGTCTTAGTTCGAGCCATCCTTTCCAGTATACTCTCCAAAATATTTCTTGAATAAATTTATCTACTTTTTGGAAAGGATATTTCTTCAGTACAAGTTTCGTAGTTTCATATTCGTTAATTAATCTATGAGTAATATATGGAGATAAACAAGAAACATTACTCCTATTATTTACACCAAAATCAAAATTTCTTTTTGAATTATAATTTGAAATATCGTTTTCAATATATTTATTAAGCTTATCTAAAACTTCTGATCTTGAGGTTACAAATTGCATTAATCCTCGTCATCCCTCCAGTCATCTATATACAATTTCCAACAAGCAAATGTTACGCAAATTATTCCAACAGAAAATCCTAGAAGCACTCCATTTTCTTTTCCTAAATATATAGAACCATAGTGAGCGCTTAAAATTGGCGGTCCTACTAGAATCAATCCAACTATAATATATCTATAAATGAAAGGAGGACGTTTCAAATAGTGTTCCCTTGATCAAATGGTTGTGAAACAGCAGAAGTAAACCAGCAATCGCTGCAATCTTTATCATTGCCTTTTTGTACATGCCACTCGTAAAAAAATAATTTCTTATCATCGTCTAATACTTCAACACCATAAATAAAAGTATTAGGGCTATTACTAATTAAATTTATTTTATGTGACGAATGGTTTAAAAGAATTTTATACTGCTGGCCAAGCAACATACCCTCAAATCTTTTGTATGGGCCAGTAAATTTTTTATTATCTGGGTGAGCAAAAAGCCAAGTTTGTTTTATTCCATCATTAAACTTGTTATTTTTTTTTAATGCTTCTAGTTGAATTTTTACTACATCGAAAGCAGATAAATCTTTTGATGGTTTAATCATTTCTGCATTTAGAGTATTAAATGTAAGTACAAATAATAAAGTTATAAATATTTTTTTCAATTCCATATCTTTTTTAATGTTTCTTCTCTTTTACAAGCGTTTTTGTACATTAGATAACGAATAAAATTTTTTTCATAATAATCTTGGTGATAATTTTCAGCAGGGTAAAAAATGTCAAATTTCCAAACTAAAGTAACGATTTTTTTATCAAATTTTTTTTCTATTTCTTTAAATGATTGATCAATAAGTTCTTTTTGACTATTATTTTCAAAAAAAATCACAGATCTATAACTTTTGCCTTTATCACAAAATTGACCTGAAGCATCGAAGGGATCAATATTTTTCCAATAAACATTTAATAAATCTTTATAGCTCACCAATAAAGGGTTATATGTAACCTCTATTACTTCTACGTGACCAGTATCTTTGTAAATAACATCCTCATATTTTGGATTTTTTAAATGCCCTCCCGAGTAACCAGAAATTGATGATAAAACTCCATCTACTTGATCGTAAGATTCTTCCATACACCAAAAGCAACCTCCTGCAAAATATGCTTTTTTAGTTTCTATTGCGAATACGTTTAGGTTTAAAAAATAAATAAATAAGATTAGAGTAATTTTTTTCATTGAAAAGATGATATATTAATTATTATGAAAAACGATGATCAAATTGTCATAGATGAAAATAATGATTTAAATAATATTATCTGTGAGGAATGTAAAAAAGAAGATGAAAGTGTCAAACAAAATTTAATTATGCATGGTTTTAAATTTTGTAATAGCTGCAAACTATCAAAAACAATTTTTCCGATCTAAAAATTTCTAAATAAAATTAAAATTGTAAATAATAAAATCGCTTGAAATAACCAGGCTACAATTACAACGCCTAAAGCTCTCCACAAAGATTTGTAGTCTAAAGCAGCTCTCACCCCAACTACCATACAAGCTAACATCCAGAAAGCTGACCCAATAAAAGTTACCGCCATTAGATCTGGTGTTACACCAAATACCCTTAACAAACCTGGAGCGCTAGAAAATCCTATAGTTCTTAATAACTCACCATGATTACTCTTAGTATTTTTTTCAGGAAATAATTTTACGCCAACAAAATAAATAATATATGCCCACACGTACCAACTGATTAGAGAAAAAATTGGAGCTAATAAAAAATTAGATGCTCCTAATTGTAAAGCGCCCACACCTGCAGCTATACTTGAAAGTACAACGACTAGGCCAGCTTGGATTGTTGCTGACTTATCTCGCTCCACCTCTTCATAGAGCTCAACATCAATTTTGATGGCTCTAAATATTCTATTCAAAAAATTTTTAAACATTCAAAAATTAACTCTTTAATAGCTTTAATAGTTTATAATGCAATTTTTTATTTGAAGTTGCCAAGATATTTCCAGCTTTTTCAGCATTTTTATTATTCCATGTGGTAATAAAACCACCAGCATTTTCCACAATTGGAATAATTGCGGCAACATCATATATTTTAAGATTAGACTCTATTACTGCATCTAATTTACCTTCTGCAAGTAAACAATAACTGAATGCATCAAGTGTAATCCTGTTTATATTCTTACTCAATCTATCTAACTTTTTTAATATTTTTAAATTTTTATTTTGATTATGAAAATTGCACAGAATTTTTGTTTTTTTGAAATTAGTTACCGAATTTGTTTTCAATTTTTTTTTTTTATTTTTGTCTAAAATGTATGAAGTGTTATTATAGCTTATATAGGTTTTTTTTAATTCTGGAAAATTAGCCATACCTATTATTGATTTCTTTTTGTAAATCATACCAACTAAATTAGACCAAGTAGGAAGACCAGCAACAAATGCCTTTGTTCCATCTATTGGGTCAATTATCCAGTAGTTTTTGTTTTTGGTTTTTTTCTCTTTAAATTCCTCTCCAATAATCCCGTCATTGGGAAATGATTTTACAATAAAAGCTCTTATCATCTTTTCAAAACTTTTATCGAAATTAGTTACTGGATTGAATATTTTTTTTCTTTTTGATTTATTGTTTATAATTAATTTTTTTTTGGAATTTAATTTATAAAATTTATTTAGTTTAGAGGATAAATTATATAAAAATTTAATAGCTTTATTCTGGTCCATATAAGTATATAACTTAATTAAAAAGTTTTTAAATATGAAAATAAACGAAAAGATAATCCCAATAATTTTAGGTTTATCAGCGGCACTGATCATAGGAGTGTTGGCTTTTTTGAGTTTTGAGACTTCTTATGGATATTGGTTAGTATTTTCCTTTGGCGCTACAACTTTTAGTGTTTTAGTATTTTATCAAGCCGATATGGCTCAACCCAAAAATGTTTTCTTTGGTCATCTTGTATCAATAACAATAGGTATCTTATTTAATGAAATTTTTGGAATGTCATTTATTACTTTGGGATTAGCAGTTGGATTTGCTTTAGCCTTGATGATGTATTTTAAAGTGGAGCATCCTCCAGCAGCCGCAAATCCTTTGATAGCCCTTTTATCAGATGTATCATTTGAATTTATCTTCTTGCCTGTCGCAGCTGGAGCAATAATTATAATTATTTTATCAATTTTAATAAACAAATATTTATTAAAAAGAAATTATCCAACAAAATTTTTCTAATTATAAATAAAAATATAGCTATTTAAAATTAACGCATATGAACTCCATAAAAAATAAGGGATCATTAAATAATAGCTGATCTTGTCTATTTTAAAGTATTCTTTCAAAAGAAATATGATGAACGCTAATATAATAATTAAATTTATTAATGCTAAACCTATTTGGTGAAATCCAAAAAAGGCAATGCTCCATGTACTATTAAAAAAAAGATGAATAAAATAAATCTTAAGAATATATTTATTTTTTGTATTAAACCAAATTTTCCATATTGCTACTGACATCAAAATATATAACGTTGTCCAAACAGGTCCGAAAACCCATGCTGGAGGATTAAAAGGTGCTAGTGTTAATTGTGAGTACCAAGGTTCTTTAAAAGCTGAAGTAGTAAAACCGCCAATTGCAGAGGCTAAAAAAGTAATGGTTAATATTATAAATAATGATAAATATTTATTATTCATTATTAAAATATAAACTTTATATGTCAGAAAAACAGAAAAAAATTTGGATAACTGGTGCAAGTAGCGGGATAGGAAAATCAGTTGCTGAAAAGTTTGCCAATGAGGGTTGGAAAGTTGCAGTGTCAGCTAGAAGAAAAGAACTTCTTGATGAATTAGCTAAAAATCCTAATATAGTATCTTTTCCTCTCGATGTTACTAATCGAAATCAAATTAATGAAGTTTTTAAAAATATTCTAGATAATTTTGGCGAATTAGATATATGTTTATTTTCTAGCGGTACATATGAGCCGAAAGACGAACAAAATATCGATCCTGACAAAATAAAGAATGTAATAAATGTAAATTTTATAGGTGTAATCGATTGTGTAAAATCTGTTGAAAGGTATTTTAAAGATAAGAAATCTGGACATATTTCAATAGTTTCATCTATTGCGGGTTATAGAGGGTTGCCAAATTCAAGTGGATATGGACCATCTAAAGCTGCCTTAACTAATTTTAGTGAGAGCATTTATTTTGATTTTAAAAAATTTGGAGTGAGAGTTTCAGTTGTATCACCCGGGTTTATAAAAACCCCATTGACTGATAAAAACGAATTTCCGATGCCATTTTTAAAAACTCCTGAGTATGCAGCAGAAAAAATTTTTAATGGCTTAGTAAAAAGTAGTGCTTTTGAAATTCATTTTCCAAAAGGATTAACTTTGACCTTAAAATTTTTAAGAATATTGCCTTATAGACTTTATTTATTTTTAGTAGAAAAGCTCGTTAAGAGGTAGTTAGAGAAGAGACTCAACAAATTCCCAATTAATTAATTTATCGAAAAAATTTTCCAAATAAACTGGTCTTTTGTTTTTATAATCTAAATAATAAGAATGCTCCCATACATCGCATCCTAAAATAGGTTTCATATTATGAATTATGGGATTTTCAGCATTAGGTGATTTAGTAACTACAAGCTTATCTTCTTTTAAAGATAGCCAACACCATCCAGATCCAAACTGAGTAATCCCAGCATTGATGAATTCTTCCCTAAATTTATCAAAACTTCCAAAATCTTGTTTAATCTTATTTTCAAGTTTAGATGGAACATTTCCACCGCCATTAGGTTTCATACATCTCCAAAAAAGATTATGGTTCCAGTGTTGACTAGCATTGTTAAAAATACCTGATTTTTTTTCAGTAGATGATTTTTTTATTATATCTTCCAAAGTCAATTTTTCATATTCAGAATCTTTTATAAAATTATTTAGATTTGTAATATATGTTTGATGGTGTTTACCGTGATGTAAATCTAGAGTCTGTTCTGACATTATTGGAGAAAGAGCTGAATTAGCGTAATCTAATTTGGGAAGTTCAAACATATTAATCTTTTACAAACATTACAGTTAACTCTGCGACTTTAATTCCGAACTTAGTCATTGTAGCTCTGTTTATTGCTACACGCTCGTCTTGCATAAAAATCCAATCATCAAAAGAAATTTTAATATTTTTACCTTTTACTGGTACAAGTAAAACATATTCAAATTTAAAGGCAGGGCCATATGAATAGCCTTTTGCAGTTCCAACTACATCTGAGGCGGTTCCCTCATAATTATGTTCATCTACTTTATTAATTGTCCATTGTCGGGTTTGTCTTTCCCCATCATTCCAATTAAATACCTCATCTAAAATTAATTTCGAACCGTCCCACTTTCCGTTTAAATCTGCTTTGAATTGTCTTGTAACCTTTCCAGATCTATTCTGTAATACTCCCCAGGCTTTAACATTGCCTGATAAATAATTTTCTATGACCAATCTAGGTTTTTGATCTTTAAAATCAGTTGGTTTCATTTTATTTGCACATCCTGTTATTAGAATTAGTAAAAAAAGTCCTATAAATTTTTTCATTAAGAGTATCTATTCGACATAGAGAATTGAATCAAGTTAATGTTTCTAGACTTAAAGCCGCCCTCACAATAAGATAGATAAAATTCCCACATACGTCTAAAATAATCGTCAAAACCAAGTGGGCTTATTTTGTCCCAGACACCTAAAAAATTTTTTCTCCAAGTAGATAAAGTTCTAGCATAATCATCGGAATAAGTATTTATTTTCTCAAGTTTGAGATTATTTTTTTTTATAAGTTTTTCCATAAAATTTATTGAGGGTAAAAAACCGCCAGGAAAAATATATTTTTGAATGAAATCTTCATTTGCTCGATACCTTTCAAATAATTCATCTTTTATAACAATACCTTGAATTGCAGCAGTGCCATTATTGTTTAAAACTTTTTTTATAGTTTGAAAATATTTATCCATATAGTTTTCACCTACAGCTTCTATCATTTCTATTGAAGCAACATGATCATATTTATCCTTTAAGTCTCTATAATCCAAAAATTTAACATTAACTTTATTATCCAGGCCTGACTTAAATATTCTCTTTTTTGTAAAATCATATTGGTTTTTTGAAATCGTTATACAATCAATACTTACATCATATTTCTTTGCTAAAAATTCAGCAAATCCACCCCAACCACAGCCAATTTCTAATATCTTATTTCCTTCTTTAATATTGAGTAAATTAATAAGTTCTTGAAATTTATTTTTTTGTGCTTTTTCTAGATCATCTTTTTCGTCTTTGTAAACCGCACTTGAGTAAGTAAGAGTTTTATCTAACCATAATGAAAAAAAATCATTACCTAAGTCATAATGCTTTGAAATATATTTTTTACTTTTAGATTTAGTATTGGACGCAAATATTTTTTTTAAAAAATTCTTTATTTTTTGTAATTTTAAACTTCCTGAAAAAGAATAAATAGTATTAATATTTCTTGCAGTAAGTTCGATTAAATTCGTTAAATTTGAGGTGTAAAAGTCTCTTTTTATATGTGCTTCGCCTAAAGCAGAGCTTCCACCTAGTATAACATTTAAGTAAAAACTTGGATTATTAACTTTGATATCTGTAGATAGTTTACTTTCTAAATCCCCAAAATGAAAAACCTTCCCATCATAATTGATTAATTTTAAATTTCCTTGTGAAATATCTTTAAGTTTGTTTAAAACAAATTTTTCAGAAATTTTAGTTAAAGTCATTAATTTTCCTCAAAACTTAAATTATTTTTTAATTTAATTTCTCTTTTTCTATATATTGCTCCTTTTTTCCATAATAGTAATGCTTCATAATGTATCGAACTAATAATTTTTATCGTCATTAATGGGTACTTTAAAAAATTAATTGCAAGCTGTTTAAAGCTAAATTCTTTTCTATCTCCTGTTTGAGTTGCAGTTAAAACTGTTTCATCTGCATCTGTCTGTTTTATAAAAACTGATAGCTTGTCATTTGGATTTGATAATTTAAAGTTATAAAAAGTTTCCATATCCATAAAGGGAGATACATAAAACTTTTTTCTACATTTTTGAATTATTTCCTCATTATTTTTAATTTTAAAAATATACGTATGCTGTTCATTGAAAGTGTTTTTTACCTCATAAAAAATTGCTACTAATTTATCTTTTTCATAGCAATAAAAAATGCTCAAAGGATTAAAAACGTACCCAAGTATTCTGGGATAACAAAGCAATTTAATGTTTGTTATATTTTCTTTTATCCGAAATTTTTTAAGATTTGAAATTACCCAATCTTTTAAATTACCTCCATCTCGATCTCCATGATCTTTGTCATAAAAACTAAAAATATTAAATTTATTATGTGAAAAAATACCTATTGATTTGTCCAAAAGATCAGTCTCATCTAAATCAATTAAAAGTGAAAAAGTTTTATATTTTAGAAAATGCCTAACAGGCTTAAATCTTGTATGAGTAACTTCACCATTATATATACAAGAGTTCATTAAATTTTAAAATTGTTTATTAATTCAATTGATGATTTTAGTCCATCTTCATGGAAACCGTAACCAAAATAACTACCACAAAACCAGGTCCTTTTTTTACCTTGAATCTTGTGTAAATCTTTTTGAAGTAGCGTATTCTCAGTGTTTAAGTATGGATGAGTAAAATTTATTTTTTTTATAATCAGGTTATCTTGTATATTATGGATAGGATTTAAAGTTAAAAAATAGTTTCTAGGTGTTTTTAAATTTTGAAGTTTGTTTAACCAATAAGTTATACATGTTCTTTTTCCATCTGAAATAGAGTTCCAGCTAGACCAGGCTCTTTTTTTTTGAGGCATTAGACTTTCATCAGTATGTAAAATAGCTTCATTTTTAACATACTTAAATTTTCCTAAAATATTTTTTTCCTGTGTAGTCGGTTTTTCTAACATTTCTAAACTTTCATCAGCATGGGAAGCTAAAATAACTTGATCATAATCAACGTACTCATTTCCAATCATAATTCGAACATTATCATCACTTCTAACTATTTTGTTAACTTTATAATTTTTAAATATTTCACCGCTGATTTTATCAGTAACTTTTTTAATATAAGTTCTACTTCTATTTGTGACTGTGTACCACTGTGGTCTATTTTTTAATTTAAATAACCCGTGATTAATAAAAAAATTTAAAAAAAATTTTATTGGCATTTTTTTTGCTTTGTCGAACGGCATCGACCATATAGCTGCTACCATAGGTATTATATGGTGCTCTATAAAATAGTCTGAAAGTTTTTTTTTATTTAAAAAATCCCCTAAAGATTGCTCTGTTATTTTATTTTTAAGTATTTTTGGTGCAGTTTTGTAAAAAGATATTATCTCTTTTATCATTATTAAAAATTTAAAATTTAAAAGATTAATTCTATTTGAAAAAATTCCGCTAAGACCGCTTCCACTATATTCTATGTCAGTATTTTTTATTGAAACAGAGAAAGACATATCGCTTTTTTCATATGGAACATTTAGATCTTTAAAAAATTTAACTAGATTTGGGTAGGTTACTTCATTGAAGACAATAAAACCTAGATCAACTGGTATAATTTTATCACCCTCTTTGATATCATAGGTAAAAGAATGACCTCCAAAATGATCAGCTTTCTCATATAAGTCAACTTTAAAATTTTTTGACAGAAAGTACGCAGAAGATAGTCCGGATATTCCAGAGCCAATTACTGCTATTTTCATTTATTAAGCAGCTTCATCTTTATATTCATCCATAGATGGGCAAGAACATACAAGATTTCTATCCCCATAAACATTGTCAACTCTTGCAACTGGAGGCCAATATTTATTATTTTTTACAAACTCGGTTGGAAAAGCCGCCTCTTCTCGGGTGTATTTATGTTTCCAGTCATTTGAGGCTAATTCAATGTAAGTGTGGGGAGCGTTTTTTAATGGATTGTCAATTTTATCAAATTTTGATGACTCCACTAAATCAATTTCTTTTTTTATTTTAATTAATGCATTACAAAACTTATCTATTTCTTCTAAATTTTCACTTTCTGTAGGCTCTATCATTATTGTTCCTGCAACCGGCCAAGACATAGTTGGGGCATGATAACCAAAATCGATCAATCTTTTAGCTAAATCTTCTTCTGAAATTCCTGAACTAGCTTTAATTGGTCTAATATCTATTATGCATTCATGAGCTACATTTCCATTTTTACCGGTATATAAAACTTTGTAGTCTTTGGATAATTTCTTTGAAATATAATTCGCGTTTAAAATTGAAATTTGTGAAGCTTTTTTTAAACCCTCAGCCCCCATCATTTTTATATACATCCAAGATATAGGTAAAATGCTTGAACTTCCCCACGGTGCAGCCGAAACAGCCCCCATTCCATTTTTTGGTCCTGCGTCTTTAATTATTTCATGAGTTGGAAGAAAATCAGCTAAATGTTTCGCACACGCAATCGGTCCCATTCCTGGTCCTCCACCACCATGTGGTATGCAAAATGTTTTGTGCAAATTAATATGACAGACATCTGGTCCAAATTTTCCTGGTTTTGCGATACCAACTAGAGCATTTAAATTTGCTCCATCCATATATACCTGGCCACCATGTTTGTGAATAACGTCGCAAATTTCAATAATTTTTTCTTCAAATACTCCGTGAGTTGAAGGGTAAGTAACCATTAAAGCCGCTAAATTTTTTGAATATTTTTCTGCTTTATTTTTCAAATCATCTAGATCCACGTTACCGTCTTCATCACAGTTTACTACAACCACTTTCATTCCACTCATTTGAGCACTTGCTGGATTTGTTCCATGCGCTGAGTTTGGAATTAAACATACATCTCGATCACTTTCTCCGTTGCTTTCATGAAATTTTCTTATTGTCATTAAACCAGCGTATTCACCCTGAGCGCCTGAATTTGGTTGTAAAGAAACTGCGTCATATCCGGTAATTTCTTTTAAATCATTTATCAGATCATTAAATAGAATTTTATACCCTTCCATTTGATCTGTTGGCACAAATGGATGAGGTAAGGAAAATTCTTTCCAAGTAATAGGCATTAACTCGGCTGTTGCATTAAGTTTCATAGTGCAAGAACCTAGAGCAATCATGGATCGATTAAGCGCAATATCACAATCTTCGAGTTTTTTTAAATACCTTAGCATCTCCGTTTCTGAATGATATTTATTAAAAACAGGATGAGTTAGATATTTTGATGTTCTTAAAAGATTTTTAGGAAGATTTTTAAGTTCAACTTTTACATCCTGATCAATTATTTTAGAAACTCCAAATATTTTTAACAGTGTATTAACATCATTAAGTTTTTTCGCTTCATCAAATGCAACTGATATATGTTTATCATCAACTTTTCTTAAGTTAATATTTTCACTTAGGGCGCTTTGATAAATAGAGTTTGTCTTATCGTTTGTTTTAATGGTTACAGTGTCAAAAAAATGCTCTGATAAAATTTGGAAGCCACTTTTTTTGATTTCGTCAGCAAATAATTTTGCTAATTTAGAAGTCCTATTAGCTATTTTAAGTATCCCCTCAGGCCCATGATAAATAGCAAAGGCTGCAGATATTATTGCTAATAATGCTTGTGCAGTGCATATGTTGCTAGTTGCTTTATCTCGTCTGATATGTTGTTCCCTTGTTTGTAAAGAAAGTCTGTATGCTTTTTTTCCGTGTCTATCTTTCGATACACCTATAATTCTACCAGGCATTGATCTTTTAAATTCTTCTTTAGTTGCAAAAAATGCTGCATGTGGCCCACCATAGCCCATAGGAATACCAAACCTTTGAGCACTACCTACAGCTATATCAGCGCCAAGTTCTGCAGGAGTTTTTAACTTAGCTAAAGATAATAAATCACATATTAAAATTGCTTTTCCATTTTTTTTATGAATTTGACTTATGCTTTCGCTTGGATCTATTATTTCACCAAGAGTCCCAGGATAAGCTAAAACCCCGCAAATTATATCTTGATTAATTTTTGATAACTCACTTTTTTCATCACCAATAATAAGTTCTAATCCGAAAGGCTTTGTACGAGTTTTAATAAGATCAATTGTCTGTGTGTTGCAATTACTTGAAATAAATATTGTTTTTGCGTTTGTTTTATCTAATCTTTGGGATAAGCCGACTGCTTCTGCAGTAGCTGTTGCCTCGTCTAGTAAAGAGGCGTTAGCAATATCCATTCCTGTAAGATCAATTATTGTTTGTTGAAAATTTAGAAGCATTTCAAGACGGCCTTGAGCTACTTCAGGTTGGTAAGGTGTATAAGAAGTATACCAGCCTGGGTTTTCTAAGATATTTCTCAAGATTACATTTGGAGTAATAGAATTATAGTAACCCATGCCAATAAAGTTTCTAAAAATTTTATTTTTTTTAGATATAGATTTTAATTTTTTTAAAGCGTCATTTTCAGACAATGGCTCATCTATATTAAGATCATCTTTTAATAAAATTTTTTCTGGAACAGTATTTTTCATTAAATCTTCAAGCGAATTGTATCCAACATGTTGAAGCATTTTTGACTGCTCATCATCTGAAGGTCCAATGTGTCTTTTTATGAATTCTTTTGAATTATCATCAATCATTTAATTTGGATTCTCCTTGCAAAATTTATCGTATTCATCTTTTGACATTAATAAGTCAAGTTCACCTTTATCTTTTATCTTTAATTTAAAAAACCAACTCGCTCCCTCTGGATCTCCATTAACACTTCCTGGGTCATCAGATATAGCTTTATTTCCTTCTGTAACTTCTCCTGAAATTGGTGAATAAACATCACTAGCTGCCTTAGTCGATTCTACAACAGCGGCCTGCCCCTCTTTTTCTATAGATTTTCCCGCGTCAGGCACTTCAACAAAAACTATATCTCCAAGCATTTCAGTTGCATGTTTAGTTATACCAACTGTTGCTATATCTCCCTCTAAAGAAACCCATTCATGTTTTTTTGAAAATTTTTTTTCACTCATTAATATCCCCCTTATTATTTAACATAACTTTTTTTATAAAATGGTAGCTCTGAAACTTTACCATCATATTTTTTCCCTCTAACTTCAAGCTTTATTGGAGTTCCAATTTCTGAAAATTCTGATTTAATATAGCCCATTGCTACTGGCCTGTTTACACTTGGGCCAAAAGTTCCACTTGTAACTAAACCTATTTCTTCACCATTAGAAGAATAAATTTTTGTATTTTCTCGAGCTATAACTTTTCCTTCTGGTTTTATGCCAATTCTTATTTTTTCACTTCCGTTTGTTAACAAATTTTTTATTTTACTCCATCCATTAAAGCCACCAGTCTTTTTCCTTTTTTTTGCAATCGCCCATTTAAGATTGGCTTCTATAGGATTAATTTTTTCGTTTAAATCATGACCGTATAAACAAAGTCCGGCTTCTAATCTTAGAGTATCTCTAGCACCTAAACCTATGGGCTTAACTCCATTTTTTATCAAAAAATCAATTAAGTTTTTTACTTTTTTATTAGATATTGAAATTTCAAAACCATCCTCGCCTGTGTATCCAGATCTTGTAATGTAAAGACTTTCACTATCATAACTAAAATTATTTCCTGTCATAAATTTTAATTCGGAAACACCTGGTATGAGTTTCTCTAAAATTTCTACTGACTTAGGTCCTTGTAATGCGATTAAAGATAAATCATTGTTCAAAAAATAATTATGATTTTTGCCCAAAAATTTTGATATATGTTTGATATCATTTTCTTTGCAAGCTGCGTTCAAAATTATACAGAAACCTTTATTTGTTTTTGTAACGATTAAATCATCAATAATTCCACCGTTATCATTTAGTAAAAAAGAATATTTTGAGTGATTGATTTTTAATGACTTTAAATCTGAAGGAATAATTTTTTCTAAGGCTTCTACTAAGGTTTCGTCTCCCTCTAAAAAAAATTGCCCCATGTGTGATACATCAAAAAAACCAGCGTGCGTCCTTGTTGAAATATGTTCTTTAACAACACCATCCCTATATTGGATAGGCATTTCATAACCTGCAAAAGCAACGAATTTTGCTCCTAAACTTTTGTGCAAATCGTATAAAGCTGTTTTTTGTACACCCATAATAACTCTTTTGTACCCCATCTGTTTTGAAACCTGAGAGATTTACTCCTTCGGTGAGGCAGAGCCTGCTTTCCAGAGTTATTACGATAACGGTCCTTTTGCCTGAGAGTTTCCGGGGTGGTTGCTCCTTCGGCGCTATATAAAATAGACTCTCCCGTTACCAGTGGACTTTCGTTCATTAAGGCTAAAAAGTCAATTATTTTAGTCGCTTATTTTTAGCGATTTATCGAAACTTTTTAAAATAACAGCAGATATTATTATCGCGCCACCCATAAATACACTTATTGGTGGAACTTCATTTAAGAAAATCCAAACCCAGATAGGCGCGAATATTGTTTCTAGTAACATTAGCAGACCAACAGTTACAGCCTTAGTAGTTTTTGTTCCTATTGTTACGCAAATAAATCCAAAGGCAAGTTGTGGAACACCTAATAAAAAACCCATTAGAATATCATTAGATGAAAAAATTAGGTTATTTGCTAAAAGTAAACCATATATTCCACTAAAAATACCAGAATAAAAAATTGCAGGTACCATATCGAGATCAGGAAACTTTCTTATTATCATTACAAGTATTGTAAAATTAATTGGAATAGCAAAAGCAACAATATTTCCGAATAAAGTTCCTTGATTAATAGAACTTCCCACCATTACTAACATGCCTACAAAAGCCAAAGTTATAGCTATTAATCCTTTAAAAGTAATTTTTTCTTTTAAAAACAAAAAGCCAAACAAAGCTAAAAAAATTGTTTGTGTGCTGATTATAAAAACAACGTTGGCAACTGTTGTTTTAGACATTGCAACGACGTAAGCTACAAAGCTAAGTGATAAAAATAAACCTGCAATGATTGCAGGAAATCCTGAATTTTTTATTACTATAATTGTATTTTTTTTGTAGGTTAGAAATAAAAAAACCGATAGAGCAATTATAAAAAATAAAGATCTTATTAAAAGAATTTGCCAAATATCATTAGTTTCAAAAGACCGTATTATAAGACCTCCCCAACTTAAAAAAAAGCCTCCGAGTAAACAAAGTATATAACCAGGTATTTTATAAATTATATTCATTTAAATTTGTTTAGTATTTTCGAAAAATAAAAATGTAAAGTGGATGCCCTTAATATCATAAATAATAGCAGAGAAAACCATATCCCATAATTATGTAATTGTTTGGTTAAAAAAACGGATAAAAGAAGATATGTAGTAACAGAGACTATCATTGCATTTCTTAGTTCTTTAGTTTGAGTTGCACCGATAAAAATTCCATCAAGTTGATAAGCAATAGATGCTATTGGAGGAATAAAAATTACCCAAAGTAAGTATTTATAAGTTAAGAATCTTAAAATTTCTAAATCAGTGATCAAATTTATAATTTCTTTTGCAAAAAAAAGAAAAAAAATTGAAATTAATAAACCTGTAAAAAAACTTAAAATTAAGGAATTTTTTGCTGTACTAATAAACATTTTTGTAGATTTTTTCCCTATAGAATAGCCTACGATTCCTTCGGTAGAAAAAGCATAAGCATCTAAAAAAAAGGAAGAAATAAAGATTAACTGAAGAAGAATTGAGTTTACAGCCACATATTCTTCACCAAGAGTTGAACCAAGATAAGTTACCCAAAAAAATGAGGAGGTTAAAAGAATAGTTCTAATAAAAATATTAAAATTTATATTCAAAAGTTTAATTATTTTTTTTAAATTAAATAATTTTTTGTATTCAAATCTTGGAATAACTTTAAATTTATTAATTATATAAAAATATGTATAAAAAGAAAATAACAAGACTGTGATATAAGCAGAAAATAATGTTCCAAATGCAACTCCTTTTACGTTTAAATCTAATACATTTACAAAATATATACTAAAGCAGATATTAAGTATGCTAAGTGTTATAATAAGAAGGCTTGATATTATAGTTCTTTGAATACCAAGAAAAAATCCAGTTAATACATAAACGGTTAACTCAGCCGGTGCAGAAAATACACGAATTGAAATATAATCTTTAATAAAAGAATTAGTTTCGGAAGAAACAGAAAAAATTTGAAAAATAACATTTATCAAAATCGGTTTTAAGATAATTATTAAAAAAGCGATGATGAAAGCTATGCAGAAATTTCTTAATATTATATTTACTAATTCTCGATAATCACTTTTTCCAAATGTTTGTGATACTAAACCAACCGTACCCATTCTTAAAAATCCAAAACTCCACAAAATAATTGTTAAAAAAGTTGATGATATACTCACAGCAATTAAGTATTTTTCACTCTCTAGGTGGCCCATAAGGCCTGTGTCTACTATACCAACTAATGGTATAGCTAAATTTGAAAAAAAAATAGGAATGGATAATTTAAATATTTGCCATTTTGTTACATTTGAAGTTAGCTTAACACTAAACATGTCTATGGATAAATTATTCTTTATTATGAAACAATTAAATTATATAAGAAGTTAATAAAATGTTAGAACAATTTGTAATTGCTATACAAATCATACTTATTGATATTGTGATGGCCGCCGACAACGCGATCATTATAGGTCTTATCGCTGCAAATTTCGCCCCTCAAAATAAAAAGAAAATAATTGCTTGGGGAGTAGCGGGAGCTTTTATCTTTAGAATATTTTTTGCTTTTGGAACAGATTACATGCTTGAATATGCTTGGATAAAGATTTTAGGAGGGTTGGCACTGTTATGGATTGTTTACAATATTAGACAAGATTTATTTGGTAAAAATAAAATTAAATCCCCAGAATTAAAATCTAAAGAGCCCGTATCCTTTAAAACTGGTGTTTATAGAATCTTAATAGCCGATATAACTCTCAGTTTTGATAATGTATTAGGAGTAGTTGGAGCAGCAAAAGATTATTATTATCTAATGATAACTGGATTGCTTCTTTCAGTTTTTTTAGTTGCAACGCTTGCGACATATTTTGCTAATTATATTAAGGATCATAAATGGTTAGGTTATGTAGGAATATTTGTAATTATAATTGTTGCGTTACAACTTATCATTGGTGGTCTAGTTAATCTTGAAATCCTTACAATAAAAGAACAATACGAATTCTTATTTAGCATATGATAGATTTTTGTGTTTTGGGGTCCGGAGTGTCTGGGTCCACAATAGCAAACATTTTATCTAAAAAATACTCAGTACATGTCTTTGATAAAGCTCGAGGTCCTGGCGGCCGTTCATCAAATAAAAGATTTAAAAATAATCTAAGCTTTGATCATGGCGTTCAATATATTTCTCCAAAATCGAAAATATTTACTAAATATATTAAAAAACTTTATAAAAATAAAATTTTAAAAACTTGGGATGAAAATCATTTAGATTTTACGTTTGAAAAAAAAAAATTTTCATCAAAATATATAGGAAAAAAAGCTAACAATGATTTTATCAAATATAATTTAAAAAATGTAAAGAAATCGTTTAGTTCGTTAATTACAAAAGTTAGTTTTAATAAATATTTTTGGGAAATAACTTTAAAAGATAAATCTAAATATCAATTTAAATCTTTAATATTAACTTGCCCATTTCCTCAATTGAAAAAGTTAGCCAAAAAATATTTAGATAAAAAGATCTTAAAACTCAATGTTCAGATGCAGCCAAATATTACTGTGATGATTGCTTTGAAAAATCAGGAGAGTCTACCTATAAGTTCAATTAAATTTAATGATGACATTTTAGCTTGGGCTGCAAACGAAAATAGTAAAAATAGATTTAAATCAAATATTAATTTATGGACACTCCAGGCAACACTTATGTGGTCAAAAAAAACTATTAACAAATATAAAATTGATAAATCAATTATGAATCAATTAATTACACGTTTTATAAAATTAACAGGATTTGAAAAAAAAAAAATAATCTTTAAAAGAATTCATGGCTGGAAGTATTCATACAATTATAAAAAAACACCCTACCTTAGTTTATGGAATAACAAATATAATTTAGGCATTTGCGGTGATTGGTTTAATGGTCCAAAAGTTGAAAATGCTTGGCTAAGTGCAAACGATCTTGCAAAAAAAATTAAATAATTAAAAAATACCTTTACTGCTTTTAGATTTATCTTTTATAGAAGATTTAACCTCTACATTCAAATCTATTAATTCTTTAGCTTTTAAATTAGGAAGATTTTGTACACATTTTAAAAATCGATCTGACTCTTTGTGTGAAATAATTCCGTCGGTTAAAGTTTTAAACTTATTAATGTATTCTTTGCGTGTAAAAGGCCTTTTTCCTGCTGGATGAGCATCTGCAACATTAATTTCCTCTGAAATCTTAGATCCGTCTTTCATTGTAATGATTACTTTTCCACCAAAACATTTATTTTTAGGGTTAGGATCGTGATATTTTTCAGTCCATTTTGAGTCTTCTTTAGTAGAAATTTTACGCCAAAGTTCAACTGTGCTTTTTCTTTGTGCTCTTTGCGGAGTATATGATTTTACGTGATGCCACGCACCATCTTCAAGAGCTACAGCAAAAATATACATTATAGAATGATCTAAGGTTTCCCTGCTTGCTTTTGGATCCATTTTTTGAGGATCATTTGCTCCGGTTCCGATTACGTAATGAGTATGATGACTTGTCTCAATAACAATATTATTGATATCTCTAACATTGGAAATTTTTTTATGTAAGCTTCTAGCTAAATCAATTAAAGCTTGAGATTGATATTCTGCTGAATGTTCTTTTGTGTAAGTTTCAAGAATTGCTCTTTTAGGTTCATTAATATTTGGTAATGGAACTGTATATTCTTTATCTGGACCTGATAAAACATAAGCAATAACACTATCCTCTCCCTCATAAATTGGGGATGGCGCACCCTCGCCGCGCATACATCTATCTACTGCCTCAACTGCAAGCTTGCCAGCATGCGCTGGCGCAAAAGCTTTCCAGCTAGATATCTCTCCTTTTCTAGATTGTCTTGTTGAAACTGTTATATGTAATGCTTGCTGAATGGATTGAAAAATTTGATCTGTTTTTAAATTTAATAAACTTCCTAAACCAGCTGCTACACTGGGACCTAAATGAGCTATATGATCAATTTTATGTTCATGTAAGCAAATACCTTTCACTAAATTAACTTGCACTTCGTAGCCTGTAAGTATCCCCTTAATTAAATCTTTACCATTACACCCTTTTTGTTGAGCAACTGCTAAGATTGCAGGAATATTATCGCCTGGGTGACTATAATCAGCTGCTAAAAAAGTGTCATGATAATCTAATTCTCTTACAGCTGTGCCATTAGCCCATGTAGCCCACTCACAATCGACTTTAATCTTTGAATTTAAACCAAAAACTGTAGCTCCCGATTTTCTGGAGTGAGCCAAAGCCATTGCTCTCGCTGAAACAACAGGGCTTCTATTAAAAGAGGCGATAGCAACTGATGCATTATCAATAATTCTATTAATAACCATATCTACTGCATCTTTATCTATTTTTGCTCTATCTGATGCAATCTCTGCAATTTTCCAAGCTAATTGATCTTCTTTTTTTAAATTTGATTTTGAAGGGTGAACTTTTACTCTAATATCTCTCATTTAATTTGCAAGCATGTTTCTTAAAACATACTGTAAAATTCCTCCGTTTTTATAATATTCAACTTCATTAGCAGTATCAATTCTACAAAGCATTGGAATTTTTTTACTAGTTCCATCTTGATATTTAATTTCACAAGTTACCTCTTGTCTTGGCTTTACACCTTTGTCGATATCTATAACCGAAACTAATTCTGCTCCAGTAATATTTAATTTTTTTCGATTAAAACCTTCTTTAAACTGTAAAGGCAATACACCCATTCCAATTAAATTTGATCTGTGAATTCTCTCAAAACTTTCTGCTAAAACAGCTTTAATTCCCAAAAGTTTAGTTCCTTTTGCTGCCCAGTCCCTAGAAGAACCTGTTCCGTATTCTTTGCCAGCTATTACAACTAAATCGTTTTTTCTTTTTTTGTATTCCATTGCAGCTTCATAAACGCTCATTACTTTTCCTTCCGGCTGCAACGTTGTAAATCCACCTTCAGTACCAGGAGCCATTTCATTTCTAATTTTAATATTTCCAAAAGTTCCTCTCATCATTACTTCATGATTTCCTCTTCTTGCGCCATATGAGTTAAAATCTTTTTGTTGTATTTGATGCTTCATAAAATAATCGCCAGTTGGACTTTCTTTTTTAATACTTCCTGCTGGTGAAATATGATCTGTAGTTACTGTATCAGCTAATAATAAAAGAATTCTTGCGTCATTAATTGGTTTAAAACCCTCTGGTTGATCGGGTAAATCATCAAAAAATGGTGGTTTTTTTACATATGTAGAATTAGCTTCCCAGTTATAAATATCACTATCTGTTGTATTGATAGCTTGCCATTCTTTAGGTCCTTCCGAAACATTTGAATATCTTTGTTTAAACATATCTGCATTTAAAGAGCTTAACATTAAATCTTCAATCTCTTTATTGCTCGGCCAAATATCTTTTAAAAAAACATCTTTGCCATTTTTATCTTTACCAAGCGCAGATTTATACATATCAAAATTCATGTTACCTGCCAGAGCATAAGCTACAACAAGCGGGGGTGAAGCTAAGTAATTTGCTTTTACATCTGGATTAATTCTTCCTTCGAAATTTCTATTTCCAGATAAAACTGAAACAGCGTAAAGATCATTTTTGTTTATCGCATCTGATATATTTTGATTTAAAGGTCCAGAGTTGCCAATACAAGTAGTACAGCCATAACCAACTAGGTTAAAACCAAGTTCATCTAAATATTTATTTAAATCTGCTTTTTTTAAATAGTCAGTTACAACTTGTGATCCTGGTGCTAATGAAGTTTTTACCCAAGGTTTAACTTCAAGTCCTTTTTCATGAGCTTTCTTCGCTAAAAGACCTGCGCCAATCATTACGCTCGGATTTGAGGTGTTTGTGCAGGATGTTATCGCAGCTATTACAATATCACCATCTTTTAAGTTAAAGTCGGTCCCTTCAACCTTAACTTCTATGGGCTTATCTCTTTTTGCATTTTCTTTATAAACTTTTGCAAAAGCAGTTGAAGCCTCTGTAAGTAAAACTTTATCCTGTGGTCGTTTTGGTCCAGAAATGCTTGTAACTACACTGCCAACATCTAATGAAAGAGTATCGGTGAACACAACATCATTGCTTGCCCAAAGACCTTGTTCTTTTGAATATTGCTCGACTAAATCTATTGTTTCTTGATCTCTTCCAGATAATTTTAAATATTTAAGAGTTTCGTCATCAACTGGAAAGAAACCACATGTAGCTCCATATTCAGGAGCCATGTTTGCAATCGTTGCTCTATCAGCTAAAGTTAAATTTTTTAAACCCTCTCCATAAAACTCAACAAATTTTCCAACTACACCTTTTTTTCTGAGCATTTCAACAATAATTAAAACTAAGTCTGTTGCAGTTGTTCCTTCTTTTAATTTTCCTCTAAGCTCCACGCCAATGACTTCTGGAATTAACATTGAAATTGGCTGACCTAACATTGCAGCCTCAGCTTCTATTCCTCCAACACCCCAACCTAAAACTGATAATCCATTAACCATTGTTGTATGACTATCGGTTCCAACTAAAGTATCTGGATAAGCGTATAAATCATTTCCACTTTTTGATGACCAGACAACTTTGGATAAATATTCTAAATTTACTTGGTGACAAATTCCTGTCCCTGGAGGTACAACTCTAAAATTATCAAATGCTTTCTGTCCCCATTTTAAAAATGAGTATCGCTCACCGTTTCTTAAAAATTCTCTTTCAACATTTTGGTTAAAAGATTTTCCAGATGCATATTCATCGACCATTACTGAATGGTCTATAACTAAATCAACAGTAGATAATGGATTAATTTTTTCTGGATCTTTATTTTTATCTTTAACGGCGTCTCTCATGGCTGCTAAATCGGCAATAGCCGGAATTCCTGTGTAATCTTGCAATAAAGTACGTGCAGGTCTGTATGCAATTTCTGTATTCGATTTTTTGTTTTTAAGCCAATCTTTTAAAGCTAATATTTGTTTTTTATCTACCGTTACATTGTCCTCATATCTCAAAAGGTTTTCTAATAAAACTTTGAGTGACTTTGGTAGTTTAGAAATGCCCTCTAAACCATTTTTTTCTGCAGTTTTTAAATTGAAGTATTTATAATCTTTACTAGAAGAATTAAGAGTATCTAATGATTTAAAGGAATTTTTACTATTAAATTTCATGCGCTATACATAAAACAAAATTACGCAAACGATAAGCAAAAAAGACATGGTGTAATTGAAATTCTTAATAAATTTATCACTTGTGGCGAATTTTCTCATATATTTTCCCATTAAACACCAAGCAGTTTGACTGCCAACGGCCATAAAGAACCAAACCGACGTTAAGATTATTGAGTCTCTTAAATAATTATTTTCAGTATCTATGAAGAGAGAAATGGAAGTTAATCCAACAATAATGCTTTTTGGATTTATAAACTGAAACCAGAATGTATTTAGAAATGTTACTGGTTTTGGATCAATTTTATTATCTTTTGTTTGGCCGCCAAATGAAAGCTTAAATGCCATATATAAAAGATAAATTGATCCAAGAATTTTTATTGTGGTTTGAATGAATTGATATTTCTCAAAAACTGCAGCGGATGTTAATTGCAAAAGTATAATCAAAAGCGTCCATCCAATTATTACACCAAGCATTGTAGGTATAGCTTTTCTAAAACCAAAGTTAAATGCCGTATAAGACGTCATTATATTATTAGGTCCAGGTGAAAAAGCTGTAGCAATACCAAATAAGATCAATGGAATAATTTGCATTTTGTTTAGTGTGGAGCTCTGAATCGATTATGACATGATGAACAATTATTCCACATTAATTCTTTCTGAATTTTTCGAAAATCTTCAACTGTATCAATAGTTTTTGAAAGTTTTATCATATCATCTGAGGCTTTTTGCATTAATGAATTAAATTCATCTTTATTTTCCCAAATACTAGGTAAAGCTTCTGTTTTAAAGCCTTCCTTTGTATTTTCAGGAAAATAATTTAACAGTTCTTTATAGTTATTTGAAATTTTTTCCATAAGAGGTTTGGCCTCATCTATTCTTTTTGACTTTAATAAAATGGATATTTTTTTAGCGTTTTGATAGTTCTCGCTAAACATTGCTTTTCTTCCTTTGATAATTTCTTCTACGCTTTGATTAGAATGTGACGGTATAAAAAAGATTGAAAAAAAGATTAATATTAAAATTAATTTTTTCATATTTTATATTGTCATGAATACAGAGAATTTCCCATCAATTAATTGATAAATAACATAAGGCTCTTCTTTTTCTCCGGGCATTCCAGGTGTTCCTATTGGCATCCCAGGTAAAGCTATACCGTCTATATCAGGTTGTTCTTTTAACAATTTATTAATTGCCTGAAGTGGAACGTGACCTTCTATAAAATATTTACCCATAATAGTAGTATGACAAGACTGCATTTCAAGTGGAATGTTGTATTTTTTTTTTAATGAATGAAGGCTTCTCATATCTGTCTGCTTAACATTAAATTTTTCCTTTTCTAAAAACAAAACATATCCATAACAACATCCACAGGATGGGGTCTTAAAAACCTCAACATTCAGTTTGTTACTACTTGTATTTGCTAATACTTCTTGTTTATCTGCGACAAAATAAAAAGCATAAAAAAATGATGCTGATAAAATTAGTATTATAATAAATTTAGTTAGGTTTTTTAAAATCATATGATTTTTAGTTAATAATGAAAATTTATAATAGCGGTAAAGAGTATGGTCTATTAGGCAAATTGTTCCATTGGATTACTTTTTTAGCTTTATTATTGCAGGTTCCATTTGGATTTTATCTAGTCGGTCTTGAATTTTCAAGTGAGAGGATAGAACTTGAAAACGTTCATATATTAGTTGGCATAACAATTTTTTATTTTACTTTGTTTCGATTAATTTGGAAATTTTTTAATACTAGTCCTTCTGAAACTAAAAGTTTTTTTAAAGGACAAGTGTTCATCGGAAAAGCTAATCACTTTTTATTATATGTAACTATATTTACCATAACCATTTCAGGTATACTTAAAAAACTATATATGGGAGAAACACTTAATTTTATTTTTTTTGAATATGGTTTTAAAAAGGATAATTTTATTTTAGCCGGTACCTATTATGATGTTCATGTTTACTCTAATTATTTACTTTTAACACTTGTAACACTTCATATTCTTGCAGTAATGGCTCATCATTTTATTTTTAAAGATAAAATTCTAAAAAAAATACTATAAATTTTAAAAATATTCTTAATAATTAAGCAATATCCAAACCATTTTCAGTTTTTTGGGAAGGATGTACTAAGACAACTTTTCCATCTTTTTCTATTGCTCCCAATACTAATACCTCTGAAATGACACCAGCTATATTCTTAGTTGGAAAATTACATACTCCAATAACTTGTTTGCCCACTAAATTTTCAGCGCTATAATAATGTGTGATTTGAGCAGAAGATTGCTTAATGCCAATATCTTTTCCAAAATCTACTTTTATAACTAAAGAGGGTTTTCTAGCTTTCTCGTTTTTTTTTACCTCTAAGACTGTCCCAACTTTTATAAAAACTTTTTTAAAATCATTGTAACTTATTTCCATAAAATCTCCTTATAAAAAAAAGGGGGCTTACGCCCCCTTTTAAAATATTAAATTAAATAATTATAATTGTTTATAATTACCTTTGCTCCATTCGTAGAAAACGTAACCTGGTAAGCTTACGTCACCTTTTTTATCAAAGCTTAAAGTTCCAAGCACAGTATTAAATTTACCTTTTTTCATTGCTTTAAGAACTTTTTTTCTATCGATTGATCCCGCTTGAGTTGCGGCTTGCTCAAATACTTGCAATGCAGCATATGAGTAAAGTACGTAACCTTCTGGTTCAATTCCGGCAGCTTTAAATTTTTTAACTAATGGTGCAGCTTCTGGATTATTTCTGGGGTCTGGGCTGAAAGTCATTAAAGTACCTTCGCCAGCATCACCAGTAATCTGCCAATACTCGGCAGTAACCAAAGCATCTCCACTGATCAATTTAGTTTTCATACCTTGATCTCTCATTTGTCTTACGATTAGACCGCCTTCAGTATGGTAACCTCCAAGATAAACAGCGTCGATACCGTTTGATTTTAATTTAGAAACTAAAGCAGAGTAATCTTTTTCACCTGCTGTGAATGCTTCGTACATAGTTTCTTTTAATCCACCTTTATTCATGTTTTTCTTTGTAGCATCTGCTAAACCTTTTCCGTAAGCAGTTTTGTCATGAATTATTGCAACTTTTTTTCCACTGTATTCTTTTGCTAGGAATGCGCCAGCAACTTCACCTTGCTGGTCATCTCTACCGCAAACTCTAAATACATTCGGTCCACCTTTGTCTGTGAACGCTGGATTAGTTGATGCTGGAGATACTTGGATAATACCTTCTTCTGTGTAAACTTTAGAAGCTGGTATTGAAGATCCTGAGCAGAAGTGTCCTGCAACATAAGTCACGCCTTGACCTGCAAATTTATTTGCAACTGCTACAGCTTGTTTTGGATCACAAGCATCATCACCTATCACTAATTTAACTTTTTCTCCCAAAATACCACCTTTTGCATTAGTATCTTTAAGCCACATTTCAGCACCAGCTTTTAACTGAGCACCAAAAGATGCGTATTGACCACTCATTGGTCCAGCAGAAGCGACTACTACATCAGCTTTTGCAGATATTGATCCTAATAAAAAGATTGAAGCAATTATTGAAAGAATATTTTTCATAATCTTAAACATATGTTCCTCTTTTTGTTGTTAATTAATTAATTAATATTGATTATTGAACACTACCTAAGCTTTTTTGTAAATATGGAAAAAAACTATTTTTTTCCACCACCCTCAAGATAAGCAGCTTGAATATCCTTGTTTTTTAATAAGTCTTGACCTGCGCCCTCTAAAGTCACATTTCCATTAACTAGAACATAACCTCTATCAGCAAGTTCTAAAGCTTTTTTAGCGTTTTGCTCAACTAAAAAAATTGTTACCTTTTTTTGTTTATTGATATTTTTTATAGCAATAAAAATTTGATTTACAAGCTTAGGTGCAATACCTAAAGATGGTTCATCTAGTAAAAGCATTTTTGGTCTGGCCATCATCGCTCTGCCAATAGCTAACATTTGTTGTTCCCCTCCTGAAAGAGTTCCTCCTCTTTGACTCAATCTATCTTTAAGGACTGGAAAAAGATCGTAAACATCTTTTACATCAATATCAAAATTTTTTCCTTTTTCATATGCTGATGCACCCAGCCTCAAGTTATCTTCAACTGAAAGTCTTGAAAAAATTCTCCTCCCTTCCGGTACCTGTGAAATTCCAAGATTTACTATTTCGTGTGGAGGTAAATTTTCTATGTGTTGATCATCGAATAAAATTTCACCGGTTGAAGCTTTGTTAACACCGCTTATTGTCATTAATAAAGTTGATTTACCTGCTCCATTAGAGCCAATCAAAGTAACAATTTCTCCGCTATTTACTTTTACATCTACTCCTCTTAAGGCCTGAATATTTCCATAGAAGGTTTCAACTTTTGATATTAATAACATTTTATTCCTCTGTTCCTAAATATGCCTCAATAACTGCTGGGCTATTTTTTGTTTCTTTTGCTGATCCTTGAAATATTTTCTTTCCATAATTTAAAACAACTACATGATCAGAAATCTCCATTACAACGCTCATGTCATGTTCAATTAACAAAATACCAGTTTTTTTTTCTTTATTTATAAATAGAAGTAGCTTGTTTAATTCAGCAGATTCTTTTGCATTTAATCCAGCCGCTGGCTCATCTAAACATAGTAAATGAGGGTTAATACACATTGCTCTTACTATTTCAAGTTTTCTTTGATCCCCATAAGGTAAATCACCTGCATCATCATCAGCTCTATGGGTAAGACCTATTATGTCTAGCCAGTATTTTGAAATTTCTACTGCTTCTTTTTCTTTTTTTACAAAAGAGGGTGCATTAAATAATCCTAAAATTGTAAATCCTGATGCGTTCATTAGTTTATTATGTTGAGCAACCATTAAGTTTTCTAACACAGACATTTGTGGAAAAAGCCTAATATTTTGAAAAGTTCTAGCCACGCCTGCTTTCTGAGCAACTTTAAAATCTGAAAACTTTTTTAAATTTAACCTCTCATTTTCTTTATTAAGAAACATGGAGCCAGCAGTAGCTTTATAGAAACCCGTTAAACAATTAAATACAGTTGTTTTTCCAGCGCCATTAGGTCCTATAATTGAGGTAATCTGATCTTTAGATGCTGAGAAAGATAGGTCGTCTATCGCTAATAGTCCTCCAAATCTCATGGTCAAATTTTCAACATCTAATAATTTTTGTGTCATTTAGTAACCTCTTTTTTGTGAAGAGTTATTGTTGGTTTTCTAGTTGCTAATATACCCCTGGGTCTAAAAATCATTATCAAGACCATAGCACCTCCAAAAGCAATCATCCTATACGACTCGAAATCTCGAAAAACTTCTATTAAACCAATTAAAAAAACAGTTGCTAAAACCACACCTGTTTGAGAACCCATGCCACCAAGAACTACAATTGCAACTATTATAGCTGACTCAATAAAAGTAAAACTTTCTGGGCTAATAAAAGCTTGTCTAGTTGCAAAGAAAGAACCGGCAAAACCTCCAAACATTGCTCCTATAGCAAATGCAGTTAGTTTAGTATTTCGAGGGTTAACTCCTAAGGACTTACATGCTATTTCATCCTCTCTTAAAGCCTCCCAAGCCCTACCTATAGGTAATCTTCTTATTTTAATTGTAAAAAGATTTGTAATTAAAGCTAAGACTAATATTAAATAATATAAAAATATTATTCTTTGCATAGGACTATATTCTAAACCAAAAAAAGTATGAAATGTTTGCTCTCCTTCATCTGGAAAACTTTTAAACGGTAAGCCAAAAAAAGATGGTCTGGGTATGCCTGTTAAACCATCTGGTCCTTTTGTAAGTTGATACCAATTTAATAAAAGAATTCTTATCATTTCACCAAATGCCAATGTAACAATTGCAAGATAATCACCCCTTAGTCTTAAAACTGGGAAACCTAACAATACTCCAAACATAGCAGCAAAAATTCCTGCTATAGGTAAACAAATCCAAAAAGACCATCCAAAATGAATTGCAAACAATGCATAAGAGTAAGCACCTACCGCATAGAATGCAACGTAACCAAGATCAAGTAATCCTGCTAATCCAATTACAATATTCAAACCCCATCCCAACATTATATAAGTTAACATCATGATGGCTATATCCATCAAATATCGATCAGTAAAAGGAAGGAAAGGAAAAATAACTGAGAAAATAATTGCACTTAAAGCAATTTGAGTTCCTTTTGTGTCTAGAAAATTCGTAATTGATTTGCCAATAGTTGATTGTATTCCATATTTTTGATCTCGATTATAAATATACAAATTAGTTAGAAATCTTCCTAAAGCACAAACTATAACGATAACTAATACAATTAACCATTTAGGGCTTACAACTAATACCTCGTTTTTAGCAACTGTTCTTAAACCTACTATTGGACCAAATAAAGCTAAGGCAATTAAACCTGTAAAAAGACTATCTTTTATTGAAGATACTAAAAAAATTTTTCTCATTTATACTTTTTCAATATCAGGCTTGCCTAAAAATCCAGTTGGATAAAATATTAAAACAACAACCAAAACAGTAAATGCAGCTATGTCTTTATATTCTATTGAAATATATCCCGACCAAAAAACTTCTATTAGACCAATTAATAATCCTCCAAGCATAGCTCCAGGTACGGAGCCTATTCCTCCGAGCACAGCAGCAGTAAATGCTTTGATCCCAGCAAGAAAACCTATATAAAAGTCTATAACGCCATAGTACATGACAAACATCATGCCAGCGACAGAGGCAAGTGACGAACCAATTATAAAAGTTATTGATATCGTTCTGTCTACATTTATTCCCATTAATGCAGTCATAGTTCTATCTTGTTCACATGCTCTCTGAGCACGGCCAAGCGCTGTTTTAGTAATAAGCAAGGTAAAGACTGCCATTAAAACAATTGTTACTAAAATTATAAAAATTTGTAAGTAACTAAACGATACCGTAAAGCCTGTATCTTCCATGAAAGTAAAGCCTCCCTGAATTACTGGTTGCAAAGTTTTTATTCTAGCTCCTTGTGCAGCTTGAACATAATTTTGTAGAACTATGGACATTCCTAAAGCTGATATAAGAGGAGCTAATCTAAAAGATTTTCTTAAAGGTTTATAGGCTAATTTTTCTACCGTCCAACCATAACAAGCTGTAAAAACCATTGCTATTAAAAGTGTCAACAATAATACTATTGGCAATGCAATACTTGTAAGTGCGAATAATATAAATGATATAAGAGCGATAAATGCTCCAACCATGAAAATATCACCATGAGCAAAGTTTATCATGCCGATTATTCCATAAACCATCGTATAACCTATGGCTATCAATCCATAAACTGAACCTAAAGTTACACCATTAATTAATTGTTGTAAGAAATAAGCGGTATCCATATTTAAAATTTTAAAATTTTTTAAAGATACTATTTAAAACTGTTTGTTGGACTTTGTAAAATTTCTTTTTTTTAAGCTTATTAAGCACGTAAGCATTGGTTCCACCAGGTGTTTGTGATTCTAGCACCAGTTGTTTTAAAGAACTTTTGTTTTTATTTACTGCATCCTCTGACAACGCCAAAAAAAGTTCTCTAGTGTAATCTTCAGCATCTTTTTTCTTTATACCTTTAGAAGTTAACCAATTACTAGTTTGATTTAATAAAAAATAAAAAGAGGCCATGAACGATGAAGTTGACCAAAAAGCTTTTGAAGTTTTTTCATTCTTTAGCTCTATTACTTTACCAAGATGCTTAAAAAAGTTTTTTAAATTATTGTTCTTAGGGCAAATTATGATGGGGCCTTTTCGCATCCCGATAAATGGTAAAGGAATAACTCTAAATATATTTTTACTTCTTGTATATTTTTTTAATTTTTCTAAGTTTATAGTTGATATAAAACTAATTATTTTTTTATTTTTATTAAATTTAAGTTTATTCAAAATTTTATTTCCTACTTGGGGCGTTACTGCTAAAAAAACCCAATTGGATCTATCTATTACCTGTTGATTGTTAATTGCGATAGTCACTTTTTTAAATCTTTTGCTTATTTTTTTTGATATTAATTTATTTCGAGGGGAGATAAAAATTTTTTTGATTTTAAGCTTAGATTTTGAAATACCTTCAATAATAGAAGATGTGATATGTCCTGAGCCTAAAAAACCAATATTCATAATAAATGCAGAATAACCAGTCTATACCAATTAATAAAGAAAATTTTAAACTGATTTTTTCGAAAGAATTTATTTTAGTAATTATATTCTCTATTCCTGCAGCAATAATCGCAGAGTATTTTAACATCCCTTTAGCTTGGTTTTTAGGTCCTATGATTATAACGTCATTGTTGTCTCTGTTAGGTCTAAAACTAGTCATGCCTAGATTGGTTTTAAGTATAATATTGATACTCTTAGGTCTTTATATTGGAAATTATATAGACAAAAATTTGTTTTCTCAAATGCACCAATGGATTTGGACATCTTTAATTATGTTAGGTTACATAATTTTTAGTGTCTTGTTGGTTTCTAAATACCTAGAAAGATTTTCAGGATATGAGAAAAAAACATCAATTTTTTCTGCCGCTCCAGGTGCCTTAGGTCCACTTTTAATCTTAGCTGAAGATGAAAAATCTGATCTAAGTCAGGTTGCTACTTCGCACTTAATTAGATTGATAATAATAATAACTGTATTCCCATTTATTGTAGATAGTTTTTATAATCAAAATAAAATTGAAAATATAGATTTTATTATTGAGCAAAATATTTATGATTTATTAATTTTAATATCTTCATCTTTACTAATTATTTTCATTTTTGATAAAATGAAAATACCTGCAGCACTATTAGCGGGCACACTTGTAGCTAGTGGATTATTACAGATTACAGAAGTTGCAAGTTACAAATTATCTCCTGGAATTATTGATTTTTGTTTATTAATACTTGGGTCTTCTGTGGGTTGTAGGTTTGCAAATAAAACTTTTAGTGAAATAGGAAAAAATGCTTTACACAGTTTTGTTGCTACCTTTTTTTTGGTCGTTCTTGGTGTGTTAGCAGCTTATATAGCAAGTTTAATAATAGATAAAAATTTCTTCACATTATTATTATCTTATTGTCCTGGTGGAATTTATGAAGTTGCGGTAATAGCTATTTTTTTCGATTTAGACCCAGAATTTGTTTCTTTTCACCACATTATAAGACTATTAATGATTCTATTTATTGTGCCAGTAATCTTGCGGATAATGCAAAAAAAAACCTAATTTTAACCACTCGTTTTTGACATTAATTAAATTTTAGAGTTAAATTTGATATGGTAAATTTTTTTGATCTTGTTGGAAGAATAATGATTTCAGCTATTTTTTTATTTAGCGGAATAAATAAAATATTTAATTATGATGGCACTGTAGGCTGGATGGAAGGATTTGGTATTCCAGGAATTTTATTAATTCCAGCAATTATAATTGAAATATTATTCCCTCTTATGGTTATTATTGGATATCAAACCAGGATTGCTGCGGGAGGTCTGTTATTGTTCTCTTTATCGACGGCTTTTATTTTCCATTTAGATTTCTCTAATCAAATGCAGGTTATTGCATTCTTAAAAAACGTAGGTCTTGCTGGAGGTATGCTATTTTTAGTTGTTAACGGTGCAAAAGACTATTCTTTAGAAAAGAAAAAAAAATACGTTCGTTTATAAAAAATCTACCCTTTTTTAAAATAACTATTATATATTTGCCAAACGACTATAAGAACTATTGTAATCATTATACAGAGAGTTAGTGGTCTATCCCATAGAAAGGCCCAAGACCCATCACTTATTAGTAACGATCGTCTTAAATTTTCTTCCATTAAACCCCCAAGAACAAACGCTAAAATTAATGGCGGCATGGGAAATTCATATAACCGTAAAATAGTTGCTACTACAGCAATACCTATCATCAAATAGATATCAAAATTATTAAACGACATTAAATAAATACCAGTTACAGAGAAAAATAAAATTAAAGGAATTAAAAATGCACGCGGTACTGCAAGTATTCTAGCTATATAAGGAATAAGAGGTAAGTTTAATATTAATAATATTACCATTCCGATGTACATAGACATAATTACTGACCAAAAAATTTCAGGATTTGTTTGGTAGAGACGTGGTCCAGGTTGAATTCCAAAACCAAGTAAAGCTCCTAACATTACAGCAGTAGTTCCACTTCCTGGAATTCCTAATGTCAGTAAGGGAACAAAAGATCCTGAACACGCAGCGTTATTTGCGGTTTCAGGTGCTGCTAATCCATTAACACTTCCTTTTCCGAATTTTTGTTTTTCCTCATCTTTAACAAAGTTTCTTTCCATGCCGTAGGCTAAAAAAGATGCTATGGTTGATCCTGCTCCAGGTAAAACTCCTATAATAAATCCTATGATTGAAGATCTAGGTATCGTCGTTACCATT